>JAADGI010000010.1 GCA_013152415.1 Gammaproteobacteria bacterium | reverse complement strand
AGCTGCTCCTAGTACGAGAGGACCGGAGTGGACGTACCCCTGGTGTTCCGGTTGTCACGCCAGTGGCATTGCCGGGTAGCTATGTACGGACGGGATAACCGCTGAAAGCATCTAAGCGGGAAGCCCCTCCCAAGATAAGATCTCCCTGGAGTTTTAAACTCCCTTAAGGGTCGTTGTAGACCACAACGTTGATAGGCTGGGTGTGGAAGTGCAGCAATGTATGAAGCTAACCAGTACTAATTGCCCGTGAGGCTTGACCATATAACACCCAAGCAGTTTGAGTGGGGTGCTGGTCAACAGCAGTAAACCTAAGCGTCGAACTCATTACCCAATTCGAGATCCTGATTATATTTTCAGGTCTCAGCCAGTTTGCCTGGTGGCTATAGCGAGTAGGTCCCACCCGATCCCATCCCGAACTCGGAAGTGAAACTGCTCTGCGCCGATGATAGTGTGGGGTTTCCCCATGTGAAAGTAGGACACTGCCAGGCTTTAATTCGAAGCCCCAGATGCCGTTTCTGTCTGGGGCTTTTTTTATGCTGTGGGGCACGCTACCTAAATAGGGTGTGGGTTATTGTCTGATGCGCCACTTCGTGGCCCTGTGAAAGCCAACCGTTCCGGGGTGATTCACGGCTAGATCAAACTTACTTTTGTGGTTTTTGTCTACATTGTTGGGAGGCCTGCTTAGAGGGGGCTTCTAAGGGGTTCGTAGGCGTTTGCCTTTGTGAGTCACACCGGATGGGTTGCCGTACCTTGTTGATAAGGCTCCGGAAAGCTCCGGCTCGCAGGTGTCGAGACTAACAACTAGGGCTATACTACTGGGTATCGAAGTGATTCTATGACTAGACCGATGTACAGTTTTCCTGCATCCCTTACTTCCGACGGTGGTCTGTTGCCGAATAGAGTTCGGCTGCGCTTGTTGAGTTACAATATACAGGCCGGTATCGATACCTCGCATTATAGACAATACCTGACCCACAGTTGGAAGCACGTCCTGCCTTTCCCCCAGCGCCTGCGCAATTTGGATCGTATAGCGGAGTTGATTCGCCATTTTGATCTGATTGGTTTACAGGAAACGGACGCTGGAAGCCTGCGCAGTGACTTTATCAATTTAACGGAATACCTCGCCCAAAAGGCAAACTTTCCATTTTGGGAAGATCGCACCAATCGTCGAATTGGACATTTTGCCAGACACAGCTTGGGTGTGCTGAGTCACATTCGGCCATCTGTCTGCACAGAGCATCGATTGCCTGGCGCTATCCCGGGGCGTGGTGCCTTGATCGTGCAATATGGGCAGACCCAACCCCTGGTGTTAGTTATCGTACATCTGGCCCTTGGCCGCCGATCTCGTTTACGCCAGATAGACTATATCGGTGAGCTGGTGCGCGAGTATGACAATGTTATTTTGATGGGTGACTTAAATTGCCGTGCTGAAGGCTCTGATATGAAACGGTTGCTTAAGTTTAGTGGCTTGACAGCACCCGCCAGGGGCTTGCGTACCTACCCGAGTTGGCGGCCACAACGCAGTATCGACCACATCCTGGTATCGCCCAGTATTACTGTAAACGAGGCAAAAGTACTGAGCATCCCTTTTTCTGATCACCTGCCTATTGTTATGGATGTGTCATTGGCCGAGGGGGTGGGGCTCGAGAATTTTGATGGAGATTTTAGTGGGCAGCTGTCCAGCGGATTTTAAATTTATTGGGCTACAAATGTTATTTTAGCAGTTGATTATGCAGGAGGTGGGTTGGCGCAGGGTCAAATGCCAAGGTCAACGCTTAATATGGATGTGAATGTAGGCGGCAGAGCACGTATGGGCTAGCATCAGGCGATGCGAAGCCCAGCAAAATCTATTACAATTTGCCGTTGGATAGTGTTGCTTGGAGGCTAGGTACTGTTCTTGCGCCCATTTAACTACATCGTGCTTAAAAAACACTTGGCCTGGCTGCTAGCTTGGATGGGGATTGCCGTGACCGGAGCCGGTCAGGCTGGTAATTTGGATGTTTGTGTCTTGGTGGCGGCCAAACTTGCCAGTATTTCGCTGTTGGAGTGCCATAGGCGTCAACTGCGACCATCCGGGGTAATTTCAGTGAAGGGCACCCCCATAGTGGAGAAGATTTACCCACCACTTGAAGGACGTAAACCCGAAGCGCGTATTTTAGTGGTAGGGGGGATCCATGGCGATGAATATGCTTCGGTGAGTGTGGTATTTAAGTGGATGAAAATTCTCGACAGCCATCACTCGGGACTCTTTCATTGGTATTTTGCCCCACTGCTTAATCCCGACGGCTTATTGCGTCGCAAGTCTCAGCGGATGAATGCCAACGGCGTTGATTTGAACCGGAATTTTCCCACTCCCAATTGGCTTGCCAAGACACGCCACTACTGGGTCAAAAAGACAGGGCGAAACCCACGTCGCTATCCAGGCATTGCGCCTTTGAGCGAGCCGGAGAGTCAGTGGCTAGCCGCTACCATTCACCGCTTTAGACCCGATGCCATTGTTGCTGTCCACGCACCCCACGGGATTGTTGATTACGATGGCCCCCCGGAGGCCCCCCGCCGATTGGGTTATCTCAACAGAAATTTAATGGGCACCTATCCAGGTTCACTTGGCAATTATGCGGGGGTGCAATTGGGCATACCGGTGATCACCCTCGAGTTGCCATCCGCAGGTTCGATGCCAACATCGGCTCAGTTACGCCGTTTGTGGGTAGATTTAGTGCGCTGGTTAAGACTCAATGTGCCGCGTACACCCAAGCAACTGAACCGTCATGCGGGGCCTTCATAGATGATACGCCAGCGCCCATCGGCTTCTTGTTGCCAGTATTGGCGCTTGGTGGATAGAGAGCCGTGGTTGCTGCTTTCATAGGCCTGTCGGAAAGTCGCGACAAATATTTTTGGCGCGTCGGGGTAGTGGAAAAGACTGATGTCGGATAAACCAACACGAATATACGATTTCGTGCTATTGACCCGTTTTTTATGCGCCACCCATGCTGCGTAATCTTTCTTGCGGGCTTGAAATTCTCTGGAATAGTGTGCCAGATAACGGTTTGAGTCCAGGCTTTGCCAATCTTTACGCCAATTTTCAATAAGTTGTTTGAATCGGGTTTGTTGTTGTGCCCACACTTCAGGTTGTAGCCACTTTGCCTGGTTGGTGATGACTACCGGTGTACGCGAAACCTGCACAAACTTTGTCAAATCAGTGAAATTGATGTTACTAAGCGCCACACAGCCGTCACTTGCCCGTGGTGCCCGTGCGAAGGTATTGCTGGGGGTGCCATGCAACCATATGCCGTAGCCCGTTTTGGCCAGACGTTTGTCCCATTCGTTTGGGTAATTGATGGGGAGGGCGCCACTCCCATACAGGTCGGGTAAGCGGTTCGCCTGTAGTTGCGAAGTAACATGGTAAACACCCACCGGTGTACGTTGATCCCCCCTTTTGTGTTTGACGGCACCCTTTTTCCCCATGGATATATAATAGTCGGCAACGACCCTGGGGTGATCACTGGCATTTTTTACTACGTAGAGTCGATAACGGGCGAGGTCTACCAGGAGGCCGTATTTGTATACTGGGTCCATGTGAATGAATGAGGCGGGTATACGCCCGATCCCCGTTGGGGCCCAATAGTGAGCAAGCCGTACACGGGCCTCATCAAGCAGGTTCGCGAGTGTTTCCTTGGGTGCGTCGGGATAGGTGCCGAAGCCGGTTATTGTTCGGGTACGGGCCTGAAGCAGATCTGCGTAGATGAGCTGAGCGAGTTTAAACTTGGGGTTTGCTTTGACCAGCTGCTGTAGTTTGTCCCTAGCACTTTGTAGGCGTTGGGCATTGATGTCCTCGATGATCCCCACCAGGGTTCTTTCATCTCTTGCTTGAAGGTCCCCATGTATCTTCAAGTGTTGTGTATCGATATCCCCGATAGCCTCGACCAGAGCTTTTTCGTCACTTGCTTGAAGGTTGTCCCCCAGTATCTTTAAGTGAGGACCCTGGTTCACTGAGTCCAGCGCCCATGTCCCAGGGTGCATGCCTAAACTCAACAGCCCGCACAAATAGGCTAACATGTATTTAGAAATGTTCATCAGATCACGCTCAAAAATATGGTGACAGCCAGATTAGCTCTATTGGAGAGATTCTCTGAGTACATGTTCCATGACTATGCGCCAGTCATTGCCAACCTTTTCAAAGATCAATTGTTTGCTTGCATTGCTGCTAAAGTTATCCGATTGGTAAGACTGGTGGAAACGGACGCGGGCCTGTTTGTTGTTGATACTCATCACTTTGGCATTACTTATTGTAATTTGAACCTTTTTAGGTGCAGCCAGCCGCTGGTGCCGTTGCTGGCGCCAGGTTTTGATGGTCATGCCCTTTGCAGGTTGAAATCGTGTCGAGTAAAACGACAGGTAAGTGCTCACATCCTGTTGTGACCAGGCCCTGGCCCAGGCATTGAGGGTATCGAGTAGACGTTTCTTGGGATCTTTTTCCCTAACCGAGGGCGCTACTATGTTGGGAGTAGTTTGCGTTTTTTCATCCGCTACGATGGGTTTGGGCACGTTATCTACTTGGTGGGTGCGGGCTTCAGCCACACGTACCGTTGGGACCAGGCGAAGTTTATCAATGGTGCTCAATTTTACCCGTTTTGGTTTTTTCTTATTGTTCAAGGCGAATGCCTTTGCATAGGCCTTGCTTGCCATACTATCGTAAACACGATTGAGATTCTGATGTGCGGTAGAGTAGCTGGGGTGGGTGTTGAGGGCCGCCTCTAAGGCAGCTATGGCGTCTTTGTTGCGGCCTTGTTGTTCATAGATTACCGCTAGATTATTAAAGGGTTCCGGCCATTGGGGAAACTCTTTGCTTAGTTTTTTAAATACTGCAATGGCTTTGTCGGGTTTCCCCCGTTTGGCCAGTTTTAGTCCATGTTTAAATTGTTTGATGCCCTTGGAGATGTCTGGAGCCGAATGATTGCTCGCATGGGCTGTGGCAATAAGAGACAAAGGCGTTATGGATACCCCACATAGAAATATGGCTAAGGCTAGGTGTTGATAGCTGTGTTGTAGTGCTGGGTTCTTAGTTAGGAGCATGGCGAAAATCATTAATTTCTGAGCAAGATAGAGGGAGTATTAGTGTTGTCTTATAGGTGTGCAGCTAAGTTGCGCCCAAGCACTTGGTTTCAGAGGATGGTAAACGTCTGGGGAAAGATTGTCACCCACGTTTGGTACGGAGTGCAAATAAGCAAATTACAGCGTGAATTTCAGAAGCTAAAGCCGCCTAATTTCTTGCTTATGCGATGCTTATACCATTTTATTCCGGCAAAAAACCCCCCGGCACCTATAGCCGTAGCGGTAAATATGGCAAATATCCATAATAGAACAGAGGATGAGTTTTTCTCGGGCTTGATGGCAGGTGTGACGATTTCTCGATCCGCTTGCCTGATGCTATCCAGTTTCCCCCGGGTTTCTTTCAGCTCACTTTCCAGGGCCAGATATTGATCGTGAATACGGTTGAGTTTGGCCTGTGCAGGAGTATCTTTTGTTAGATAAGCACTGCGTATCCAGCCCAGTGTGCCGTTGTCGGTACGTACGTGGGTGTATCGATCTTTAGTCTCCAGAATGTCGAGTTTGGCTCCGGACATGACGATGGCGAGTACCGGGGAAGAAGCACTCGGTCGTTGATATACGTTGACCTGACGTGTGTCGCTAACATACACCGTATCGGCGAAGGCTGTATCGGTTGTGGTGAGTATAGTGAAAAGTAGAACCAAGCCGCAAAGCGCGACCGTTTTGAGGTCGATCTGGTGTCCTTGCCCGGTGCGTCCCAAGATGGTTTGATGCATGTGATATAACTACCGCTGATGGCCCGTGAATCCGTAGTATTGGCCCAGGCTGTGAATATTTACCCAATCCTGCCAGGATTATAGCAGCTATTCTTGTCTGATCGCCTACCCTGTCTCGGTAAGCGGTATACTCCAATTTATGGCGAGGATCCGAACCAAATTTTGCCCCAGGAGTTTGGGGGGTAAGGAAGGTGGGCTAATCAGGTTTTTACCTGGTTGCATGACATGGGTTTGCAGGCCACACCGGTAGCGGTCTTCCCCACAGACCCGGTAACGGGAGTTTCCCTGAAATGTAGATTCAGCAGGGTTTGGTATTGATAATCTGCTACAGATGCAGCGTGTGACGCCGACTGCCCGCGTTTAAAATCCATCCCCGCTTTGGCTTTGATGTTCATAATGACCCTACGCCATGAAATTGTAAAAAGACTTGCCGACGGACAACTGGTCTCCGGCAACGCACTGGGTGCCGAGTTCAATGTGAGCCGAGCTGCAGTGTGCAAGGGGATCAAGAAATTGCGCCAGCTCGGATTAGACATTCACAGCGTCCCGGGGAAAGGTTACCGCTTGTCTCATCCGCTTCACATTCTCGACCGGGATACTATTGTGGCGGCCCTGGCAGAGGATATTCCCGGTTTTGGGAATAGGCTTAGGCTGTTACCTGAGGTGGATTCAACCAACCGTTACTTGCTAAAGCATGTTGATGATTTTGGCAAAAAGGGTGCTGTATGTCTGGTTGAGGCGCAGACTCAAGGGCGGGGACGGCACGGTCGTCAATGGCAGGCCACCCCGTACCGTAATATTATGTTTTCTATGGCCTGGTTTTTTGAGGCGGGTGTGGGCCAGGTGGCGGGCTTGAGCCTTGCTGCCGGAGCGGCCATTAGTCAGATGCTCGTCAATCAAGGTTTTCGGGGTGTTGGCCTGAAATGGCCCAATGATCTGGTTTGGCAGGGCCGGAAGCTTGGAGGCATGCTGGTGGATATCCGTGGTGAGGTCAACGGTCCCTGCTGGGTGGTCCTGGGGCTAGGTTTGAATATAGATATTGAGGTGCTCACAGCCCAAAAGATAGCCCGGCCATGGGCGATGTTAAGTGAGATCACGGACCAGGATATCGACCGAAATACACTGGCACCTTCATTGATCGGTGCGGTATGGAAGATGTTTGGTGTATTTGAACGGGAGGGCTTAGGGTATTTCCAACAGACCTGGGAGCAGTTTCATGCCCAGAGTGGAAAGCCCGTAGTGGTCTATACCCATAATGGAAAATTGGAAGGGATCGCAATCGGGATCGATGAGGCGGGTGCGTTACTTTTGCGCGACAAGCGTGGACATGTTCACCAAATGTTGTCAGGCGAGGTGAGTCTGAGTCCACTGTGACTGAGCGGCCAATTGCAGAATTTTAGGATTGTAGGGATGTTATTGATCGATTTTGGCAACAGCCGATTGAAATGGGCTCTGGGCCATGGCCCGGATGCTTGGACGAGCCAAGGCTGGTTTGGCGCCGACCGGCTGGGCTTGGCTATGGACGAGCAATGGCAGTCGTTGTGTCCCCCCGAGCGGGTGGTGATGGCCAGTGTGGCTTCTGATGCATCAACCCAGCAGGTAGTGCAGTGGATAGATTGTCATTGGTCGGTGGCCCCCCTCATCGTTGTTGCCGAGGCCGAGACCCTGGGTTTGCACAACAGCTATCAACCGAGCCACCGTCTGGGGAGTGATCGGTGGGCCGCAATGTTGGGCGCACGGGCATTGGCCAGTGGTGGCTATTGTATTGTCGATTGTGGGACCGCAGTGACGGTGGACGGGGTCAATGCAGGGGGTGAGTTTTTAGGCGGGGTCATCATGCCGGGATTGGCCCTGGCCCGTACGGCCCTGGCCTTGGGTGCTGACGGTATTGACGATGAAATACCCACAGGGGGTTATGGGGTTCAATGCCGAGATACCGCTGCTGCGGTCGCGAGCGGCACCTTGTACGGGATTGCCGGGGGGATAGACCGGGTGCTCACTGAATTTAAATCAGACCAAGCCGATGTAGAGCTGTTTATTACTGGGGGAGATGCCCAGACCCTGGCCCCTGTGCTGACACACCAGACCCAGTGGGTCCCTGACTTGGTGTTACGTGGATTGGCACGCATAGCAGAGCAACATTTATGAAGGCTGTTTTTTGGGTTCTGATATTGGTCAATTTAGGGCTGTTGCTGTGGGCAACGGGGCATTATGAGACCGGCAATGACGCCCCCATACGTCGCCCCCCCATCCAGTATGAGCATATGGCCCTGGTACCTGGCCTGCCGGAGCAAAATTCAGAAAACCCCGAGGCCCGAACAATATGCTACGAATTGGGTCCCTTTATGCGTAGTGCCGATGTGGAGCAGGCGGGTCAACGGCTTGCGCGTATGGGGCTGGGCTATAAGCGCGAACAGCGCCACGAACAAGTGGTGGAGGGATATCGGGTATTGATGGGGCGTTTTGTCAGCGAAGATCAAGCCCAGTTGGCGCGGCAAGGCTTGGTAAAAAAGGGTTTTCGTGGGCATTATGTCGTCCGGCTGGGCCGTCATTACAGCATCGCCTTGGGGTTCTTTCGCCAGCTGCCCAAGGCGGAGGATTTCATGAATAAGCTCAAGATTAAGAAGATCGATGCTCGCATCAAGGTACGCACCCAAACCAAGGAACGGCGTGACTGGTTACAGATCCAGATCCCCCAAAAAGAACTGGCCAACAAACTACAGGGAATGGATTGGGGTCACGCTGAGACCCGTCTGGTGACCCATCCTTGTGGTTGATATCAGTTTAGGGTTTGCCAAGCCCCCTGGGCTTTACATACAATGCCCGCCCTTTTTCTGATCTCCCGCTACACCGGGCCATAGGGCGGTCGGGCCGGTGTGTCTGGGGGCGCAATGTGACGCCATGGATGGCAAGAAACAGTTTATTTATTGCCCGCATAGCTCAGCTGGGTGAGGCGGAAGCAGGAAAAGGTCCGGTGGACCTTTTTCCCGTCGAACGCCCGGCCAAGGATGGTCGGGCCGGTGTGTCTGGGGGCGCAATGTGACGCCATGGACGGCAAGAAACAGTTTATTTATTGCCCGCATAGCTCAGCTGGTAGAGCAGCTGATTTGTAATCAGCAGGTCGGGGGTTCGACTCCCTCTGCGGGCTCCACCTCAAAAGGGTACCGGATTGGGCGCTGCGGATCTTAGCCGTGGCTTGCCCCGTAAAGGTCGCCGAATTTAATTTTTATAGAGATTGAGTAATGGAAAAACAGCCTAAAGACGCCATAAAAATGATTCGGGCCTATTATCGGGATTTGTCGCGGAGGGTATCTGCGGCGCGGGATTTTGAGCAGAGGCCGCTCACGTTGGCGGAAAAAATCCTTTATGCCCACCTTTTTAATGGGGAAATTACGGGCAGGCCTGGACGGGGGGTGTCTACCGTCGGCTTACAGCCCGATCGGGTCGCGATGCAAGATGCCACGGCACAGATGGCCATACTCCAGTTTATGACCTCCGGTCGTAAGCAGGTGGCCGCACCGACCACGATCCACTGCGATCACCTGATACGTGCCAAAGTGGGTGCCAGCCATGATTTGGCCGTGGCCCAAAATACCAATCAAGAGGTGTATGACTTCCTTGCCACGGCAGGAAAAAAATATGGCATGGGTTTTTGGCAACCGGGTTCTGGAATCATCCATCAGGTGGTTTTGGAGCACTATGCCTTTCCCGGTGGCTTGATGATTGGTACTGATTCACATACCCCCAATGCCGGGGGTCTGGGTATGGTGGCCATTGGTGTGGGTGGTGCCGATGCGGTGGATGTCATGGTGGGTATGCCTTGGGAAGTCATCTGGCCCAAATTGGTTGGGGTACGGCTCAGAGGTGAACTCAATGGCTGGACCAGCGGCAAAGATGTCATTTTAAAGTTGGCGGGCATGTTGGGTGCCGCTGGAGGTACCGGCAAGATCATCGAGTATTTTGGTCCGGGTACGGCGTCATTATCCTGTACCGCCAAGGCCACAGTAACCAATATGGGGGCCGAATTAGGCGCGACTACTTCCGTATTTCCATTTGATGCCAGAATGGCCGATTACCTTCGGGCCACTGAACGGGGGGAGGTCGCCGATATGGCGACGAAGTGTATTTCGGAGTTGATCGCCGACGATGAGGTGGCCCAGGATCCAGGGCAATTCTACGATGAGATCGTTGAGATCGATCTTTCTACGCTACAGCCCCATGTGGTGGGTCCTCATACTCCCGATTTGGCGCGGCCAGTCTCCCAATTCGCCGCCGATGTGGCCAAAAACGGCTATCCCTCACAACTCAAGGTGGCACTGATCGGGAGTTGTACCAATTCGTCCTATGAGGATATCGGCCGGGCAGCCCATGTTGCCCGTCAGGCCACCGCCAGGGGACTCAAGGCAAAGATACCCCTCATGGTGACGCCGGGCTCAGAGCAGGTTCGAGCGACCATTGCCCGTGACGGTATGTTGGCGGATTTAGAGGCCATTGGGGCTACCGTGCTTGCCAACGCCTGTGGGCCCTGCATTGGCCAGTGGGAGCGCAGCGATGTTAAGCCCGAAGAAAGCAACTCCATACTGACCTCCTATAACCGGAATTTCCCCAAGCGCAATGATGGTAACCCAGGTACCCACGCGTTTATCGCCAGCCCCGAGGTGGTGACCGCCTATGCACTCACGGGGCGGCTGGATACCGATCCTGTGAATGGCTCGATCCAGACCACAGAGGGTGGTTTATTCAAACTCAGCCCTCCCAGCGCCGAAGAGCTTCCTAAAAGGGGATTTACTGCAGCTGACAGTGGTTACTACCCTCCAGCGGTAAATAGTAAGGGGGTCGTTATTGAGGTGAGTCCCCACAGTGAGCGCCTGAGCCTCCTGGAGCCTTTTCTGGCAGTGGACAAGCAGGCCGGGTACCAATCTCTGCCTATCTTGCTCAAGGCAGAGGGTAAATGCACCACTGACCACATTTCACCGGCTGGCCCCTGGCTGCGCTATCGTGGTCACCTGGATCGTATCAGCGACAATATGTACTCCGGTGCCCACAATCAGTTTTCATCCAAGCCGGGCACCGGGTTTAACGTCTTCACGGGTGCTGAAGATCAGCCTCTCAATGAATTGGCGCGGGATTACAAGGCCCGTGGTCAGGGCTGGGTTGCGGTGGGGGATGGCAACTTTGGTGAGGGCAGTTCCCGTGAACATGCCGCCATGTCCCCCCGGCATCTGGGATGCCGGGTGATACTGACGCGCAGTTTTGCCCGTATTCACCAAACCAACCTGAAAAAACAGGGGATTTTGCCTCTTACCTTCCAGAAATCGGTGGACTATGATCGTCTGCGGCGTGATGACCGGCTCAGTTTCAAGGGCCTGGACCGCTTGATACCGGGCCAAGCGGTGACCGTGGAGGTACATCATGCCGACGGTAGCTGTGAGAGCTTTACGGCCCACCACACACTCACCGCCGATCAAATCACTTGGTTCAACGCGGGCTCGGCATTGAACGTACTACGTAAAAAATAGAGCGGAATGTGTTGACAACCCGCTAGTGCTTGAGCACAATTCGCCGCTTACGTTTTCCGGAGGGGTTCCCGAGTGGCCAAAGGGATCAGACTGTAAATCTGACGGCTCCGCCTTCGGAGGTTCGAATCCTCCCCCCTCCACCGGACGAGTCGTGGGGCCGGGGTCGCACCTCGGCAAGGGACCGGTCTGGATTTGGCAAGGCAGTGGTAGAAACCGGTGATCCCACTATGTCGACAGGGAACTCGATAACCGTACGGATCGTGATATGGGTTTCCGACGCGGCGGGTGTAGTTCAACGGTAGAACCTCAGCCTTCCAAGCTGATGGTGTGGGTTCGATTCCCATCACCCGCTCCAATGTTAAGCAGCAAGTTGCGAACGACGAGTATCGAATGGGTGGGTAGTGATCCACAGCGGGACGTTAGTGCAAGGCGAATGCAAAGGCAGTCTTGTTACTTGCCACTCGTGGCTTGTGGCTATTTTTTGTGCCCATATAGCTCAGTCGGTAGAGCACTTCCTTGGTAAGGAAGAGGTCACCGGTTCAAATCCGGTTATGGGCTCCATCTTAGCGGTGATGTTTGCTCGATCTAACTTTAGAAGATAGCGATGAGGATATAGACGGTGTCTAAAGAGAAATTTGAAAGAACCAAGCCCCACGTCAACGTAGGGACCATAGGTCATGTGGATCATGGCAAGACGACGCTGACGGCGGC
>JAADGI010000006.1 GCA_013152415.1 Gammaproteobacteria bacterium | reverse complement strand
TCTTTTTTCTTCCTGGGCTGACGCAGGAAGGGTGCGTGCGTCTTCATTCATGCCCATAGTATAGCATATTTATATTGGTGCCGGGTTAATATTATCTCGAATCTATTTGGCTAGATATTCTCGGGTTAATTTAAACACAATGGGGCTGAGCAGGATCAGGGCCAAAAGATTAGGGATGGCCATGAGTGCCATAGTGATGCCTGCCGAGGTCCAAATAAGATTCAAGTCGGCGACTGCTCCCCAAAAAACTGCGGCAACCCATAGGTAACGGAAAGGTGTAATGGCCCGCACCCCGAACAGGTACTCCACACAGCGTTCACCGTAGTAGCCCCAACCGATGATGGTGGTGAAGGCAAAGACCACCAAACCAAAGACGACGATGTAGCCGCCGACACCTGCCAGCCCTTCATTAAAGGCTTGGGTGGTCAATTCGGCGCCGGTGACACCACTGTCCCAGGCACCGGAGGTCACAATGACCAGAGCGGTCATACTGCAGACGATGATAGTGTCGATAAAGGTGCCGAGCATAGCTACCATACCTTGATGTACCGGATCGGTGGTGCGGGCGGCGGCGTGGGCTATGGGGGCGCTGCCCAGGCCGGCTTCATTGGAAAATAAACCTCGGGCCACACCAAGTTGGATCGCCATCATGACTCCGGCACCGGCGAAGCCTCCCACCGCAGCGGTGCCGGTGAAGGCGTCGCTGAAGATACGAGCAAAACCCGCCGGGAGTTGTTCGAAATTTAACCCGAGGATGAGCAGCGCACCGAGGATGTACACCATGGCCATCAGGGGCACCAGCTTTTCGGCCACCCTGGCAATGCGGCGGATGCCACCGATGATTACTACGAAGAGTAATGTGGCCATGACCAGACCGGTGACCCAGTAAGGCACAGCGAGGCTGGGCTCCACCGCGGCAATGGCCCTGGCCACCGAGTTGGACTGTACGGTATTGCCGATACCGAATGCGGCAATGGCACCAAATAGGGCGAATACCGTTCCCAGCCAGGCCCAGTTTTTACCCAGCCCATTTTTGATGTAGTACATGGGGCCACCTACATAGACACCACGGGCATCTTTTTCACGGTACTTCACAGCCAATACCGCTTCGGCGTATTTGCTGGCCATGCCGACCAGGGCGGTGATCCACATCCAGAATACGGCACCAGGTCCACCGATAAAAATGGCCGTGGCGACACCGGCAATATTGCCGGTACCGATAGTGGCGGCCAGGGCGGTCATCAATGCCTGAAAGGGGGTGATCTCACCCTCAGCTTTCTGGTCGTGACGGGTACCCTGCATGAGCATACGAAAGCCCTGGCCCAGGCAGCGGATGGGCATGAACTTGAGGCCGATGCTAAGGTAGGCGCCGGTACCCAATAATAAAATCAATAGAGGCGGACCCCATAAAAAACTTTCGATTGTTGCCAGCCAAGCATTGAGTTGTTCCATTAAATGTCCCCTTTAGAAATTTGGCTCTTCAGGATGTTGTGGCGCTAAAGTAAATGGGCTTTCGCAAAGTCGCCAAGCACGCAAAAAATGACTGGATTTATTCAAGCTTGGCGTCTTTGCGAGAGTATCAGTGCTGCGAGGTCGCTCCGTTGTGGGTTAAAGTTTGCACTAACATCAACGGATTATACCCATGGCAGGGTTGTTTGGCCTAAGCATCCTGGGCGAGGCGCAGTCCCGCAAAGATGTGGCGTTTGTCTGGAGAATAAAAATTCCGAAAGCTGGCTCGTTTGATCATCGCTTCTGTGTGATGACTGCCACCGCGTAGACTGAAGTGTTGATCATCAAACCATGTGGATGAATATCGCTCGTAGGGAAAGGGCCTGTAGCCGGGGTAGGGATAAAATGTATTTTTACACCACTCCCAGGATTCACCCGTGCTGGCTGCGATGTCACTATTTGTGACCATGGCGTGTTCCCATTCCTGTTCGTGGGGCAGGCGGCATTTGGCGTAGTGGGCAAAGGCCTCTGCTTCAAAGTGGTTTATACCCATCACCGCTGATTCGGTATCAATATCTTTTGGACCGCCTAGCCCCACTGCGTACCATGCGCCCTCTTTATTTTGGTACCAGTGCTCAGGGCTGTTGGCACGGAAAACGTGTTGCCACTGCCAGCCCCTATCACTCCAATAACACTTTTCCTGGTAGCCATTGGCCTCAATAAACCCTAAAAACTCCCCGTTAGAAACCGGTTTGGCGGCGATCTTAAAGGCCTTGAGGTCGACAGGGTGGTGGGGCAGTTCGTTGTCAAATGCTTCTGCGTTGTTATTGTGACCTAGGTGTATCAGGCCACCGCTCAGGTGGATCTGTGGTGTGGCCGATGGCCTTGCTTCCAGGGGGTGGGCCACTTTGTAGTGGCCATGGGGTTCACCCAGCATTTGTTGTTGTAGCACCATACGCATGGTCTCTAGATGTTGGGCGTTGTGTTGAATCAAAAAATGCAGCACATAATGATCGCGTAACAGCGGGTGTGGGTCGTGGCCCTCAATGAGTGAGGCAAGCCGCTGGCAATTTTGTGCAAACAGGGTTCGTGCCCAATGTTCGAGTCCGGTTTGAGCCTCAAGAGTTTTACCTCGTTCTGTTTTGGGGCTGCGCTCGGGTAGATAAAAGTCATGCAGGTGGGCAGTTTCGCGCTTATCATTCTGGATGATTTCACGGATCCAGTAGGTTTCAATGAACGCCATATGACCCAGGTGCCAAGACAAGGGGCTAAGGTCTTTATGGTATTGACGATGTTGGCTGTGTTTGGGGGCGGCATTAAACAGGGCCAGGCCTTGTTCTTGGGTATGGTGCAGCATATTTACAGAGCTGGTGTTCATATATCCTTGCTTTGGTAAGAGCCGTCGGCTTCAATCACCACTAAGCTGTGTTCACTGATGGGCTGCCAACCGTCTGCATCGGTCATCGGCTCTGACGCAATTAATATTCCGTCAGGGTATTGTGGTTCATCGGTATTGATATACAAGCTTGGGCAGTGTCCATTGATGGCATGACGGGTCACAATAATTTGTTGGCTGTTGCTGATGATAAAATTTAATAAGGCCTTAGCTTCCCCCAACCACTCTTGAATCTTGTGACAAGTCAGGATGGTGGCCTGTTCCAGGCTGCTGACATTATTATTTTTGAGGGTGTGACGTACCAGGGCGAATAGATGTTCCGAGTCGGTGCTGCCTGTGATGCCAGCATCGATTTTGGGGTCGAGTTCTTGTCGAAATCGGCCGCGAAGAACGTGTTCAAATTGGTCGATAAATCCGTTGTGCATAAAAAGCAGGTCATCATGCAGGAAGGGCATAGTGTTGCTGGCGGATACCGAAAGTGGATGGGTGGCGCTGCGAACGTTTGCCAGCCACAGATTTGAATGTAAGCTGCGTCCCAGAGAGTTGAGGTTGACATCGCTCCAGATGGGCATCGGATTGACGTAGGTGTTGGCCTCTCGTTGATCTGAATACCAGCCGAAGCCATAACCATCGGCATTGATGATAGCTCCGCGCATTTCTTTGGGTGCCCAGGATTGCTCCATCAGGCCGTGGCCTGGGTTGAGTAGAAAATGTTCCAGGCTGATTTGTGGTCCCAGGTAGGCCGCTAACCTGCACATGGAATATGTCTCCTTTGAAAACCAGATATTTTGAGGCCTCTAGTGTGCAGAAGCGGTGGTGCCACGTCCACCAATACGTTAAAGTGGTTCGATCTCATGGTGTTGATTTTTATTGTTACACCCTAATCCATATTCGAGCAACAGAGCCTTTATAGTACAGAGTCTTTATAGTTATGTTAATGGTCCCCAGGGTGGATGACAGAGTGTCTATCCGCCGCATTGATGATATTGATGGTCCCCAGTCAGTCAGTTTGGCCGAAGATGTTCGCTTAGGTCTGGGTTCCAGCCCAAAGTCTCTTCCACCTAAATATTTTTACGATGAACGGGGTTCCCGGTTATTTGAGAATATCTGTGTCACCGATGAGTATTATCCCACCCGTACCGAAGATGCCCTGCTCAAGAAATTCGCCAACCAAATTATTCAGCTTGTGCAACCCGACTCTATAGTTGAATTGGGTAGTGGGTCGTCCCGCAAAATGGGGCATATTTTTTCGGCATGTTCGGAGCAAGGTTGCCATAGCCGTTACCAGCCTGTAGACGTGTGTGCCGAAATCCTTGTGGAGGCAGGCAAGCGCCTTATAGGCCAACACGATTGGTTGCATGTGGATGCCTGTGTGGGGGATTATTGTCAGGCCCTGTCCAAATTACCCGTTACTGCCGGGCGCAGGCTATTTGTTTTTCTCGGTGGCACCATCGGTAATTTTAGCCAAGATGATGCGGTTGTCTTTTTGCGGGACTTAAGGGCGGCCATGGGGCCTGATGACTGGTTTTTGTTGGGTGCAGATCGCATTAAGGAGGTCGATGTATTAAACGCGGCTTATAATGATGCTGCCGGTCACACTGCAGCCTTTAACCTCAATGTGTTGGAGGTTATCAATCGAGAGTTAGGCGGTGACTTTAAGAGGGACTTATTTGCTCATCGTGCATTTTTTAATCGAGGTGAGTCGCGTATTGAGATGCATTTGCAGGTACGTAAAGATCATGCCGTCAATATCAGGGGGATCGGTATGGAAGTCAATTTTTGTAAGCATGAAACCATACTTACCGAGATCAGCCGTAAATTTACCCCCCAGAGCCTGACAGCATTACTTGCTACGACCGGTTTCACACTCGATCATCATTTCGTTCCCGAAAATGAATATTATTCTCTAGTGTTGGCCCGTCCCCGATAGGCTATTGACTTCACTGGGGTGTATCAGTAAGTTTAAATATATTGACATGTAACGCCAAAAGGTTATGCTTTCTTTCTCCGGCGGTTAGCCGCATTACCCCGTAAGTTTAGTCAGAATAAGGGCTGTTGATTGCCGCCATATCATTATGAATTCAGAGTATGCCAAAACATTGCCTCCCACCTGGGATAAATTCGCTCGATTCTTCGCTGCCTTGGGTGATACCTATAGACAGCAAATTGTGTTGATTTTTGAGCCGAATGAAGAGCTTTGTGTCAATGAGATCGCGAGGATGTTTTCCCTTAGTCGCCCGGCTATTTCCCATCATCTGAAGGTGTTACGTGATGCTGAAGTATTGGTATGCGAGAAGCGAGGCAAGGAAGTGTACTATAGGGTGAATTATCCTTATTGTGCTGATGTGCTTAGATCGGTACATGAATTTGTGTTAGACAAGGCCAGTTTTCCCACCGGTAAATCACAAATTGTTGATCGGGCAACCGCCTGAGGCGGTCAGCGGACCCTTATCCATGGACCTTGTTTTATTATCAGGCCCAATTTATGACCCACCGCCTCCGGGTTTCTGGTGAGGATGTTAAGGGTTAAACTGTTCCAAACCTGAACCTGGATCGTATTAGCCATGTGCGAGGATATCTGGTGTCTGATCACGAATGCCCTGCGTGCGCGCCCAGCACATACCGCATGGAGATGCCGACTGTTGGGAGGGGAGATACGGCAGTACAGCTACCAACAGGTTCATGATTATGCGGTAGTTTTTGCAAGCCATTTGCGTGAGCGCTCAGTGTATCCGGGTGATGTTGTCGGCATCCTTGCTGCCAATGGTCCAGAATGGGGCGTGGCGGCATTAGCAGTGTGGAAACTGGGTGGGGTCATCGCACCTTTGCATACAGGGTTTAGTGATGATGAGTTGGTGAGCGCCCTGGGTGCAATTAAGCCCAAGCTGGTATTGGTGCACGGGGTCGATCGCCGTGTTGCCCATTCCATGGATATAGTACTGGACAACGATCCTGAGCGTATTGCAAGGGAGTCGAAGTTGCAGGCCAAGATATCGGGCGCACAAGAGGCCATACGCAGCTACACCTCGGGGAGCAGTGGTCACCCAAAGATGGTTCGCCTTAGCCACAATAACATCATTTCCAATGTCACCGCTGCCTATCAGTGTGTCGACATCACCGATCACGAGCGTTTTCTTTCTATATTACCTTTATCCCACATGATGGAAGTAACGGGTGGGTTTTTGTTGCCACTGTATTCAAGCTCCACTATCGTGTTACCGCGGGTGTTGGCGGCCAAGGAGATTCTCGATGCCATGGCTGCCGAGCGGGTGACTGCCATGATTGGGGTGCCACGTCTGTATCGAAATATCATGCAAGGCATGGAAAAGCGTTTCCGTCAGGCCGGTCTCCTTATGGTCTGGTATCGGGCATTGTTAAAAAAGTGTCCGCTGTGGTTGCGGCGGCGAATCAACTGGCCCATTCGGCATAAGTTGGGGGGTCGGATTAATGCCTGGATCAGCGGAGGTTCAAGGCTCGATCCGGCGATTGCACAGTACTTCCGTGATCTTGGTCTGCCGCTTCGCCAAGGTTACGGTCTTACCGAGACGTCCCCGGTGATTTGTATACAGGATAACTTTGAGCCGGTATTGGACAGCGTGGGTCGGCCTCTGGCAGGGATAGAAGTCAAAATTATTGGTCAGGATATCGACGGTAGTGGTGAGCTCTTGGTCAAAGGGCCCAATGTGATGTTGGGCTATGTGGACCTGGAGCAAACTCACGAGGTTTTGCACGATGGTTGGTTTCGCACTGGAGATTTAGCGCGACTCGATGAGGTGGGTAATATCATATTGACGGGGCGCTGTAAGCGTCTGATCGTGACTGAGGCAGGAAAAAATGTCTACCCGGAGGAGCTGGAGACACTCCTGGAACGTGTTCCGGGGGTAAAAGAGGCGGGAGTGCTGGAAGTGGGAATGCGACCTGCGGCGGTGATGGCCTTGGATGACGAAGACGTCACATCCAGTACGGCCCGAGCCATTCTTAGGGAATTTAATGCACGGGTTTCCAGCCATAATCATATAACCCGCTTTGCTCTGGTTGATGAATTACCACGTACACCCGTGGGCAAGGTGGCATTTAATAAACTCCCTGAAATTTTTGCTCAGAGGGAGATCAGTGATTAATTGATGAGCCTCCTCTCCCGAGGAGGGGATAAAATAAGGGGATAGTAAAATCAGCGCGCAATTCATATTTTGGTCTGGTCTTGGTATTGTAAGCGTTGCGTCACTTGTCTTGGTTGGGCAATATTTAGTGAGGGTTTGTGAGGCTGCCAACGAAGCAGATTGGGGTGGTAAGTGGCTCAACCGTCTGGATGGCCTGAATCGCATTTTTTGCCGACGATTTCACCGCTTAAAGATAAACACCATATCTATACCCACAACCGGTGGTGTATTAGTGGCGGCTAACCACTGTTCGGGGTTGGATCCGTTGCTGTTGATAGCATCCTGTCGGCGGCCATTGCGATTTATGATTGCCCGTGAGCAGTATAATCGTTGGTGGATTAGTTGGTTGTTTAAGATGCTGGGTTTGATCCCCGTCGAGCGTACTGCCAAACCACAAGAATCTTTTTATGCGGCACGAGCGGCAGTGGAGGCCGGTGAGGTGGTAGCGGTATTTCCACATGGTGGGATACACAAGCTTGAAGATACTTTTCGTCCTAAACGAGGGATTGCGGTGTTGGCGGGCATGACCGGTGCACCCATATATCCCATTCGAATCAGTGGTATTCGTGCTCAGGGTTTTACGGTAATCGCGGTATTTATTCGTAGTCGCGCAAGTGTAAAGGGATATCCTCCCTTGTATTGTAAAAATGGTGAGTCCAAGGTCTGTTTGTTAAATTTAACAGATAGGCTTACAAGCAAGGGCTGAACTCTTATTATAAAACTTTGTCTATCGAAGGCAGTGTCTGGTTTGTATTGAGAGACTGACACAATAATTTTAAAGAATCGACTGGAATTAAAACCGAGGAATCGCTATGTCCGCCATGTCAATGCACATCATGTCAGCTCTCGAGTACTTTTCCTACGCCTTTCTTTTTGTGATAGGGCTGATTGTGGCAATCATCATAGTGCTCTACACCATAGACGTTATGCAGACCGGCCATGCTATTCGCCGTAATTATCCTTTCATCGGTCGATTCCGTTATATCTTTGAGCACCTGGGGGGGTTTTTCCGGCAATATTTTTTTGCCATGGACCGTGAGGAGTTGCCGTTTAATCGCGCTGAACGCAGTTGGGTCTATCGGGCTTCGAAGAATGTCGATAATACAGTTGCCTTTGGCAGCACCCGAGATCTGCGTTTGAACGGCACGGTGATGTTCGTGAATTGTCCGTTTCCAACATTGGAGGTCGATGCTGCGTCAGTTGAACCCATGGTTATCGGCCCGAATTGCAAGCATCCCTTCAAGGCGCGGTCGTTATTCAATATTTCGGCGATGAGTTTTGGTGCGCTGTCAGTCCCCGCAGTACGTGCCTTGTCAAAGGGCGCCGCTGTAGCAGGTTGCTGGTTGAATACGGGAGAAGGAGGCTTGTCTCCTTACCATCTAGAAGGGGGGGCAGATTTGATTTTTCAGATCGGTACCGCGAAGTACGGCGTCAACAACGGGGCCGGTGAGTTGAGCGATGAAAAATTGCACGCGGTAGCGGCCCATAATCAGGTCAAGATGTTTGAGATCAAACTTAGCCAGGGGGCTAAACCGGGTAAGGGTGGCATCCTGCCCGCTATTAAGGTCACACCGTTGATAGCTGACATTCGTGGTATCCCCTCGTACCAGGATTCCATCAGCCCCAATCGTCACCCGGATATCGATAGTATCGACGATCTATTGGCAATGATACATCGTGTCCGTTTGGCGACAGGTAAACCGGTGGGTTTTAAGGCGGTGATCGGGGCCTATGGATGGCTGGATACGTTATTTACTGCCATAAGAGAGCGGGGGGATGAGTGGGCTCCGGACTTTATTACTCTGGACAGTGCCGACGGTGGTACGGGTGCTGCACCCATGAGTCTCATTGACAATATGGGCTTGCCTTTACGAGAGACTTTGCCGTTGTTAGTCGATAAGCTTGTGGCGCATGGCCTACGGGATCGTATCAGGGTGATCGCTTCTGGGAAATTGGTGACGCCTACCGAAGTCGCCTGGGCGTTGTGTGTGGGTGCAGATTTTATCAATTCAGCCCGTGGCTTCATGCTGGCTCTGGGTTGTGTCCAGGCATTGCGCTGTAACAAGAATACGTGCCCGGCCGGGATTACAACCCACAACCCTAAATTACAACGTGGCCTGGATGTGCAGAAAAAGGCTATCCGTGTGCAACACTATGTGGACAATATAGTCCATGAAGTTGGGATGATTGCCCATTCCTGTGGGGTGCCAGAGCCCCGGCACCTGAAACGTTATCATGCGCGTATTGTTGTCGAAAATGGTCGCTCGGTCTCCCTGCATGATCTTTATCCACCTATCAATGACGGCAGCGACGTTGACCTGGCTCATGACCCCCTCGTTCGAGCCTGATTATTTTCTGTAAATCCTGAAATTGGCCTAAGCTTTGCTTGTCTTGCAGGTGAAGTCACCATCAATCGTGCTCGGCATTTGTCTCCGCCGGGACTCCTCTCCAGGGATCTTCCCCGGTGCTCTTTATGGGACCGGTGGCAGAGCGGCTGTGTTCTGTGCGGGGGTGACAACCACAAGGACCTACGGGGGTAGACATGACGGCAAATCCTGTACCACAAATCACGTTTAGGGAGGGTGTGGATCTGATGGTAGATCGGGCCATCTCAATCATGGACCTCGATCCAGGCATCGCCGGGGCCATCAAGGCCTGTAATTCGGTGTTGCAAATGCGTTTCCCCGTCAAGATAAGGGGCAAGTTAGAGATATTTACCGGTTGGCGCGCGGTGCACAGCACCCATCGCCTGCCTGCCAAAGGGGGTATTCGCTTCGCTCCTGGGGTTAATCAGGACGAAGTGGAGGCGCTGGCGGCATTGATGACCTTCAAGTGTGCCATCGTCGATGTACCTTTTGGGGGATCTAAGGGTGGCTTGATCATCGATCCAAGAAAGTACGACCGGGATGAAATGCAGCAAATCACCCGCCGCTTTACTCTGGAGTTGGTACGAAAAGGCTTTTTAAGCCCTGCCACCAACGTACCGGCACCGGATATGGGTACCGGACAACGGGAGATGGCGTGGATGGCCGATACCTACAAGCACCTGCACCCGGAGGACATCAATTACGCTGCCTGCGTGACCGGCAAACCGGTACACCACGGGGGGATTCGTGGCCGTACTGAGGCTACCGGTCGTGGTGTTCAGTATGCCTTGCGTGAATATTTTCGCCACCCCGATGATGTCAAGGCCGCCAACCTGGAAGGGGGGCTGGGGGCTAAGCGTATCGTAATCCAGGGGCTGGGTAACGTCGGCTATCACGCCGCCAAGTTTTTGTCTGAGGAGGACGGCAGCAAGATCATCGCCATCATCGAACGAGATGGTGCCCTGATCGATGAGGACGGCCTGTCTGTGGAAGATGTTTATCGTTACATTGTGGAGAACAAGACCATCAAAGGGTACCCCGGTGCCCGTTTTGTGGAGGAGGGTGCCAAAGTTCTGGAAATGGATTGCGATATCCTTATTCCTGCCGCCCTTGAGGCACAGATTCATGAGGGTAATGCGGACCGCATCCAGGCTCGGTTGATTGCTGAGGCCGCCAATGGCCCGGTCACCTATGGCGCTGATCAAAAACTTCAACAGCGGGGTGTCATTATTTTACCCGACGCCTACGTCAACGCCGGTGGTGTCACGGTGTCCTACTTTGAATGGATACGGAATATTTCACATATTCGTTTCGGGCGTATGCAGCGTCGTCAAGACGAATTGCGGGGCCACCAGATTGCCGCCATGCTGGAGGAACATACGGGGGTCCATGTCGCCGAAGACCTTAAGGAGAATCTAACCCGTGGGGCGGATGAATTGGATTTGGTGCGATCGGGTCTGGATGACACCATGCGCCTGGCCTTTCAGGACATGAAGAGCCTACGCCTGGGTAATGAGCAGGTGGACAGTTATCGTGTTGCCGCCTACGTTGTTGCCATCAAAAAGATTGCGACGAGTTACATTGATATCGGGGTGTATTGAATAGTAGTTTGTAGACCGGGCCTTAGCCCGGCGAGTGGATGTGTACAGCATATTGGGTTGATTCTTGGGTTGCACACCCCATCTTATGGGGTAATGACAATGTAGCCTTGGGAGCCACCCATTATGCGAATGGATAAACTGACCGGAAAATTTCAGGCCGCCCTGGCCGACGCCCAGAGCCTGGCGGTGGGCCGCGACCACCAGTACATCGAACCCCTGCACGTATTACAGGCCCTGCTCGACCAGGAGGGGGGGAGTCTGCGCCCCCTGTTGAGCCAGTCCGCCGTCAACCTCAATCTATTGCGCTCACAATTGGGCGATGCCTTAGACCACCTGCCCCGGGTTCAGGGTATGGAAGGCGATGTACACATCTCCCCAGAGCTTAATCGGATCCTGAATCACACCGATAAACTGGCCCAGCAACGTAAGGATCAGTACATCTCCAGTGAGATGTTTTTGCTGGCCGTGCTCGATATCCCCAACGGTGCCGGTGACCTGCTGCGTAAATCAGGGGCCGACAAGACGGCGGTTGAGCAGGCCGTTGATCACATGCGTGATGGTCAGGTGGTGGATGACCCGAATGCAGAAGAGCATCGCCAGGCCCTGGAAAAATATACCATTGACCTTACCGAGCGGGCCGAACAGGGCAAGCTTGATCCGGTGATAGGTCGTGATGACGAGATTCGCCGTGCTATTCAAGTGCTCCAACGGCGTACCAAGAACAATCCGGTGTTGATCGGCGAACCTGGTGTGGGTAAGACCGCCATCGTCGAGGGGCTTGCCCAGCGTATCGTCAACGGAGAAGTGCCCGAAGGCCTGAAGGGGCGGCGGGTGCTGTCCCTGGACATGGGTGCCCTGATTGCTGGGGCAAAGTTTCGGGGTGAATTCGAAGAGCGCCTCAAGGCCGTGCTCCAGGACCTGGCCAAACAGGAAGGCAATATCATCCTGTTTATTGATGAGATGCACACCATGGTGGGTGCGGGTAAGGCGGAGGGCTCCATGGATGCGGGTAATATGTTGAAACCCGCCCTGGCCCGGGGCGAATTGCACTGTATCGGTGCCACCACCTTAGATGAATATCGGAAATATATAGAGAAGGACGCGGCCCTGGAGCGGCGCTTCCAAAAGGTTCTGGTAGAAGAGCCTTCGGTGGAGGACACCATTGCCATTTTACGCGGCCTCAAGGAAAAGTATGAGGTCCATCACGGTGTCGAGATCACTGATCCGGCAATTGTGGCGGCGGCCACCTTGTCGCATCGTTATATCAGTGATCGCAAGTTGCCGGACAAGGCCATCGACTTGATTGATGAGGCCGGTAGTCGGATTCGTATGGAGATCGATTCCAAACCGGAAGTGATGGATCGTCTGGAAAGACGCCTCATCCAGCTCAAGATCGAACGTGAGGCCTTGAAAAAAGAATCTGATGAGGCGTCTAAAAAGCGTTTGAGTGATCTGGAATCAGCGATTAGCAAATTGGAGCGCGAATATTCAGATCTCGAGGAGGTGTGGAAGGCTGAGAAGGCCGCACTTCATGGTACCCAGCATATCAAAGAGGCCCTGGAACGTTCCCGCCTGGATCTGGAAACCGCACGGCGAGCGGGTGACCTGGCACGGATGTCAGAGTTGCAATATGGCCGTATCCCCGAACTGGAAAAGCAACTGGATATGGCGTCCCAGGCCGAGATGCTGGAGATGAAATTGCTGCGCAATAAAGTTGGTGATGAAGAGATTGCCGAGGTGGTGTCGCGCTGGACTGGGATACCGGTGTCCAAGATGCTGGAGGGCGAACGGGATAAATTGTTGCGTATGGAGCAGGAGCTGCATCAGCGGGTGGTGGGTCAGGACGAGGCAGTCACTGCGGTGTCCGATGCCATACGCCGATCCCGGGCGGGCCTGTCCGATCCTGATCGGCCCTATGGGTCCTTCTTGTTCTTGGGCCCCACCGGGGTGGGCAAGACCGAACTCACCAAGGCCCTGGCCGCATTTTTGTTTGACACCGATGAGGCTATGGTGCGTATCGACATGTCGGAGTACATGGAAAAACATTCGGTGGCGCGACTGATCGGTGCGCCCCCGGGTTATGTGGGCTATGAAGAAGGCGGTCAACTCACCGAGGCAGTTCGCCGTAAGCCCTACTCAGTGGTGCTGTTGGATGAGATTGAGAAGGCCCACCCGGATGTTTTCAATGTGTTGTTACAAGTGCTCGATGATGGTCGGCTCACTGACGGCCATGGGCGCACCGTGGATTTTCGTAATACCATAATTATTATGACCTCTAATCTGGGATCACAGGCCATACAAGAGTTGGCTGGCGAGGGGCAATACGAGCAGATGAAAAAGACGGTGATGGAAGTCGTGGCCAGCCAGTTTCGACCGGAGTTTATCAACAGAATTGACGAGTCGGTGGTGTTTCGCTCCCTGGCTCGGGAACAACTCCATGCTATTGCCGCCATCCAGGTACAGGACTTGCGGGCTCGTTTGCGTGGTCGTGATATGGATATGATCTTATCCGATAACGCCCTGGATAAAATTGCCGCAGTGGGTTTTGATCCGGTGTATGGTGCGCGACCGCTGCGACGTGCTATCCAGACGTCCATTGAGAACCCCTTGGCCCAAGAGATTCTCAGCGGTCGGTTTCAAACCGGTGATCTCATTCTTGTGGATACAAAAGCTGATCAGTTTACGTTCAGCAAGGGTGATCCAGGCCAGATACAGGTAGCCTAGCCTGCAGGCAGGATACCCTGGCGGTATTTTGATCCGGCGTCTCCGTTGGGGTGATCGGATCGGCAGTCTACCTCGGTGTGCGGTAGCGGTGACCCCAAAACCAGGCCAGTAATAGCAGTGGCAACAAGACCCCGAACTCGAGGGTGGCACCGAGCAGGTTGTGCAGCCAGACGTCGAGGGAGTCCAGACCGTGACGTTCCACGTTGAGGAACAGATGCCACGGGGCGGTGTAATGTGCCTCAGTAATGGGCCACAGCGCCGGGACACCCATGGGTGGGCTCGGGTCCCGGGTCAACCAGTCGATCACCACGTGGGATCCCACCAGACCGGCGGCCAGGCCTCCGGTCCGTAGCGGTTTATCGGCTCGGCGCCAGCGGGCGATGCTGTAAACCAGCACACCGCAGATTGCAGCGAATACAAAACTGTGGCTGGCATCGCGATGGAAACGCTCCATGTCACCTGATAATAGTCCGGGCAGAAAATCGAAATCGGACAGATTGGCGGCCGCCACATATAGCCACAACAACCCCTCCCGCCAGGAAGGCATACGCCGCTCAATGAGCAAGAACACCACTGTCGCGGTCAGGCTGTGGGCAACCGGGGTGGCCATGCTTGGGGCTCAATAGGGCTCGAGTGTCATTTGAGGTCGTAGTGTTTTTTAATCGCCTGGTGGATTTCCCAGGTGCAAGACAGGCCCCTGGCAAAGTTCACCAGATCACCTTCTTCCAATCGCACCGGCCCACCCTTTTTGGGCGTCACTGTTGCGCTGCCCTCAAGGATATAGCAGGTCTCGGCAGTATCGTAGGTCCAGTCAAAGGTGGATACCTCTTTGGTCCAGATGGGCCAGTCGTCTACATTCATGACTTCGAGTTTGGCAGGTGATGGATTGTGTTCAACAACAATATCGTTCATGGGGTGTCGGCCTGGTGATTCGTGTTGGATCTCGTCTGGTCCAAGATGCTACCGGCTTGGCAGTGGGGCGGCAATACAGTTTTGTATGGAAACCGGGATTTGTTTGCTGCTTTGGCCTACTGTTACCGGTGACCTTGATTCCCCGCAGGTAGGCGGGTTATTCTGCCCGGCCGCCAGCAGGGTGGAGCTGTTTCCTTGTCTATAGAAACCGATTGCTGTGCACAATAACAAGACCATTCTGTCAAGAAACTTGCTTATGAGTACAACCCTATGAAAGGCATGATCCTGGCCGCGGGCAAAGGCACCCGAGTGCGCCCACTGACCTACGAATTACCCAAGCCCATGATCCCTATTCTGGGCAAGCCGGTTATGGAATATCTGATCGACGAATTGGCGCGCTATGGCATTAGCGAGATTATGGTCAATGTCAGCCACCTGCCCGACAAGCTGGAAAGCTACTTTGGTGACGGTCGCCGCTGGGGGGTCGAAATCGGCTATTCCTTTGAGGGCCATATCGAAGAGGGGGCCATCATCAGCCAACCAATAGGTTCGGCCGGTGGGATGAAAAAGATACAGGAGTTTGGCGGGTTTTTTGACGAGACCACCATTGTGTTGTGTGGTGATGCTCTGATTGATCTCAATATTCTTGATGCCGCCATGCGCCACAAGGCCAGTGGTGCCATTGCCAGTGTGGTGGTGCATGACGTGGCCCGTGAAAAGGTCAGCAACTACGGTGTCGTGGTGTGCGACGATGATGGCCGTATCACCTCATTTCAGGAAAAACCCAGCCTCCAAGAGGCCCAATCCACCCTGGTGAATACCGGTATCTATATTTTTGAACCTGAAGTCCTGGACCTGATTCCTTCAAACCAGGAATACGATATCGGTAGCCAGCTTTTTCCGAGCATATTAAAACAAGGCCTTCCGTTTTACGCTATTAACCTGCCCTTTAATTGGGTGGACATTGGCAAGATGAGTGACTATTGGAGTGCCACCCAGTCCCTCATGCAGGGTCACGTACACAATATCGAGATGCCGGGAAAACAGGTGCGGCCTGGAGTATGGGTGGGGGTCAATGTATCGGTGGATTGGGACGGCGTGGAGATTGATGGTCCGCTCTATATCGGTGCCGGAACACGTATTGAGGCGGGCGCACGCATACAAGGCCCTGCCTGGATTGGCCATGGCTGTCATGTACAGGCGGGGGCCTGCGTGGAAAGGAGTATATTGTTTGAATATACCCGCATCGGTGGCAGCGGTTGTATCTCCAATGCCGTGGTGTTTGGCCGCTACTGTGTGGACCGGGATGGAAATTCACTGACCACCGAGGATGCCGATGTGGACTGGGTTGGCGATGCCCGTGCCCGTGATGTCAATGGATTGCTGCGCAAGACGGTCTAATACATAACCGTAATTGGCTACGGCCCCGTTAAGATTTCCCCCCTCTCGCCAAGCACGCCAAGAGGAATCATCACCTTCTCTTTGTGCCTTTGCGAGAGCATTACGCCGCTTACGCCTGTAGGCTCGACGAGTGCATCACTTCGTTTCTGTCATGGTGCCGGTTAACAAGCTGTTGACGCGTTTTACATAGGCGGCTGGGGCCTTTAAGGCCGCACCCTCGGCCAGGGCCGCCTGGTCAAACAGGACCTGAGCCCAATCGTCCAGCTGTTTGTTATCGTCGCTGATGCGTTTTATCAAAACATGATCCGGATTGATTTCCAGGATGGGTTTGTGTTCGGGCAGGTCTTGTCCGATAGATTTGAGGATGCGTTCCAAATTGCCCCCCATATCTTGTTCGTCGGTAACCAGACAGGCTGGTGAATCGGTGAGGCGGTCTGTCAGCCGCACATCTTTAACGCTGTCTTTTAGAGCGCCTTTTATTTGTTTGATCAGGTCAGAGAATTCCTTTTCCTGGTCCTTGTTGTCGGTTTTGTCCGCAGAGTCATCCAGGTCTTTCAGGTCTAATGCCCCCTTGGCGATCGATTTGAGTGGTTTACCCTCATATTCAGTGAGGTGGGTCACGACCCACTCATCGATGGTGTCACTTAATAACAGGACCTCAATATCCTTTTTTCGGAATATCTCCAGGTGGGGCGATTGTGATGCGGCGGTGTGGCTGTCCGCCGTGAGGTAGTAAATGGCATCTTGTTTGAACGGCATGCGGCCCACATAATCTTTTAAAGAATGGGCTTGTTCGTCGGACTCGCTGTGGGTGGTGGCAAAGCGGAGAAGATCAGCAAGTTGTTGGCGATTGTCTGTATCTTCGGCAATACCCTCTTTCAGGGCACGACCAAATTCATTCCAGAAGGTCTTGTATTTGTCCGGTTCTTTTTCGGCCAGGGTTTTGAGCTGAGCCAGTATTTTTTTCACCGAAGCATTGCGGATCTTGTCGATATCCTTGTTGTGCTGGAGGAATTCTCTTGACACATTCAGGGGCAAATCCATGGAATCCACGATCCCACGGATAAATCGTAGATAGGATGGCATCAGGTGCTTGCTGTCATCCATAATAAAGATGCGGCGCACATAGAGTTTTAGCCCGGATTGACGTTCACGGTCCCATAGGTCAAAGGGTGCGTGACTGGGAATGAAAAATAATGAGGTGTATTCCTGTTTGCCCTCAACCCGGCTATGAATATGGGCAAGGGGTTTTTCTTGATCAAAGGTCAGGTTGGAGTAAAAACTATTGTATTCATCGTCGCTGATCTCCTGTTTGGGTCGTGCCCACAGGGCTGAACCGCTGTTGATGGTCTCCCACTCGGGCTCGGTATTGTCTTTTTTGTCGCCGTCGACTTCCTTGGGCATCTGGATGGGCAGGGAAATGTGATCTGAATACTTGGCGATGATGCTGCGCAGACGCATGGATTCCAGGTATTCATCCTCGCCCTCACGTATATGCAGTGTGACTTCGGTGCCACGTTGAGGCCGGTCCAGGGTTTGTACGGTGTATTCACCCTGTCCGCTGGACTCCCAAAGTACCCCTTGATCGGCTTTGTCACCGGCGCGGCGGGTGGTCAGGGTGACTTTATCGGCCACCATAAACGCGGAATAAAAACCGACCCCAAATTGGCCGATGAGGTTGGCGTCTTTGCTGTCGTCACCGGTGAGGGCCTTGACGAATTGCTTGGTTCCGGAGCGGGCGATAGTGCCGATGTGTTCGATCACCTCTTCCCGGTTCATGCCGATGCCATTGTCGATGATCGACAGGGTGCGGGCATCTTTGTCTACAGTCACCTGGACGCCCAGTGTGTCGTCATCAGACAGCAGGCTATTGTCAGTCAGGGCTTCAAACCGCAGGCGGTCGCAGGCGTCTGAGGCATTGGAGATAAGCTCACGCAGGAATATCTCTTTGTGGCCATACAGGGAATGGATCATGAGGTGCAATAATTGTTGCACCTCGGTTTGGAAGCCTAGGGTCTCAGATTGGGGGGCGTCTGCCATGGTTCAAGTACTCCAGTGTCGCGGGTCAGTGCTGTGGGCCAAATTCTATGGAATGTTCAGTAACATAGGGCTGTATGGGCCAAAATCAAGGCCCGGATGATTTGTTGGCTATTTATACCGCGTCTTCAGAAAAATCCGTGGGCAGGGCCCGGCGCAGGTCACAGGCCAAGTATATGCTTTGAGAACCGATGTTCTCGCCAAGGTACCAAGCATGCCAGGGATTAAGGTATCTAATTGCGTATCTGGTGTGCCTTGGCGAGTCCATGGGTTTCCCCTGAAGGACCACAGTGCCTGCGCGGTACCTAGCTAAGGTTACGTGCGGCCTGCAGGGTATTTTGCATAAGGGTGATGACGGTCATGGGGCCCACCCCACCGGGGACTGGGGTGATCCAGGCGGCGCGATGTCGGGCGGCCTCAAATTCCACATCGCCTATCAGATGACCCGCTTCGCTGCGATTGGTACCCACGTCGATGACTACCGACCCAGGTTTGATCCATTCACCCTTGATCAAACCAGCCTGGCCTACGGCCACCACCAATATATCGGCCTGCCCGACCTGTTTGGGTAGATCCCGGGTCCGGCTGTGGCAGATGGTGACGGTGCAGCGGGCCCGCAGCAGCTCCAGGGCCATGGGACGGCCCACCAGATTCGAGGCTCCGATCACCACGGCATGGGCACCGGCGAGGTCAACATTGATGTTCTCCAGGAGGGTCATCACCCCCCGGGGTGTGCAGGGCCGCAACAGGGGAGACTGCGCCGCCAGACGGCCCAGATTGTAGGGGTGAAGCCCATCCACGTCTTTTTTGGGGTCAATACGCTCGGTGATCTGTTCCTCATTGAGGCCACCGGGTAAGGGCAATTGTACCAGGATACCGTCAATCTTCGGGTCCTGGTTGAGTTGGTCGATGAGCTCGATTAATTCCTGTTGGCCCGTATCAGCAGAAAATCGGTGCAGTGACGAGCTTATCCCGACTTGTTCGCACATCTTTATCTTCTTGCTCACATACACCTGAGATGCCGGGTCGTCACCGACAATCACCACTGCGAGCCCTGGGGCGCGATGGCCATCCGTAACCCATTGGAGAATTTCGCCTTTGATGTTATCAGCGAGATGGGCGGCGAATTTTTTGCCGTCTATAATTTTGGCGCTCATGGGGCGTGTACCCAGCAGGGGTGGATTGGGCGGCGAATGATCGCATGAGCGGGCACGCTAAACCAAGCACTGGGGCCGGCCTTGGATGCGTTGACGGCAAATAGGCCAGGGCGTATAGTCGCCGACCGCGTTTGTGGCCCAAAACAAAGCACCAAGAGTTGAACGTCGAACCGCGAGCGTGTTTAAATCCCCAGGCTCACGGGGTCGGACTCCGATTTGGTAGCGAAGGCGATAATGGTATGCTAAGTCGCAGGTGCGGCTTGGTCAAGAAACGGGGCCGTTAAGCTACATATATCTTCGGGGTATAGCGCAGCCTGGTAGCGCACCTGCTTTGGGAGCAGGGTGTCGGGGGTTCAAATCCCTCTACCCCGACCAGAATATAGTGACGAGATTCGAGTGTTTCACAGCGTTCGTATCTCGTTCTTTTTGAAATAGATGTGCGCCCGTAGCTCAATCGGATAGAGCAACGGCCTTTAAGTGAAGGAGCCTCCATGGGGAAAGACAACCTTTGGAGTGGAGGGCACTGTATCGGTGAACCCTTAACGCGTGATGGCGATGGCAATACCGAGGAAACCAGTGGTTGGGGGGGCGGCCAGAGGGCCGTACCACTTGACCGGCAGGGGCTGAAGGGATCGACTGGCCATGTGACGGGTTCTTGACGCTGATGACTGTCAAGACACCGTTTTGGCCAGGTGATAGGTAGGGCCCTGTTCAATGTCATTGTTGTTGGGATCCGTAGAGACTATACGTGCCCCGCCTGAGATGGCGAAGATATAGTCCAGACCACAAACAAACGGAGGGGACTGATGATACCCTCGTTTTATTTGGCAGTGAAAACTGTAGTGGTATGCTAAGCCGTAGGTTACAGGTTCGATTCCTGTCGGGCGCACCAGTATATTCGTTAGAGGTAGGGTGACGAGATACGAAGAGGAAAGTTTTGGTTTATGGTGAGCGTAGCTCAGTTGGGTGAACCGGATCTCAGCAAAAGGTCCAGTGGACCTTTTGCCCGGTGAACGCCCGTACAGGGAAGTACGGGCCGGTGATAAACGCAGCCATGATGTTGCGCCAGGGATGGCGAAGAAAGTTTTGATTTATGGTGAGCGTAGCTCAGTTGGTAGAGCCCCGGATTGTGATTCCGGTGGTCGTGGGTTCGAGCCCCATCGTTCACCCCAGAATAAAGTTTCGGGCCGGTGATAAACGAAGCCATGATGTTGCGCCAGGGATGGCAAGGAAAGTTTAAAATAGGGCCGTTAGCTCAGTTGGTAGAGCAGCTGACTCTTAATCAGCGGGTCGTAGGTTCGATCCCTACACGGCCCACCAAACAGAGAGGCCTGCAAGGTACGCAGGCCTTTTCGTCTGGCACCCGCATAGGCTGTTGGTATAGGATAAGTGCAGCCCAATAGTGAGTAATTGTCTATGGCAGAAGGGAGTCTTTGTCCGGTGCTCGAGCTACGTTGCCAAGGGAAGGTCTTGGGTCGATATAGGCTGGAACCCTTTCGTTCCCTGAGTATCGGGCGCGATCCTGAAAACCCTATTACGGTCAATGATCCGGCGATCAGTCGTCGTCATGCCGAGGTTTTTACCCTGTCCACCCAAAGGCGCGATGTTGTTATCAAAGACCTTGGGAGTACCAATGGTACTCGGGTGAAGGGGCAGCGTATCGAACGTCAGATCCTTGAGATCGGGGATGTGGTTCAACTGGGCAGCCATGAGCTGGTGTTGATCTGCCCTTGAGTTGGGCTTGCTGTACTTGCATAAGCCCAGGGCTCAGGGTATTTGGCCCACTCGGTAGAGCCCATTTCCAGCCACAAATTCCCAGCTTCAAGCTGTAAGCTATAATACCCTCCTCACTGCGATGAATCAGCCAGGATATGGCATGTGTGTTGCTGCGTGTATAATGGGTTATCCGATGCGGTCCAGTCCGCTCTCGTGGGGCCGTCTCTGATAGGGTGGTCCCCTTGGGTGTGGATGGACGCGAAGGTGTAAGCGAGAGTGGCGGAATTGGTAGACGCGCTGGTTTTAGGTACCAGTGGGGTAACCCGTGGGAGTTCGAGTCTCCCCTTTCGCACCAGTTTGAGATTTCTGTTGGCCGGGTCTAGGGCCCGACCAGTTGCAGAGCAAATTTATAGTGTAGAACTAAATACAGAGGTTGTTTCATGCAGGTTTCTATTGAATCCACGGGGGACTTAGAGCGACGGATGACCGTTGCCCTGCCCGCAGATCAGCTTGAAAAGGCGATCCTTGATCGTCTAAAAAAGCTGTCAAAGACAGTCAATTTACCGGGGTTTCGTCCCGGGAAGGTCCCTCTCAAAATGATTGAGGCCCAGTATGGGGGCAAGGTCATGGAAGAGGTGGTGGGGGACCTGATCAACTCCAGTTTCCAGCAGGCCGTTGGCCAGGAGGGGCTAAATCCTGCCGGGGGACCCTCCATTGAGCCCAAATCTCTGGATCGGGGTAAGGACCTGGAGTATGTGGCGGTATTTGAGATCTACCCTGATATTACCCCCAAAGACCTTACCGGTACCCAGTTTGAGCGCCCCCTGTGTAAAATCACAGAAGAAGATATCCAGCGTACCCTTGAGCGGATGCAAAAACAGCGTACTCAATGGGAGCCCGTAGACGACTGTGCCCAAGAGGGTCATCGTCTCAGCTTTGATTTTGATGGCAGCCTGGATGGAAACCCCGTGGCAGGCACCAGTGCCAAGGATTTTCAGGTTGTCCTGGGGCAGGGTGCGTTGGTTAAGGATTTTGAACGTCAGCTTGTTGGCCTGAGTGCAGGTGATGAGCCCACGATCAGCGTGGTCTTTCCCGATGATTATCACAACACGGATATGGCGGGGAAGAAGGTGGATTTTGCACTCTGCGTGAAACAGGTCGCCAAGGCCAAGTTGCCGGCACTGGATGATGATTTTGCCAAGGTCTTTGGTATCAAAGACGGGTCCATGGAGACTCTGAAAGCCGAGGTACAAAGCAATCTGGAGCGTGAGGTACAAGATCGTGTCCGGGTATTGATGCGGGATCAGGTCATGTCTGCGGTAGCGGATAATAACGACATCAGTGTCCCCAAGCGGTTGGTGGATGAGGAGGCCAGGCATCTTTTGTCGTCTAATCGGATGACTCTCAAGAAAAATGGGGTCTCAGAGGATAAGCTACCCTCTGATGAAAGCCTCTATGCCGATCAGGCTCAGCGCCGGGTCTTGTTGGGCCTGGTGTTGTCCGAGGTCAGCAAGCGTCAGGGTATGAAGGCAGATCCGGCCCGGGTTAAGGAGACGCTGGAGCGTATGGCCGCTACCTACGAGGACCCAGCGGAGTTCATTCAGTGGCATTATGCCGATCCTAAGCGCCTGGCTGAGGTGGAGGCCGTGGTGATGGAGGATATGCTGGTTGAGCACTTGCTTGGGACCGCTCAGATTGTGGATAAGCCCATTGGCTTCAGTGAGCTTATGTATCCGCAGCAGTCAACCGATAAGACATAAGTTAAGGAGAGATGAGTAGCGCCATGAACCCTATAAGCAGCATGACGGATATCCCCTCTGGGGCAGTTCAACCCCAGTCTCTGGGTTTGGTCCCTATGGTTATCGAGACCACCGGGCGCGGAGAGCGGGCCTATGACATCTATTCCCGGCTACTTAAGGAACGAGTGGTCTTCATCGTCGGGCCCATAGAAGATCACATGGCCAATCTGATCGTGGCCCAGCTGTTGTTTCTCGAATCTGAGAACCCAGATAAGGATATACACCTCTATATCAATTCACCGGGGGGTGCGGTCAATTCGGGACTGGCCATATACGACACCATGCAGTTCGTTAAACCCGATGTGAGTACGGTGTGTATCGGTCAAGCCGCCAGTATGGGGGCCTTGTTGCTTACCGGTGGGGCCGCAGGCAAGCGATTTTGTCTACCCCATGCCCGAATCATGATCCATCAACCCCTGGGTAGCTTCCAGGGTCAGGCCACCGATATTGATATTCATGCCAAGGAGATACTGTTGGTACGGGAGCGACTCAATAAGATCATGGCCAAGCACACCGGCCGGGATTTGGACATCATCCAGCAGGATACAGAGCGGGATAACTTTATGTCTGGGGATGAGGCGGTAGACTTTGGGATATTGGATTCGGTACTTACAGAGCGCGGCCAGGGCGTCTCTGGAGGCTTGGAATAAGTTGTGATAGGTTAGTGCCGTGGCAAATATGGGTTTTGAGGTTTAGGTATGAGTGACGACAAGGTTGACGGTAAGGGCGAAAAGCTCCTCTACTGTTCCTTCTGTGGTAAGAGTCAGCACGAGGTCCGCAAGCTGATTGCGGGACCCTCTGTATTTGTCTGTGACGAATGCGTCGAGTTGTGTAATGACATCATCCGCGAAGAGATCCAGGACAGCCCTGAGGCCGGTGATGCCAAGAGTAAGTTTCCCAAACCTCACGAGATCAATCACATCCTGGACGAGTACGTGATTGGCCAGGATGCGGCCAAGAGAGTGCTGTCAGTGGCTGTGTACAACCACTACAAGCGCATCGAACACGAAGAGAAAGTCGGTGATGTCGATATCTCCAAGAGCAATATCCTGCTCATTGGCCCCACCGGTTCTGGTAAAACCTTGCTCGCCGAGACCTTGGCCAAGCAGCTCAATGTGCCGTTTACCATTGCCGACGCGACGACCCTCACCGAGGCCGGTTATGTGGGTGAGGATGTCGAGAACATTATCCAGAAGCTGTTGCAAAAATGTGACTACGATATTGAAAAGGCCCAGATTGGCATCGTCTATATCGATGAGATCGATAAGATTTCCCGCAAATCGGATAACCCCTCCATTACCCGTGATGTGTCCGGTGAGGGTGTGCAACAGGCCTTGTTGAAACTTATTGAGGGCACTATTGCTTCGGTGCCACCCCAGGGTGGACGTAAGCATCCCCAGCAGGAATTTTTGCAGGTGGATACCCGTAATATCCTCTTTATTTGCGGAGGTGCCTTCGCTGGTCTGGAAAAGATCATACAAGACCGCTCTGAGAAGGGGGGAATTGGTTTTGGTGCCGAGATCCACAGCAAATCTGACGACAAACTGGTAGGCGAGGTCCTGCTTGGTGTGGAGCCCGAGGACCTGATCAAATACGGGCTTATTCCTGAATTTGTGGGACGTTTACCGGTAGTAGCCACCTTGGGAGAGTTAGACGAAGAATCCCTGGTGCGTATCCTTACCGAACCCCGCAATGCCCTGGTCAAGCAATACCAGAAGTTGTTGAAGTTTGAAGGTGTCGATCTGGAGATTCGTAAAGATGCCTTACATGCAGTGGCAAAAAAGGCTATGGATCGTAAGACCGGTGCTCGCGGTCTGCGCTCGATCATTGAACAGGCACTATTGGATACCATGTATGAATTACCTGCCCAGAAGGGGGTCAAACAGGTGGTGGTTGATGCCGGTGTGATTCGGGAAGGGACTCAGCCCCTCTATATTTACGAGGAAGAGGACCCCAAATCGGCCTCCTCCAGCCAGTAGTTGTATCGACCGCACTTGCGGTTGGTGGTGTTCTGTTCGGGTTTCAAAAGTCCACATAACTTTTGCGTCTAAGTGCTGTTGAATGTCGGGTTGTGGCCCTATTCTTGCGTACCTAAACTGATTGTGGTCGTCAAACTTGAATTCTGTGGACAGAGTCATCATATTAGTGTGGGTCTTGTCTTGCCAGTACCGCAGCAATTTCTGCGACCGACCAACTCTTAGGAAAAAAAATGGAAGATAACAACGATTCTGCTGATACACCCGTTACCCCGGAAAATGTATTACCGGTATTGCCGCTACGTGATGTTGTGGTGTTTCCGCATATGGTTATTCCCCTGTTTGTCGGTAGAAAAAAATCGATTCGCGCCCTGGAGTTGGCCATGGAGGCCGGCAAACACATTCTTTTGGTAGCACAAAAAGATGCCGGTGAAGACGACCCCAGTACCGACAGTATCTATGTCGTTGGCACTATCGCAAGCATCTTGCAGCTACTAAAGTTGCCAGACGGTACGGTCAAGGTGTTGGTTGAAGGTGAACGCCGGGCCAAGATTAAACGCTACGAAGAAACCGATGAGTGTTTTAGTGCTGAAATTGCAGAGATTGCCCCCAGCACAATTTCCGAGGTCGAGTCAGAAGCGCTGTTGCGTACTGTACTTAGCGAGTTTGATCAATATGTGAAACTCAACACCAAGATTCCACCAGAGATTCTTACCTCACTGGCAGGGATTGATGACCCTGGGCGTCTTGCCGATACTATTGGTGCCCACCTCAGCCTCAAGATCGAAGAGAAGCAGGCGGTACTGGAAATGGAAGATGTGACCGCACGCCTCGAGCATCTTTTGGGCGTGATGGAGTCGGAGATCGACCTCATGCAGGTGGAAAAGCGAATTCGCGGCCGCGTCAAAAAACAAATGGAAAAAAGCCAGCGTGAGTATTATCTCAATGAACAGATGAAGGCCATCCAGAAGGAACTGGGTGACATGGAAGACGCGCCAAACGAAGTTGAAGAATTGGCTAAGAAGATTGAAGATGCGGGTATGGCCAAAGAGGCCAAAGAAAAGGCCGATGCTGAGTTGAAGAAACTCAAAATGATGTCTCCCATGTCGGCAGAGGCCACAGTGGTGAGAAACTATATCGACTGGTTGGTGGCGGTACCATGGAAAAAGCGCACTCGGGTACGTAAAGATCTTGCTGCTGCCGAGGAAATTTTAGAGAAAGACCACTATGGTCTGGAGAAGGTCAAAGAGCGCATCCTCGAATATTTAGCTGTTCAACAGCGAGTCAACAAGATCAAAGGTCCAATTCTTTGTCTCGTCGGACCCCCTGGTGTGGGCAAGACTTCTTTAGGCCAGTCTATCGCCAGGGCGACCAATAGAAAATTTATTCGTATGTCCTTGGGCGGGGTGCGTGATGAGGCCGAAATACGCGGTCATCGTCGTACCTATATCGGCTCATTGCCCGGTAAGGTCGTACAGAATCTGGCCAAAACCAAAGTGCGTAATCCATTGTTTATGTTGGACGAAGTGGACAAGATGGCCATGGATTTTCGTGGCGATCCATCATCGGCCTTGCTGGAAGTTTTGGATCCCGAGCAAAATCATGCCTTTGTGGATCACTATCTGGAAGTGGACTACGATCTGTCTGAGGTCATGTTTATTGCTACGGCAAATACACTCAATATCCCTGGCCCTTTATTGGATCGAATGGAGGTCATTCGTCTTTCGGGTTACACCGAAGATGAAAAGGTTAACATTGCCTTGCGTTATCTTGTTGCCAAGCAACGTGAGAACAACGGTCTGAGTGAAGATGAAATCTCAATTTCACGTGTTGCCATTGTTGATATCGTTCGTTATTACACCCGTGAAGCGGGTGTGCGTGGTTTGGAACGAGAGATTGCCAAGGTCTTTCGGAAGGTGGCCAAAGAATTATTGTTAGACAAAAATCGCAAGCGGGCCAGCATTGGTCCGAAGCAAATTGCAAAGTATCTGGGAGTGCGTCGCCACCGTTATGGTCGTGCCGAAGAGAAAAACCAAGTCGGTCAGGTGACAGGTCTTGCCTGGACCGAGGTCGGTGGTGAATTGTTGACCATTGAAGCGGTCATTTTGCCAGGTAAGGGCAAGCATATATATACCGGTAAACTCGGTGATGTGATGCAAGAATCGATTCAAGCGGCCATGAGTGTTGTTCGTAATCGAGCCGAGTCTTTTGGTCTTAAGCAAGATTTCTACTCTGCTCATGATGTGCACGTACATGTCCCCGAAGGTGCGACACCAAAAGATGGCCCCAGCGCAGGTGTTGGGATGTGCACGGCTATTTTGTCTGCCTTGACCGGGACCCTGGTGCGTGGCGATGTAGCGATGACCGGGGAGATTACGTTACGCGGGGAAGTGTTACCCATTGGTGGTTTAAAAGAGAAACTTTTGGCGGCTCATCGTGGTGGTATCAAGGTTGTGCTGATTCCCGAAGAAAACCGGAAAGACTTGGTGGACATCCCGAAAAAAATTAAAGATGAATTGGAAATTCATCCGGTGCGCTGGATTGATCAGGTTCTGGAAATGGCGCTTGTGGATATGCCTCACGTGGAGGTCGCGGGTAAGCCAGGGGCAGCCAAGAAGTCTGCAAAGAAGGGTAAAGAGTCAGCTTCGGGTATCGTCACGACGCACTAGAAATTCCTGTGCGTGGTATGCCCAGACCGGGGAAAGGGGGGCCAATGTAGGCCAAATAGGGTCAAAGTGCTTGTATTTAGCGGGTTTCCCCTTGACACAAGTTTGACCCTGTTGGTATAAGTTGGCGCTGGGGGGCAGTGGTTACTTGTTATTCACACGCGAAGACGTGATTAATTCACACGTCCTGGCCCAACTAAATTAAAATTACACTCACCTAAATTAGGGGAACTTATTGTGAATAAGGCCGAGCTAATTGATCTCATTGCTGAGTCTGCAGATATTTCAAAGTCAGCCGCCACCAAGGCGTTGGATGCCGTTGTAGAGGGTGTTACAACAACTCTTCAAAAGGATGAAACTTTAACTATTGTGGGTTTTGGAACCTTCTCCGTAAGCCACCGTCCTCAGCGTACCGGGCGTAATCCGCAGACCGGTGAAGCGATTACCATCAAGGCATCGAATGCGCCCAAGTTTAAGGCTGGCAAAGCCCTGAAGGATGCCTTAAACTAGTGCGCCCTCTGGGTGCTTAGCTCAGCTGGGAGAGCGTCGCCCTTACAAGGCGAATGTCGGGGGTTCGATCCCCTCAGCACCCACCAGACCGTCGGGAGCGGTAGTTCAGTTGGTTAGAATACCGGCCTGTCACGCCGGGGGTCGCGGGTTCGAGTCCCGTCCGCTCCGCCATCGGCCCATCTCTGTTGGGTCCATAATCCAGAATCACCTGTCGAGAATTACTTTGGTTTCGAGATAGGTTCGCTCGCCAGGTTTTTTATAGATGCTTTCCACAATTAGAGACAAGGCTACCGGGTGGATCGCCTGGGTTGTTGTTTTTCTGATTTCCATTCCCTTTGCCCTATGGGGCGTAAATTCCTATTTTGAAGGCCAGGCCAATCCACCAGTGGCCAAAATCAATGGCGAAGAAATAGGTGCTGATGTGTATAAGCGTGCTTTGGAAAACCAAAGGAGAGCGAGACGTCAGGCCGCTAATGGCAAGGTTGACCTTTCCATCTTGGACAGTCCCCAGTTTCGGCTCCGTGTGCTCAATGGCATTGTTCAGCGTAACTTGTTAGTGCAAGATGCTGAAGACCAGGGATATCGCATTAGTGATGACCAGTTAAACGATTTGATTCAAAGAACTAATCAGTTCCAGCGAGATGGAAAATTCGCCTCTGATCTCTACAAGCTTGCTTTGCGTAGCGCAGGTTACACACCGAGTGGATATGAAGACAGCCTGCGTCAAGATAATATGCTACAACAGATCCAGAATGGATTTACTCAATCGGTTATTAGCACAAAGAAGGAATTGGCACGTCTCGTACGTCTGCAAAATCAAAAGCGAGCATTTAGTTATGCGCTGATTACTGCAAAAAGTATTGCTGGAAAATTTACCCCGACAGAGAAAGATGTCAAGGCAGCATATGAGTCGAACACTTCCCAATACCGGATTCCTGAACAGGTACAAGTGAGCTATGTGAGCCTGTCGGTAAATGAATTAGCAAAGAAAATAAAAGTCACTGAAGAGCAGTTACGCCAGGCCTACATTGACAATGCAGCCCGTTATGTAGAGCCTGAACAGCGCCGTGCTCGCCAGATATTTATAAAAATAGACACCAAGGCTGATAACACGGCTGCTGTTGCTGACGCAGAGGCTAAGGCAGGAAAGCTGATCAAGCAAATAGAAGGCGGTGCGGATTTTGCAAAATTAGCCAAGGCGCGTTCAGAAGACCCACTGACTGCAAATAAAGGCGGCGATTTGGGGTATCTACGTAGTGGGGTGTTGGAGACTGTATTTGATGATGCCTTGTTTGCCTTAAAGCAGGGGGAGGTCAGCAAGCCCATCCGTAGCTCTTTCGGTATCCATATCATCAAGCTCGTAGGTATAAAAAAAGAAAAGAAGAAGCCACTTAAAGATGTACGCGCTGAGTTGGAATACGAAATTCAACGCAAGTTGGCAGAGGCTCAATTTTTAGAGCAAGCAGAACAACTAAATGATCTCTCCTACGAACAGCCCGAAAGCTTACAGGCGGTCGTGGATGGGCTGGGGCTCACTCTAAAGAAGAGTGCTTGGTTCTCCCGTAGAGGGGGCACGGGGATAGCGGCCCAGCCACAGGTTGTAGAGGCGGCATTCAGTGATGAGGTGCTTGCTGATAGACAGAACAGTGAGGCTATTGAAATAGGCTCAGATACATTGGTTGTGCTGCGTATAGATGGGCATCGTGAGTCAAAACTGAAACCTTTAGCAGAGGTAAAGAATGCGATCATAGCGCACCTCCGATCGGTCCGGGCACGAGCTGAGATATCTAAGCTCGGTGAGCAGTTGGTTGCCAGATTAAAGTCTGGTGCAGATTGGAATGAGGTTTTGGGGCAAAATAAGTTATCGGCAAAGCAAACCAAGCCGCTTGCCAGAGATGACCGCAGCTTTGTGAAGCCAAGCATTTTAGGGAAGGTCTTCAAGATGCCACGTCCCGGCCCCAAGGCCCCGACCTATGCCGGCATTGCCTTGGGTAACGAGAGTTATGCGCTTATTCGCTTTACAAAAGTTGTGGAGGTGGATCCGGACAAGGTCGATAAAGACACCGTGGCCAGTGCCAAGGCTATTTTGCAGACACGTGGCGGCATTGAATATTTTGCTGGGTACCAGAAGGGCTTAAGAGATCAGGCTGATATCGTGATCCACGAGGATAATCTCTAAAAAAATCAGGCGGGACAGCAAAAATCACCCTACCCCTGGTGGTCTCATCTTGATCTACAGGAGTACCCAATTTTGTTACTCGACCATCTGGGCGCCAATTCCCACCGTATTAAAGCCACCGTCTACATACATGATTTCGGCGGTGATCCCCGAGGCCAGGTCTGAGCAGAGAAATGCCGCAGCATTGCCTACCTCATCAATATCGACGCTACGTCCCAGTGGCGCGGTCTTTTCGTAGAAATCGATCATCTTTTTGAACCCTTTTATGCCCGCTGCAGCCAAAGTTTTGATCGGGCCTGCGGATATGGCGTTGACGCGAATTCCCTCATGACCCAGGCTCTGGGCCATGTAGCGCACATTGGCCTCCAGACTGGCCTTGGCCAAGCCCATAATATTGTAACCCGGCATGGAGCGTACGGCACCGATGTAGGATAGGGTGATCATGGCGCCGTTTCGGTCGGCCATCATGCCACGACCGGCCTTGGCCAGCGCGGCAAAGCTGTACGAGCTGATCTCGTGGGCGGTATTAAATCCATTCCGGGTCACGGCATCAAGGTACAAACCATCCAGTTCTTCACGGGGCGCAAAGGCTACGGAGTGGACGATGATGTCCAGTCCATCCCAGTAATTATCCAGGCTTTTGAATACCGATTCAATTTGGTTGTCATCGCTCACATCACAGGGCAGAATGATGTCGGATTGGGTATGGGTAGCGACCTTTTCAACTCGGGTCTTTAATTTGTCATTTTGATAGGTGTAGGCCAGTTCTGCACCCTCACGGTGCATGGCCTTGGCGACACCCCAGGCGATGGATCTTTCGCTGGCAATACCGACGATGAGTGCCCGTTTTCCGGTCAGAAATCCCATATATTTTTCCTCAGAATATTTTGTCTATATGTTCTGTCTATGCCGTAATGAGCATCCTTACCCATAACTGCTTTTTTGGCGCAGCTTAACGGCAGACCCCCTCTTATATACCTTGTTTATAGCTTATGCACAATAAGTGTTATCGTGGGTCTGTTGTTTGTGTGTGGCTCGTGACATGATAGTTTGGGTGCTATTAAATTTGGTCTGGCTCGTATGGAGTGCAGTGGTGCATGATCTGGGCAGGAATCTACCCACAGCAAGGCCTGCTTTGGCTCTGGTTGGAATATCGCCATGACATGGTAGGCTAGCGGGAACTGCCTTAAGGGTTAAGTTACTAAGGAAAACGAAAGTTACCCGACATCCTTCATCAGCGGGACGCGGTGAGTACGTCCCTGTACGCTTGATGGCAGCGTCCATGCTGCCAACACCCGCTGATAAAGGATGTCGGGTAAGCAATGAACTCATTTAGTTAAGAGGTAATAGTTAAAGTCTGTATGAAGCTTAAAACAATACTCATTGTTGCACCATTGGTGGTGACGGTAGTTTTAATTCAGTCTTATTTCTGGGTGCCCAGTTATGAGACACAGACGGTAGGTAACCCCTCTCGGGTCGAGAAATTTATCGATTCATCTATTGGTGATGCCAAAATCCTCAATCCTATCATTCAGGCCGATTCCGCGAGCAGTGATATCACAACCTTGGTTTTTGAAGGATTGCTGGATCTTGATGAGAACCTTAATCTACGGGGCCGTCTTGCTACCGAATGGCAGGTAACAGAAAAGGCTTATTTGGCCGTTATATCCGGTGCCCGTTTTATCGATGGCACACCTGTTACGGCTGTCACTCTGGAACAACGCCTGCGCCGGGCAATCGCATCGGGGCTCATACCCGGCCTGAAGGATCAGGTGATGGGCCTACGTCGTGTCGCCGCTGAAGAACGTTCAGAAGATATCAGCCTCCCGGGTAAAGATGATAAGGCTCAAACTGTCAAGCTGCATTTGCGTATACCCGAGCGTATCGAGATATCACTTAGAGGTGTGGATCAGGATCTATTTGAGAAACTGATTCCCGTGATCGGTGCCCAATATGCCGATAGTGCACCTTACGATCGTTGGGTCGAGGTGGAGCCAAATGAAAGGCGCGAGGCCGTTAGATCACAATTTCCACAGTGGGTGCCCGTTTTTGAGCACAATCCCATTATTGAATTCAAACTTCGCAAGGGTGTTAAGTTCCATGACGGCCAGGAATTTGATGCTGGGGATGTTAAGTTCACTTATGACGCCATCATGAACCCCAAAAACCTGTCACCCCGTACTTCTGATTTTGAGCCTGTAAAGAAAATAGAAATCCTTGATCCCTATACCGTTAGGGTGGTGTACAAGCGATTGTTTTCCCCCGCCATTAATGCCTGGATGATGGGTATCATACCCGAGCATCTACTCAATGATGTGGAGCTAAAAAAAGAGATGGAGCGGCGCAATATCTCACCAGAACTGCGCAAAACCTTTGGTATGCGTGAGAGCGAATTTAGCCGTCACCCGGTGGGCGTGGGGCCTTACCGATTTGTGGAGTGGCAGAGTGATGAGATGATTCATCTTCGGCGTAATGAGGATTACTGGGAGGGTGCGCCCCAGTACAAAGATTATTTTTACCGCATTATTCCTGACAAGCTTACCCAGGAAGTGGAATTTCGTAGTGGTGCCGTAGATCGTTATTCGGCACGCCCCCATCAGATTGCCCGATATAAAAAGGATAAGCGCTACCAGAATTTTACCAGCCTGGGTTTTGGTTACACCTATATCGGTTACAATAACAGATTGCCTTTATTCAAGGACCCTCTATTGCGTAAGGCCCTGGGTATGGCCATTGATGTGAGGGAGATTATTAAGTACATACTCTATGACGAGGCTGAGCGTGTTACTGGTCCCTATCCCAAGAATACTCAATGGTATGATCAATCCATTCAGCCGTTAGCCTATGACCCGGAAGGAGCGATAAGGCTGCTCAATGAGTTGGGTTGGAAAAAGAACGCGGATGGCTGGATGGAAAAAGACGGCAAGTTATTGGAATTTAACCTGCTTACCAATAATGGGAATCCTATTCGCAAGGCCGTGGTGACCATTGCCCAGAATGCCTGGAAGAAGATTGGTGTAAAGTGCAATACCCAGTTATTTGAGTGGGCGGTATTTTTGCAAGACTTTATCAATCCAGGAAAATTTGATGCCGTAGTGCTGGGTTGGAGTCTGAGTCAGGACCCCGATCTTTTTCAGCTATGGCACTCCAGTGAGGCGGGCCCACAAAAATTGAATTTTGTAGGCTACAACAGTGCCGAAGCGGATGAGCTAATTGTTCGGATTCGTAAAGAATACGACATCGATAAACAGCGTGAGTTGACCCACCGATTACATCGACAGATTGCCAATGATCAGCCTTACACTTTCTTGTTTGCACCTCGGGCAACAGAAGTATTGGACAAAAAGATTGTTATGATGAAAAAGGATGGCAGTTATACGAAGATTACACCTAGCCGGTCTGGAAGCATTTATTACTCATTTAACAAATGGAAAAAACTTGAGCATGTTCCAGAATTCAAATAGACAGTTGATCGGAAATTCAACCAAGTTTTTTAGAATTCCTGAAGTGGGAATGGTCTGATGTGGTCCTACATATTACGCAATTTATTGCAGCGTTTGGTGTTGCTTTTCATTGTCTCGGTTATAGCCCATGGAGTGGTGCACTTGGCACCGGGTGAACCCACCCAGGTTGATCCTTCTAATCCGCGTATGAAACCGGAGGACATCGTCAAGATTCGCAAGGCCTTTCATTTGGATGAGCCTTTACATTTGCAGTATGCCTATTGGATGCGGGACTTATTGAGTGGTGAGCTGAAGTCCTTTAAAGACAGCCAACCTGTGTTACCCAAGATTTGGGACCGGTTTCTCAATTCTTTGCCCTTGTTTATTTTGGCCACTATCATCGTCTGGACCTTATCGTTCCCAACCGGGATAAAGGCCGCGATCAGGCGAGGCTCGATCTATGACCGAAGTACCGCCTTTATTGCCTATACCTTGATCTCAGTACCTGGGTTCTTTTTATCCTATCTGGCGATATTATGGGTGGTCGCCGTGCTAGGTGTACCCGTCATTGGGATGCGCACATTCGGCATGGAGGATGCCATGCCCTGGTTCCAGGGCATGGATCGTATCTGGCATCTGGTGATCCCATCCTTGATGTCCGCACTTGGGGGTATCGCCGTGCTGTCTCGTTATGTGCGTTCACAAATGCTGGAGGTGATAGGACAGGATTATGTGCGCACTGCCCGTGCCAAGGGCCTTCCTGAGGATCAGGTAATTTATCATCATGCTTTGCGCAATGCATTGTTACCCTTTGTAACCATGTTTGGTTTTTTGTTGCCCGGCCTCATCGGCGGGTCAGTGATATTCGAGCAAATTTTTGCCTGGCCCGGTTTGGGACGTTTGGGCTATGACGCCATTTTATCCCGTGACTTTCCAGTGATATTGACGATTAACTTTATTGCTGCCGCCTTGACCTTGGCGGGTACTTTCGTGTCCGATTTATTATATGCGGTGGCAGACCCACGCATCCGATTGCATTGACCATGGGTGAAGCAGAAAAAAACAGGCACAACGGGTCGCCGGATAGGGCTGCACAGGCTGTGATATACGAGACACCATTTGACGAATTCTGGAGACTTTTTAAGCGGGACCGATTGGCTATGGTGGGTTTGGTTGTATTGGTTTTGTTGTTGTTTATGGCGGTTGCCGGTAAGGCTCTAACTGAGTGGTGGGTGGTGTTCGATCCCTCTACAGTGAATTTGGTGGATAAATTTAAGTCACCCCTGTCCCAAGTTTCTACCTTGGTCCCTGTAGACACCAGGCCTTTACTGGGTGTTTATATATTGGGCACTGATGAGTTGGGTCGAGATGTGTTTGCACGAATGTTGCAGGGCTCATTTGTATCTTTGTCCATTGGTTTTATTGCGGTGGGGATATCTGTATTTATTGGAATTTTGTTGGGTGGTTTGGCAGGATATTACGGCAAGCTACGTTTGGGCATCATGACGGTCGATACCTTAATTATGCGTTTTACCGATGTGATGTTGTGTTTTCCAACATTCTTTCTCATTCTGACGGTAGTGGCACTCTTGCCTCCCAGTATATACAACATCATGATTGTTATCGGTGTTACCAGCTGGATGGGTACCGCCCGTTTTGTGCGGGCTGAATTTCTTGCCTTACGTGAGCAGGATTTTGTGGTGGCCGCCCAGGCCATGGGTCTGCCTGAACGGCGCATCATTTTTTTGCATATGGTCCCCAACGCCATCGCCCCGGTATTGGTATCGGCCACCATTGGTGTGGCCACCGCCATCTTGACCGAATCTGCACTCAGCTTTCTGGGCTTCGGGGTGCAGCCACCTTTTGCGACCTGGGGCAATATTTTGTCCGATGGCAAGGGTTTTATATTCGATGCCCCGTGGCTGTTTTTTATCCCTGGTCTGGCTATATTGGTGGTGGTACTCGCCTTTAATTTGGTGGGTGAGGGCATGCGTGAAGCCCTTAATCCCAAGTTGAGGCAGCGTTAGTGGCTACGCCCGATCCCATAAGCCAGACCGGTCAAGCACCCGTATTGGATGTGAGTGCGCTCAATGTCTCCTTTGGCACCGAGCAAGGCCGGGTCAATATGGTGCATGATGTAAGTTTTCAAATCCATGCCGGTGAGACAGTAGCCCTGGTAGGGGAGTCGGGTTGTGGCAAGTCGGTGACTGCCTTGGCCATTATGGGTTTGGTTGATTACCCTGGCCGTGTGGATAGTGGCAGTATTCGATTGGTGGGTAATGAGATCGTCAATATGCCCACAGTACAATTGCAGGCTATACGGGGTCGGCGTGTGGGTATGATCTTTCAAGAACCTATGACCTCGCTCAACCCTGTGTTCACCATTGGTAATCAGATTGGCGAGGTCCTGGTGACCCACTTTGGTGGCAAGGCGGCACAGAATCGTAGGCAGATATTGGACTTGTTGGAAAAGGTTGGAATTCCTTCACCCCAACAACGCATCGATCAATATCCTCATGAGCTATCCGGCGGCATGAAACAACGGGTGATGATTGCTATGGCCCTGGCCTGTAAGCCTGATCTGCTGATCGCCGACGAACCGACCACTGCACTTGATGTCACCATTCAGGCCCAGATCCTTGGTTTGCTCAAACAGTTACAAGATGAGATGGGCATGGCCATACTGCTCATCACCCATAACCTCGGGGTTGTGGCCCACTTTAGTAGCCGGGTGATGGTGATGTATGCCGGTGAAATAGTAGAACGGGCCACCGTCAGGACACTGTTTAAATCACCCAGCCATCCCTATACCCGTGCCCTACTCGAATCTATCCCTACACCGGCCCAACGTGGGCATCCATTGGCCTCCATTGAAGGTACCGTGCCTTCGCCCCGTGAGTTTCCCTTGGGTTGTCGGTTTTCCACCCGCTGCCCCAGGGTGATGGACCGTTGTCATAGTGAGCATCCCCAGCCCATTCGTTTGGCTGATGGACACCAGGTAGCCTGCTGGTTAAACCAGGAGGAGCAGGAAAAGTGAGCCAGAAAAGAATATTAAAAGATGGCACACCCCTGTTGAAGGTGGAGGGCCTGACAAAGTACTTTCCGGTACACAGCGGCGTCTTTTCGCGTGTTACCGATCAGGTGCAGGCCGTCGATGGGGTGTCATTTGAAGTCTACCCTGGCGAAACTCTGGGGTTGGTGGGGGAATCGGGTTGTGGCAAGACGACTGCGGCGCGATGTGTGTTGAGACTTATCGAGCCTACCTCGGGGCAGGTGCAGTTTGATGGCGAAGATATTATCGGTTTGGGGCGCACGGCCCTGCGTACCATGCGCCAGCATATGCAAATCATTTTCCAAGATCCTTATAGTTCACTCAATCCACGTATGAGCGTGGGTAACATTATTGGTGAACCTTTGCGGGTTCATGGCCTTGTTAAAGGCAAAGAGTACGAACAGCGTATTGATGAATTGTTGGAACGGGTTGGTTTGGCCCCGGACACACGTCAACGTTACCCCCATGAGTTTTCCGGTGGTCAACGCCAACGTATTGGTATCGCTCGGGCCCTGGCTTTGAATCCCAAGTTCATTGTTTGTGATGAGGCGGTATCTGCCCTGGATGTCTCTATACAGGCCCAGATTATCAACTTGCTCAAGGCCTTGCAGGAGGAATTTGGTATGGCCTATTTGTTTATCGCCCATGATCTCAATGTAGTGCACCACATTGCCGATCGGGTGGCAGTGATGTATTTGGGTAAGGTGGTGGAGATGGCACCGGTGGATGAGCTGTTTATGTCGCCCAAGCACCCCTATACCCAAGCCCTCATCGCCGCCAATCCCATCCCCGACCCCGATATCGGCCATGATGTGGTGCCCCTAAGCGGTGATGTTCCGTCACCCCTGCATCCCCCCACTGGCTGCCGCTTCCATACCCGCTGTCCTCAGGTTATGGACCAGTGTCGTAGCCTTGAGCCTGAACTTAATCAGTCTGGTGAGGGCCGTGAGGCCCATGGGGTGTGGTGTCATCTACATTAGGGCATAAATATTGCCCCCGGGTCTGGGGGTTTCTCCAAAAAACCCTATGATGGTCAATTCAGCCGCGTGCTCGACCGGGCAGGGCATCCCTGCCGGCTATTTGGGTCTATATTGAATATAAGGTCGTGGCAATGCGCCCCGTCCGGCAACCTGTTTTGTGGGTCATTGTTGGGCTTACTAATGAGTTCATTGGTTAGCCGGCATCCTTCATCAGCGGGGCGCGGTGAATACGTCCCTGTACGCCTGATGGCAGCGTCCATGCTGCCAACACCCGCTGATAAAGGATGTCGGCTAACTTTTATTTTTCTTAGTAAGTCCCAGGTATAGAAACACATGCCAGCCAAACACATTGTAGATGTTGAAGCCAGGCTCCTCATAACAACATGGGAAGGTGATGCTACTGATATGGATTTTATTGAAGGTTTAAAGGAATATCAGAAAAATATTCAAAGTAAGAGTGAGTACCATGGTTTTAATGAAATAATTAACTTTACCGGCATTGCAAGTATAAAGCTTACTGCGAGTGGATTAAAAAGGATTGGCAGTATTGCCTCAACAACGGACAGTAAAAATATTAGCACTAAACTGGCATTTATCGTTTCTTCAAATCTGGCATATGGGCTTGTTAGGATGTATGAGGCGTATAGATCTCTTTCGAGAAACTCAACCAAGCTTGTACGTGTATTCAAAAAAGAAAGTGACGCGCTTGAATGGGTTCAGAGATAATACGCTCAAGCACCGCTTGGGTGTTTAAGGTTTGCTAACGGTTTTTCTCAAACCCTATAAACTTAACGGCCAGCACACTCAGTACAAGGGGCCCAGGCCTAAACGATTGGCAATACGCTCAGCGGCGATAAGACTGCGTTTTGCCAGGCGCCCGTTGAGAAGGGTTAGCCCCATTATCTGGATGAGTGAGATCTCCGGTTGATTGCAACCGGCACAGAGATTCACTTCATTTTGTCGGCCTTCCGTATGGCACTGTCGAATTTCTTGCATGGCAGCACTGTTCCAGATTTCATCCAGTGAATGCTGGTGGATATTGCCTAGCTCGGTTTCGTGTAGAAAGTCGTGACAGCATGCCACGGCAGTTCCATCATAATAAAAGGCCAATTGTCGCCAGGGAAGCATGCATGGTTTTGGGGGCTTGTCATTTGCAGTGATTTTGTCGCTGACTTCCGGACTCAGGTCTGCCACCTGGCCGGCAAAGTTAAAAAATCGCTTAAGTCGTACTGCGTTCACACCCGGTCGCTTCCAGCGTTGACAGAACTCTTTCGCTTGTCGGTGGTTTTCCTCCATACAGATCATTTGAATGACAACAAAAGGACCCTTAGCCGTTTCTTCTTTTAGATCCAGGAACCCCTCGGTATTTCGAACTACCTTGTTAAAGCTGTTTGCTCCACGTATGTGTTTGTAGGTTTCCGCATCTGTGCCGTCGATGGAAATGATAAGGGTATCCAGGGACGAAGCCAGGAGTCGTTTTGCGCGTCGCTTGCTTAAAATGGTGCCATTAGTTGATATACCGGTGTGGACCCCGTGTTCTGCAGCGTAGTTAATAAAGCGCTCGAACTCCGGATGCAGTAAAGGCTCTCCTGCCAGATGCAGATAGGCAAATTCAAGGCCTGCCGCTGTTTCGTCAATAATCCGGCAAAAGGTCTCAAATGTCATATAACCCAGGCCACGCTGTGTATTATCATCACGTGGACACATGCAACACTTCAGGTTGCATTCGCTTGTTAGCTCGATTGATAATTCCAGGGGCGCCCCGGTGGAGCGTTTCCGACCCCCAAGAAAGTCCCGTGCGATGTTTAATCGGTTGAGAAAAGAACCCATAAGCGTTAATTTTTTCCCGAACGGGTTACGGATCGGTGGTCAGCCGTTTTCCCACCAGGTTGTTCGGATGGTCGGCTCACTAACTTTCTAAATCCAAAAACCACCAATTGATTTATAAAGAGTATGTATTCCCTGTGATTCAGTTTACTTGTGCTGAACTGTCGTTTGCGGAATGTATAGTCGAATGAGCGGTGGGTGTGCACCCCCTTGCTCATCATAATTTCCAAGAGAATCTTGTAGCCGGGTGATACCAGGGGATAGCGCATGGAGTCCAGTACAGATCGACGCAAACAAAAATAACCGGATAAGGGGTCTTGCAGACCCGTCAATTGCCGGGCCACGGCCACACCGGCTAAAGACAGCCACTTGCGGCCAAAGGTCCATTGCTCCACTCGACTTTGCTCGCCGAAACGGCTGCCTACTGCCAGATCGTTATCGGCCGTAGCACGTATCATTTGTGGTAACACAGCAGGGTCATGGCTAAGGTCCCCATCCATTACCGCTACTAGGGGTCGGTTTGACGCGGCAAAACCCTCCATTACGGCTGTCCCGAGGCCCTGTTTTCCAGGCCGGCAAATGGCCTTAACTGGATAGTCGCTGGCCAAGGCGCGGACAGCCGCCGCCGTTCCATCCGGTGAGTTATCATCCACCACAATCAATTCAGCATCAATATCTTGATGTGGTTTAAGAGTTTCGAACAACTCTGATACGAATAACTCGATGTTGGGGCGTTCATTGTAGGTTGGGACAATGATAGAGATCGAGAAGCGCATTTTGATTGTATTGCTAACAGCAATGAAAGTTTTTAATGACTATGATCATCGTGACCATGTTCTTCTTTGTTTTTGGTGGTTCTTAGTGAGCGTACATAAGCGTGTACAGACTGTATTTCTTTTTCGTTGAGTACGCCTTCCCAGCTTGACATAGGAGTCCCTGTAACACCTTTTTTAATGATATACATACGCCCTTGGTCAGAATAAAATTTCGAGTGTTCAGGGTCGGTGAAGTCGGCTGGCTTTTGTTTGAACGCGGCTGCTGCTGGGCCGTCCCCTTTACCACCCTCACCATGACAGGCTACACATGATTGGGTGAATATTTTTTTGCCAACAGTTAGTTGTTCTTTGGTGGCTGCCGGTACGGGCTGATTATATGTGTCACCCAACTCGCTCTTTAGTTTTTGCAGCACATCGTTCATGTGACCCATGTGCTCCCCTGGGTGAGTGTCTTTGCCGGGTTGGTGGTGATCAGCTTTTTCTTGAGCATGGTTGTGTTCCGAGCCAGCGAAGCCGGTTGTGGCTATAGAGCCAACAGTAAAGAGTATAGTCGTCCCGAGGATTAGTGTTTTGATTTTCATGACCTTCCTTTGTATTGATAGGTTGACGTGGAAATTATGAGCATAGCGACTACTAAACGGGATGTCACCTCCCTGTGGTCTGGATAGCAATGACTGGATTAACGGGCTCAAGGCAGTTTGCCGCTTCAGGCTCACTTCAATTAGGGGAAGTGCGACCCCCTGGAACTAAAGACAATTGGCGTGGTCTACCGCTTTCAACCTGAAAACACTTGAATATAATCTACACTTGATGAAGCGCCACCCGCATAAAAACAGGCTGTTCACCCTACTGTTGATAGGGGTATTGGTCTTAAGTCCCATGTTGCCTCAAGTGATGTCTGTGGGCCATGCCGGCGATACCAGCAGTGTGGTGAATCTGGACAGTCATAGTGGTTGCGACAGGTCCCATCAAACTCAGTGTGCGGGTGTGCAATGCCAGCATATGTGTGGGGGCTGCGGTCATTTGTCCCAGACTATTCCTAGCCTTTCTTTACTTAGTGTATTGCCCGTCGATAGTAGGACGACCGTCAATGACGCTCTAAGCTATCGCGATATCAATTATCCTCCCAGCTTTAGGCCCCCCATATCCTTTTTCTTATAGAATAAATATTTGCGCGGACGGTATTTAGTCTGCGTGAATTTAGTGCTGTCCGGATTTTATTTAGGCGACAGCCATTTTTTCTAATCCATTGGTTACGTGCAGGCCCGAGGCTGGGCACGGTCGGACCAATGTCTTTTAAAGAACAGGGATATAGTAATGACATCAAGAATTATTTCTGCCGCAGGGCAGGAGTTAAACCTTCCTAGACGGCGGTTTGTCCAAGGTTTGGCCGCAGGGGGTCTATTGACTGGCCTGGGGTTATCACCCCTCTCAAGCCGCGCCGAATCAGGAACGGTATCTCGGCCCCAGATATTAAGGGGGCGCAGTTTTGATCTAAGTATCGGCAGTCAGCAAGCCAACTTCACGGGTTCACCACGGCCCGCCACCACTGTTAATGGATCCATACCGTCTCCGGTTTTACGTTGGCGTGAAGGTGAACGAGTGACCCTGCGGGTGACCAATAATTTGGCCCATGATAGTTCTATTCATTGGCACGGCATTATATTGCCCACCCATATGGATGGTGTACCGGGTATCAGCTATGACGGTATTAAGCCCGGAGAAACTTTTACCTACGAATTTGATGTTAACCAAAACGGTACATACTGGTATCACAGTCACTCCGGGTTTCAGGAGCAAACCGGAATGTACGGTGCCATTGTTATTGATCCGAAGCAATCCGATCCTGTTGCTTATGATCGTGACCACGTGGTGGTGTTGTCCGATTGGTCAGATGAAAACCCAAGCAGAATATATGCAAAGCTCAAAAAAATGAGCGGCTACTACAACTTCAATGAGCGGACCGGCATGGATCTGTTGCGGGATATCCGTGACAAGGGTGTGGCGCAAACCTTTAGCGAACGCAAGATGTGGAACACCATGCGCATGAGTGATCGGGACTTGTCGGATGTGACCGCTTATACCTATACCTATCTGATGAATGGGCAGACCCCGGCTAGGGGCTGGGCGGGCTTGTTTAAGCGTGGAGAAAAAGTACGCCTGCGCTTCGTTAATGGTTCCGCTATGACCTTTTTTGATGTGCGTATACCTGGCCTGAAGATGACTGTAGTGGCGGCCGACGGCCAGAATATCGAGCCAGTGACGGTGGATGAATTCCGTATCGCTGTGGCCGAGACCTATGATGTCGTCGTCGAACCCAAGGATGATCGGGCTTACACTATTTTTGCCCAGACCATAGACCGTACCGGTCATGCACGGGGGACCTTGACCCCGGATCTGTCCCTGAGCGCACCGGTCCCCGAGTATGATTTGGCGCCCATATTGGGTCATGGTGAGATGGGTATGAGTATGGCGACCATGGATCACAGCATGCACGGTGGTGGCAAGTCCAAGCCGATGGCCATGGACCACAGTATGCACGGTGGTGGCAGTGGCATTGCTCACGCCGCCACCGAGTATGGCCCCCATGTGGACATGCGTGCCGAAAATCCGCAACAACAGTTGGATGACCCAGGCATTGGTCTGCGTAATAATGGGCGACGGGTATTGAGCTATGCCGATTTACGTAATCTCTATCCAACCCCGGATCCCCGTGAGCCCAGCCGCGAAATCAAACTACACCTCACTGGCAATATGAGTCGCTACATGTGGTCTATCAACGGCATTAAATTTGCTGACGCAGACCCTATACGGCTCAAATTCGGTGAGCGGGTTCGTTTCTCCTTTGTCAACGACACCATGATGAATCATCCCATGCATCTGCACGGGATGTGGAGTGATCTTGAGACTGGGGATAACAAGCGTATACCGCGTAAGCACGTTGTTAGCGTACAGCCGGGCTCGAAGATAAGCTATCTGGTCACTGCGGATGCCAAGGGCGGGTGGGCCTTTCATTGCCACCTCTTGTACCACATGCTGGGCATGTTTCGTAAAGTCGTAGTGAGCTGAGGAGAGAGACAATGAAAAAATGTGCTTTATTTGCTTTGGGTGGTTTCGTTGCCTCTACTACCATGGTCTTCGCCGGTGAAATGATTGACGATCCCTTATTGACCTTTGTCAGGACCGATCAATTTGAGTTGCGTGATGCGCAGGGTGGTGACCGCTTTGTATGGGATGCACAAGCTTGGGTTGGCTACGATCTGAAGAAAATATGGATAAAAACGGAGGGTGAGCGTGCCGCAGGGAACACCGAAGAGGCCGAGATACAATTCTTGTACAGTCAATCCATCGCCAAGTATTGGGATCTGCAAGCCGGTTGGCGTCGGGATATTCGGCCTGAACCCAATCGGGATTGGGCCGTTTTTGGGGTACAGGGTTTGGCCCCCTACTTTTTTGAAGTAGATGCTGCCCTGTTTGTTGGCACTGATGGCCGCACTGCAGCACGGCTGGAGGCTGAGTATGAGTTTTTGATTACCCAGCGACTCATACTGACACCGGACATCGAGTTTAACCTGTATGGCAAAGATGATCCGGTAATAGGGGTAGGATCAGGTTTGTCCGACATGGAGTTAGGCTTGCGTCTACGTTACGAGATTCGGCGGGAGTTTGCGCCCTATGTTGGGGTAAACTGGATTAAGAAGTTCGGAGGTACGGCAGATCTTGCCCGCGTAGCGGGTGAACCCAGCGAGGACCTTCAATGGGTGGCTGGTATTCGAGTTTGGTTTTAAGCAAATGGGTAAACAGGCTTCTCTGTTTGCGTCATATCAATCTATTCCGATGTCAGTAATGACTGATACCGGGCAGGAGTCTTTGATGAAAAAAATTAATTTGTATTCATTCGTTGTGGTTTTGTTGTTGGCCTCAACCGGGTACCCATTGGCACAGGCAGCGGAAAACAGTGCTGGTTCCGGGGCCAGTGTTGGTGGTATCCCTTACAAGAAGGATAAACGGGGTTTGGTATTCGCCGATATAAAACGTGGTGAGCAGATTTTTAGCAAAAATTGTTCGGTGTGTCACGGCGTTAAGGCAGAAGGTAATCCGACTTGGAAAATTAAGGGACCAGATGGCAAATACACCCCCCCTCCTCTAAATGGCACAGGCCATGCCTGGCACCATCAAAGGTCCGCACTACTGCGTACGATTATGCAGGGCACCAAAAAGATCGGTGGTAGCATGCCACCTTTTGCGGGTAAATTGTCCGACAGTGAGGCAGATGCTGTCATTACCTGGTTCACATCATTATGGCCAGACAAGGCATACGAAATCTGGAGCAAGGGGCGTCCTCACCACTAGACGATATTATATTGCTGAATACATTTTCTGAGTATTCGGCAGTGCTGTGAGGCCTCTTTTCCGAGTGCTTTGCGTGGAAGAGGGTCTACTGGGCCCTCTTTTTTGCCTATATCCCTTGCTGTGATCGGACCTAATAGAGGATTACCGCCTCCTTGACCTGCGAGTAGCTCTAAGCCTTAGAGTATGACGTATTGTAAATTATCTCGATGGCAAGGAGGGGGCATGATGGATCTACTGTTATGGGTGGCGGTGAATACATCCCTGTACGCTTGATGGCAGCGTCCATGCTGCCAACACCCGCTGATAAAGGATGTCGGGTAACTTTCGTTTTTCTTGGTACATCAAGGAAATTTAATTGGAGGGTTTGGTTATGAGTTTATTGGCTCGATTTTCAACATTTGCCTTGGTGGTGTTCACTACCTCCGGGGTGATGGCGGCTCCTACGGTATATGTGCCCTTAGGTAGTGCCAACGAAATCACCATCATCGACGCTGCCACGGGAGAGAAAGTAGGTGCCATCGGTGGACTGGTGAACCCGCACGGACTGGCCGTCACAGCGGATGGCAAGCTGTTGGTTGTCGGCAGTAATCAGGAACGGGTAGCGGCTCAGGGAAAGGTGCCTCCCAAGCCAGAAGGCATGTCTGAGGCCGAACACCTGAGTCACCACAAGATGCCTGCAACAGGTGCCGCTTCAAGCATCGGTTTGAGTCATATTGATATTATCGATGTGCTGAGTAAGAAGCGGTTGCAGCGTGTTGAGGTGAAGGGTGCGGTACACCACAATCTGGTGACGCCAGATGGTCGCTATGGAATTTCCACCCACACCTCGACCGGCAGTATCAGTGTTATTGACTTGAAGACCTATAAACTCATCAAGACTGTATCCACGGGCCCCATGCCAAACTATGCAGTAATAAGCGGTGATGGCAAACATATTTACGTCAGCAATGTGGGAAACGGCACCATCAGTGAAATCGATACCGCGACCTGGATTGTGACCCGTAATTTGATCGCCGGTAAGGCCCCTGAGCACTTGGCGATATCACCGGATGGGTCAAAGCTGTATGTCAATAACGTGGGTGATGGTACGGTGGCAGTCATCGCGCTAAAAACGGGTAAGGTCACCCAGATCTATTCTGTGGGTAAGAGTCCGCACGGGATTTCATTGTCCGATGACGGCAAGACGTTGTTTGTTGCCAGCAAGGCGGGGAATAAGTTGGTCACTCTTGATCTTGCCACTGGCGAACAACAATCTGTGTCCTTATCACCAGCGCCCTATCATGTGACTACAATCCGCGGAACAGGTAAATTGTATGTTTCCAGTCGTAAGTTGCCCAAGATCTGGGTGGTGGACCAGAAAACCCTGGCTGTTTTGGGGGAAATTAAAACCAAAGGCTTTGGTCATCAGATGGCTGTAGTCGACTAAGTGGCTACTGATTCAGTGTGTGGCTCCCCGCAATAACGGATAATGTGGAGCCACTGATTTTATTAACTTTGGAGTACGCGATAATGTATGGGTTCAATGTAAAAGTTTCTGATAATTTCGACGATGCTGTGGTGCGGGTTAGCGATGAATTAAAAAAAGAGGGGTTTGGTATTCTGACGGAAATAGATGTGCAAGCTACACTTAAGGCCAAGTTGGGTGTCGATAGACGTCCTTACAAGATATTGGGGGCCTGCAATCCGCCATTGGCGCACCAGGCGATAGAGGCCGAGCCGGACATTGGGTTGCTATTACCGTGCAATGTTGTGGTGCGTGAGGAAGATGATGGTTCGGTGACCGTTGCCTTTATGGACCCCAAGGCGGTATTGACCTTGGTGAATAGGCCGGAAATATCAGAATTGGCACAAGAGGTGCGCGGTCGTCTGGACAAGGTGGCCCAGGCCCTGGTGGCTTGAGTTTGTGGGTATGTGATGTCCGTAGGCAGGCCAACAAGACAATCGCTTTTCTTGTCTAGGTCATTGCCCAATGGTTGGGTGTATGCCGCAGGTCTTGCTCTATTGCCGGGTCATTGCGGGGGCTGTACCGAGCCCGAGCCGGCCATGTTTTGCAAGCGGTTGTGATCAAGTATCTCGACATGCCTCCTGGACCCTTCGATGACGGCCTCACGTCGGAGTTCCGCCATTACCCGGCTCACCGTCTCTTCGGTCAGGCCCAGCATGGCAGCCATTTCCAGCCGTGATAGGGGAAGGTTGAGTTCACGCAGGGGTGCCCCCCGGGTGGGCACCAGGGAGAGGATAAATGAGGCCACCTTCTCCGGCGCAGATTTCAGGCCCAAGTCACGAATCATGCCGAGGGATTGCTCCAATTCCTGGTTCAGGCTATGGATCACGCGCAATGAAACCTTGGGGTGTTGCTCGATGGCCTGCAACATGTCTTTATGTAATATTCCACAGGTCTGTACCGACGTCACGGCCTCTGCCGTATAGGGGTAGACCTCGTCCTCGACGGCCTCAAAACCCAGCAGGTGACCTGCCACCCCCAGGCGCAGGATCTGCTCGCGCCCATCTGGCAGGGATGTGGTTAATTTGACCTGGCCGCTACGTACCACATAGAGCCGCGCACTGGTGTCACCCTCGCGAAACAGGGTTTGCCGGGGCTCATAGTGGTGTTTTGTCAGCATACCGCGGACCTCACAAACCTGCTTCGACGACAGCCCGGAAAAGAGTTGGGCCTCGCACAGGACGCATTCGTCAATCTGACAGGGGCAGCTGTACATCAGCGGACAATAACTCTGCTAAGTGCACACCGTTTGGGCGTACTACCACGCCTATGTAGAGAGCTCATTAAATACATTTATTCGCCTATACCCTAAGTAACAACCCGTAGATGGGCAGATACCAGATTGATGTTGCGAAACCGCAACAGTACACCCCGCTGGCGGTCTGTCATTCCGCTATGCTAACTCCCTTGTGGAGTATAGCAAACCAGTAAATTGATATATATCAGGGAACTAAATGATGCCTGGTCTACAATTAAGACTAACAGCTTAGGTGGGTTGTGTTATTACCACATCCCTGTTGTTGTTTATTCACTTAATATTATTGAGGAGTACATCGGAACATGCTCATAGCAAGAAAGTTTTTCTTATTTCATTATTCTTTTTGGAGGGATCATATATGAAGCATCCAGGAAAATTCACCCGGCGTGCGCTGGCCGTCGCAATAGCACTGTCCTTGCCCATGACTGCTTCGGCGGATGCAGGTTACGATGCACTCAAGAAACAGGTGGAGCAATTACAAAGGCAATTGCAGCAAGTACAGGAAGCCCTCAAGCGACAAGAGACCAAGGTCAACGAGGTTAAAGAGAATTCCGTGACTCGGGCCGAGGCCAAGGCACTGGAGAGTGAGGTGAATGCAGCCTCTGAATGGAAAGATCCCAATACCTTGGTCCACATGGCGGGTTATGCCGATGTCGGCTACGCCAGTGGCAGTAACCAGAATGGCAGTTTCAAGGTCGGTACATTTGCCCCGATCTTTCACTTCCAGTACAAGGACCTGGTCATGCTCGAATCGGAGTTGGAATTCGGTATTGATGAAAATGGTGAGACCGAGGTTGGTATGGAGTACCTGACCATCGACTGGTTTGTGAACGACTATGTGGCCCTTGTGGCGGGTAGATTTCTGAGCCCCGTGGGTCAATTCAGACAGAATCTCCACCCCTCCTGGATCAACAAGCTACCCTCTGCACCGCCTGGCTTTGGTCATGACGGTGCTGCGCCGACATCCGAAACCGGTTTGCAGATGCGTGGCGGCTTCCCAATAGGAAACATGCGCAGTAATTACGCTGTTTTTGTTGGCAATGGTCCTGAATTGATAGCGGAATGGGAGGACGGTGAATTTGGACTCGATGGTATCGAAGCCGAGGGCAAAGGTACCGATCGGGATGGTGAAAAGGTCTGGGGTGGGCGTTTTGCGATATTGCCCATGAACGGACTGGAAATGGGTGTCTCAGTAGCGACGGGTAAGGCCACAGTTACCGGTATTGAGGATGATACGGGTGCTGCCCCGAGTCTTACGGGGGAACAGGCACGTGACTATGATGTGTTTGGATTTGATACCGTTTGGCAACACAAGTCGCTTACACTACGTGGTGAATACGTGAAGTCCAAGGTCGGTGGTGCCATCACCGGTGCTACGGCATCAGACGGTGGTGAATGGCAGACCTGGTATGCCCAGGCATCCTATTTGCTTCCGGCTACGAAGTTTGAAGGTGTCATTCGTTATGCCGATTTTGACACGCCACACGATAGTCAGGATCAGAAGCAGTGGGCAGTGGGCCTGAATTATCTGTTTGCCAGTAACATCATTGGCAAAATCGCGTTCGAGTCCAATGATGGACAAGCCGGTGCTGCCAGTGACAGTGACCGCTGGTTCGTTCAAATGGCCTATGGCTTCTAGAGGAGTATGCTAATGAAAACGTCTTTGTTTACGAAAGTTGGTTTGTTTGCCACAATCCTGACGCTTTTCGGCCTGTTGTTACCTGTTGTCAGTAGTGCCGGTGAGAAACCGGCGGTGGGTGACTACAGTAGGGGTGCCAAGGTCTGGTCTAACAACTGTGGCCGTTGTCACAATATTCGTGATGCACGGGAGCTGCGTGATGATCAGTGGTTTTCCACGGCATTCCACATGCGCATGCGCGCTGGGCTGACTGGACAGGAAACCCGTGATGTCATTGCTTTTTTGGTGGCGTCCAACAAGCCACAGCGTAAGAGTATTTTTGACAAGCAAGCGGTCAAGACATCAGGTACTGTGGGAAAGTTAGATGGTCGGGCGGTATATAACCAGACTTGTATCGCCTGCCATGGTGGTGATGGTAAAGGTACCCTACCCGGTGCACCAAACTTCACCAGCTCCAAAGGGCCGTTGTCCAAGAGCGATGCTGTGCTGATCAAGCACATCACTGAGGGTTTTCAGAGCCCCGGTTCGCCGATGGCCATGCCTGCCAAGGGAGGTAATACGGATTTGACTGTTGAAGACATGAGGGCCGTATTGGCTTATTTGCGTAAGCAGTTCGGCAAGTAACGCAACACCCTGTTGCTAACATCAGGGTAGCAAACGAGGGCGGCTGGTTTCAGCCGCCCTTTTTGCTGTTTTTGACTTACAGAAAGAGTTTCAACCTAGGCCAAAACCAAAATTTGGTGTTGATCCCCTATTAAGAATTGTCTCCTTGCAAATCAAGTTGCTTATGGTAGCAAGCCTTTGATGCCGGCTTGTTGAACGGCAGGTCATTAAGCAGTGCACAGTGACTGCAGTAAACTGAGCCAGATTATCAATCCTGTGCGCGAGAACTTACGGTAGATTTTGGGTTTGATTTCAAGAAGGTTTGCGCATAAAAATATTTTATGTCACATGGGTGATAATAAATATTTGGGGAACGTGCTTGTAGCAACCCAAGTCGCACTCTATTTGTGTTGTGAAGTTGCAACAGTAGTGCAGCCATCACCGCCCACATGCACTGAGGGAAAGTGTGGCCAGTCAGCAAATTGATATATATCAGGGAACTATGCGGTGTTTGGTCTACAATAAAATTAACAGGGAGGTGGGTCGTGTTATTGCCATAAGCCCTGTTGTTGTTTAGCCACTTAACCACTGAGGAGTACAGCAAAATGACGATGAAAAGAAAAATATTTTTATCCTCACTTATTGCTATGATCGGAACGGTTTGGGTCGGTTCGGCACAGGCGGTTCCCTCTTTTGCAAGAAAGTACGAGAAAAAATGTTCGGCTTGCCATTATGCATTTCCGCAGTTAAACAAGGCGGGGCGCATGTTCAAGGAAGCCGGTTACCAGTTTCCCTCGGATGCCAAGGTGACACAGAAGATTTCCGATTTTCTGTATTGGGACAAGACCCCGCCTGTCTCGGTAGGTTTTGTGGCCCGGCCCTATGATAAAAAGGACAGTGGTAACAGTAAGGTTCGTGCCTTGCATGAGGTGGAGCTTTTCTTCGCCGGTGTTATCGGCAAGCAATGGTCAGGGTGGGCGGAGTTTGAGGCCGAAGATGAAAATGATTTTAAGCCGGAGCTCGGAAGCGCTACAGTCGGATATCACCCCAGTAAGGCCTTCAATGTTCAGCTGACTTACGGTCCCTACATGTGGGCCGATCCCTATGGCTTTTTGGGCAATCATTTCAGGATGACTCGGGGTAGTGTTGGTGTCATCGACCAAGCCTTCGGCGGTGCTGATGGGGGTGGGAAGTTACGCAGTGCTCGGCAGATGGTATCCATCTATGGTCGTCCGACCGATAAGTTCTTTTACAATGCTGGCTATAGCGGTGTGGCGGGTGACAACGAAGGCGAGAGCCCCAACAATATCCATGGTCGCCTGGCATTCGATGTGACACGCAATGTGATGGTCGGCGGTTTTGGGCTCAGTGGTCAGGATGAAATCAGCAAACGTGATTTTAGCCGCGTAGGCTTGGATTTTTCGGCCGACATCGGTGATGCACGTATCCAGGGTGCCTATGTTTCTGCCAAGGATGATCGTGTTGGTGGCATCGGTCAGGACGAGAACAAGGCGTGGTCTCTCCAGGCTATGTATGCCTTCAGGCATGATAAGCGTCCCACTTGGGTCCCTGTAGTGCGTCTCGATAGTTACGAGAAGGCCAATGGGACAGAGGACTATACGGCGCTGACCCTGAACTTGACTCACTATTTTACCGAAAATATCAAGGGGTATATCGAGTACTGGGATCAGCTTGATGTGTCAGCTGGGGAAAAAGCGGACAGCCGTATCACCGTACAGGTAGTGGCCGCCTTTTAAAGACCTGTCCTCCCCTCTGTACTTAACGGTGCAGATTGACCGGGTGGGGTGTAAGCCCCGCCCGGGTTTTTTTGCTGTGTGCATCAAATAGCCTGGTAGCCTGTGGAGGAAGACCGATGAAAAACAAACAACATTCATGGCGCTGTGTGTTAGCCCTCGGTGTCTTGGTGTATATCGTGCCGATGATATCAATGGCAGTAGACCCCGGGCAGCGTACCTTTGAAAAACGTTGTAGCCAATGTCACGAATTACCTGACATGAATAACCCACCACCTGAGGGTTGGGGGAAACAGTTGGATTATATGGCGCCTATGGCGGGTTTAAATGACAAGGAAAAGACGTCTGTTTTGTCTTACCTGTTGTCCCATTCCAAGACCGCAGGGCAGGCCGTTGTCATGGCCCAGGATCAGAAATTGTTCGAGCAGAAATGTAGTCTGTGCCACACCCCGGATCGGATACTGGAAAAACCACTCACTGCCAAGTCGCGTCAGCATATTGTATTGCGCATGCAGAAACGGGCTTCGGGTTGGATAACACCCAAAGATGCCGAAGCGATTCTGGCCTATCTGAGCACGGCACCTGTTAAAACGAACAAAGGGGGCAAGACCCATTTTCATGAAAAGGAAGCGGTTTCGAGCCCGAGACAAATATTTCATAAGCGCTGTAGTGCCTGTCATACCCTGGAGCGGGTTTACCTCAAGGTGGAGAAGGGGATGGATAGCAAGAGCTGGAATCATATTGTTCAACGCATGCAGGGTAAGAATCCAGAGTGGTTAAGTACCGATGAGGCCAAGCAAATTATGAGTTATTTGAGGTCTTTGAAACCGGTTTCTAAGTAATGTAGGTAGGTAGGTAGTCTGCGCAGCCTGTGGAGGCTATAGCCTGGGTATGGCTGCTGGCATAGGCTTTTATGTGCCGTCCGCTATCCTGTTGCTGTATCTGTCAGAATGGCCAGTACCAACAGTCAGCTAAGGTCGTGTCCATCCGGGGGCAAGGTGTTGCTCCGCAAAGCCGGGCGGTGGTTGCTGTGCGGGTGGTTGCCACACCAGCTTCCCGGAGTTTGTGGCCTGATTTAAAAGTCGCATTATTTCGATATCCCCCCCCCCTAGTTTGAGCCCCCCCAGATATTCTGGAATATGTTTTTCTTCTTTGAGACCGGCGGTAGGCACCCATGGTGCGGCATCTGCCAGTATTGACTATTATTTATCGAATAATGGCGATCTTTTGTGCCAAATTATGGTCTCACTTGTGTATATTTGCGTTGTAGGAAGGACACGATGCGGAGAAGAAGTGAATCAGATATCGGCCAAATCCGGGGCTTCAGGATCGTGTTAATCATGAGCCCCGTTAAAGTTGTAAGCTAATATTGAGAGAGGAGTGTGAATATGATGACCGTCGCCGATCTTTCCAAGCATAGTGGTGTAACTTCGCATGCCGTGCGTTATTATTCGCGTATTGGCCTGCTTAAACCAGGTCGTAATCCTGAAAATGGTTATCGGATTTTCGACCGAACCGATATATCGCGCCTACGTTTTATCCGTCAGGCCCAGAGCCTTGGTTTTACTTTGGAGGAGGTCGCCGATATTCTTGAAGAGAGCGGAAAGGGTAATTCCCCCTGCCCCAAGGTACGGGAAATTCTGCGTCACCGCATTGAAGAGAACCGGCACAAACTGGAAGAACTGAAGAATTTGCAGGAGCGTATGGAGCATGCCCTGGTGCATTGGGCCGGGATGCCCGATGGTATGCCTGATGGCCATTCGGTGTGCCACCTGATTGAGTCTGGATAGTTGCGTATATTGGCTGGTCTTCAACGCTTTTCTGCCTGGCGCTAATGGTTCTCCCGTTCTGGGTCCGTGTCGGTCCAGCGCCCTCATCTTATCGGTTGATGCAGTGGTCGTGTTGGCACAAAGTAATTATACCTTGACCTGTTAGTCACACGCAGGTTTACACTATTTTTGTCTCATCAAAGAATTACTCCGCCCCCATAAAGCTGGGGGTTTCAATGCACCAGTAGTTTTATGATGATTTTAGATTGTCGTTTGTGCAAACCCGTAACCGGTGAGGAGGTACTTATGGTTGCAGTCCCGGTAGATCTTCGTAGGAGACGTATTCTGTTGGCGGCCACTACTGCTCTGGGTGCGGTAGGTTTAGGTGTCTCCGCGGTACCTTTTGTCTTAAGTATGACCCCTAGTGCCCGTGCAAAGGCCCAGGGGGGTCCAATAGAAATTGATTTAAGCAAACTTGAGCCGGGGCAGATGTTGACTGTCCAATGGCGTGGTAAGCCTATTTGGGTGCTTCGTCGTTCCAATGAAATATTGTCAAGACTGAAGACAAACGGCCATTTTCTTGTAGATCCGGACTCCGAGGTCGAAACACAGCAGCCTGCCTATGCCAAGAATATAGGGCGTTCTATCAAACCTGAGTTTTTCATAGCGATTGGTCTGTGCACCCATCTGGGCTGTGTGCCATCAAAAAAGATTGCCAGTGGGGCTCTATCGGGGCTTGGAGAAGACTGGCCAGGGGGGTATTTCTGCGCTTGTCATGGTTCCAAGTTTGACCTTGCGGGGCGCGTCTATAAAAACGTACCCGCACCGACTAATTTGGTGATTCCACCCCACCGATACTTGGCAGATAGAATCGTCGAAGTGGGTGTCCATCACGTGGTGTAGAGGTGGAGGCAATACCCCGAATTGGTGTTGTGCTGAGTTCCGGTGGTGTGCGTGGTGTGTATGCCCATACCGGATTTATGCAGGCGATACAAAATTTGGGGATCACGGTGTCTGCCAGTGCTGGTTGTAGCGCGGGTGCCTTGGTCGGTGGTTTTATCGCCAGCGGGACTTCACTGGAGCGCTGGCTCGAGACTCTGGCCGGAGTGACCAGCCGCACCTTCTGGACACCGGACTCGCTGTCGAGTTTTCTCTGGAAAATGACGGCACGCAGAGGGCGCGGCTATACCGGTTTGTCGGATACCAGTGCCGCCCTGCAATTTACCCGTGACAACCTCGCCGTAAATACCTTTGAAGAATGCCTGTACCCGTTTCATGTGTTGGCCATGAATCTGGGTACTGGCAAAAAGAAAATGTTCTCCGAGGGTGAACTGGCCCCCCGCATGATGGCCAGTGCCGCCATGCCCATTCTTTATGATCCAGTCAGAATTGACGGTGAATACTATTGTGATGGCGTCATGATTGATTTTGCGCCAACCGATGCCATTTGTTGCCGAAACCAACTTGATGTGGTCATTGTCCACTATGTGTCTCAACATTTTGGTGCACAGCAGGAGATAGGTGCAGCCCTTCAGGATTCATGGGCCATGTTAGAAATTGTGAGTCGTTTGGCGTTTCGGGAAAAACCTTGGTACCAGTCCGGTGAGCCACTTTCTTTGCGCCATTGCCCCTGCGGTTGTGGTGCAATTGTGATTGCGATCGAGCCGGAACTCCCGGTGATGCGCTGGCCGGTCACCCGAGGCGGTGATACGGCCCGGCATAATGCCAGGGAGCAGGCCGAGTCACTGCTGCAACCCTATCTGCATGCGCTATTAAACGACCCACGCAAGTTGCCGGTGCCCGCAAGTTCCGTGACAAATCCAGCCAGCGGGTGTGGGACCCACACATAAGCCGGGCGAAGGCTGACAGTTCACGAAGACCGACTCAGACACAAGTTGTGTTCGGCCTCCCAAACACTTGTACTCCACTTGCTGGATTTAGCACCAGCCTGGTTGGGGTGTGCGTCGCATAGATCTGCTGGCGGTGGGGTCCTGGTGCCAGGGTACATCACTTGGTCAAGATCAATTTATCCTGGCGGGTGATCCGCAATCGGTAGGCGTGGCCCACATGTTCGATCAGGATCTCCTTTTGGCCACGAAAGAGCTCCCGGCTGTCATACCTTGTCGCTACCATTCTGTTCGGAGCCGGGTGTCCACCTGATGGGGGTGATTTTTTTGTTTGATTCATAATCGGGCCGCCTAAGCTATGAATTGAAATCCGGGTATCCCTGGGTTCTCAGCGACGAAGCGCATCACCCCCTGAGTATAAAGGATAACAGGCCCTATAGGGATGTCAATACGAATGAGAACAGTTATCATTTACATTTCTAGTCTATTCATCCATAATCCCGTCCAGCCAGCCAATTGACCCCGTTTCAGACCGGGTCAATCAATGCCAGCCAGTCCATCTGCCCTTCGCTGTAGCGCTCACAGAGCCACAGCCAGGGCGGTTTAATCGTACATTGAGGGTTATGTAAAGTGAAAATACAGGCTTATTTTAAGGGTGTTTGGGTTGTTACATCGTTGGCCATGGTCTTGCCGGCTGGTGCGGCAGATGATGATTCAAGTACGGGCTCGGCTGCCAAGGTGCTGAACAAAGTGATGGTCATTGGCAATCCAGCCAATATTGAGACGCTACCCGGTTCCGCCCATGTGGTGAGCAAAGAGGATATTCGTCAACAGAATTACGATGACGTAAACCGGGTACTGCGCAAGGTGCCGGGGGTCTATGTCAGAGAGGAGGACGGTTTTGGCTTGTTTCCCAATATCAGTCTGAGGGGTGTGGATACCACCCGCAGCGCCAAGGTGACGATAATGGAAGACGGTGTGCTGACCGCACCGGCACCCTATTCCGCACCGGCCGCCTATTATGTGCCCACCATGGGCCGTATGAGTGGACTGGAAATCCTCAAGGGGTCCAGCCAGGTCAAATATGGCCCACAGACAACCGGGGGTGTTATCAATTATCTGTCTACGCCGATCCCGCTGAAGGGGGGCGTCTATCTGAAATCATCTTACGGCAGCTTTGGTGACCTGCGTACCCATGTCTATGGTGGCAATACCGTCGACACCGGTGCGGGCCAGTTTGGTTTCCTGGTGGAAGGCTATTTCCGCCAGAACCAGGGCTACAAGACCATTGACCAAACCCCTGATTTTCAAGGTGGCAATGATACCGGTTTCAGTAAATCCGAACCCATGGTCAAATTATCATGGGAGCCCAATACGTCGATCTATCAACGTCTGGAATTCAAATACGGGGTTTCCGACCTGGATGCCAATGAGACCTACCTGGGCTTGAGCGAAGCAGACTTCAAAGCTAATCCCTTGAGGCGCTATTCGGCAACACGATTTGATAATATCACCAGTAAGCAAAAACGCAGTTACCTGCGTTATGCCGTGGCACCAACGGACAACCTGGATATTATTACTACTCTGTACAACAATGATTTTTCGCGTAACTGGTACAAACTCAAAGATTTACGCAAGGTCTCCGGCAGTACCATCAAACTTTCCACTGCCCTGGCTGGGGCGCAGAATGGTGAGGGCCTGGCCTGTCTGAAGGCTAACCTGGCCTGCACCCTGAGGGTGCGCGCCAATAACCGTGATTACAATTCAAAGGGTATCGATACTGTCGGTTACTATCGATTTGGCTCTGATGCGGTACAGCATGAAATCGCAGTTGGTGTTCGTTTTAACAAGGATCGGGTGCGCCGCTTCCAGCGGGACGATGACTTCAGTCAACTGGCCAATGGCACCATTGCTGGCATGACCCCGGGCACTCCCGGCGGTGCCGGTAACCGTTTGCAAAAAACCGATGCGCTCGCCCTGTTTCTGCAAGACACCATCAAGGCCGGCGCATGGTCCTTTAGCCCGGGGCTGCGTTACGAAAGTCTGGATCAGACCTACGAGAATTACAGCAGCCCGGGCAAGTCCGGTACTAACAAAATGAGCATGACGGCGGGCAGTTTGGGGGCGACGTATAAATTCAACGAGTCCTGGGTTGGTTTTGGTAGTGTCAATCGAGGCTTTTCTCCGCCCAGCCCGAAGAGTGCCGTGGCTGGTATCAGGGAAGAAACCAGCAACGCATACGAAGTGGGGGCACGTTATACCAACCCCGAACGGGCGCTGGCGATTGAGACTGTGGCCTTTTATACCCAGTTTGATGATTTGATCGTGATCGATAACATTGGTGGTACCGGTAGCGGTGATACCGAGAACTTCGGTAAGGTCCGCAGTGCTGGCCTTGAGTTTTCCGCCCAGTATGATGCCGGTATTGCCAACGGTTGGAAATATCGTAACCCCTGGTATCTGACTGCGACCTACACCAATGCTATCCAGCAGAATGATGCGATCTCCACCGATGCGGAATCCATCTTCAGTTATGGTAAGGCCGGTAATAAAGTGCCCTATATCCCTGAATGGGTGCTCAGCATGGGTACAGGAGTGGAGTCAAAGCATTGGGGCAGCTATATCACCGGTAGTTATGTTAGCAAGACCTTCACCAGTGCCAGTAATGTGGGTGCTCAGGTTAACGGTGGCGGTAAGCACGATGCCCGTTTCGGCAAGACCGATGGCTATTTTGTGATGGATATTTCTGCTTATTATCGAGCCTCCAAAACGGTAAAACTTTTCGGTGGTGTACAAAACCTATTTGATAAAACATACATTGTGTCGCGGCAGCCTGAAGGTCCCCGTCCGGGAATGCCGGTATTTGCCTACGCCGGTGTTGAAGTCGAGCTTTAGATGATAGGCAGTACATCCTATAACCCGGGTGGCGCGTCACAGGAGGCGCGGCACCCACTCTTTTACTTAACGGAAACTTAAGCATGTATAGTCTATTCCAACAAGGCGGGGCAGTAATGTATGTCCTGTTGCTGATGTCTATTTTGGCCACCGCCATCATTTTGTTGAAACTGTATCAGTTTTATCGCAGCGGTCTGCGTCAAGTGGCATTCGTCGACGGCATTGTATCGGCACTGCAGCATGGTGAGCATGGACGGGCCCTGCAGGCCCTGCAACAGCAGAACAGCCCGGTCGCCCGGGTGCTGGAGAGTGCGGTACGTTGTGGCGCCGATCCTGCCATGTCGACCGGGGATGTTGAGGCGGAAGTGAGCCGGGTAGGCAGCGCACAGATTCGTAATCTGGAATCCTGGCTACGCGGCCTATCCTCTATTGCCCACCTGAGCCCATTGCTGGGGCTACTGGGTACAGTCACCGGTATGATTGCGGCCTTTATGAGCCTCGAACAGGCCGGCAGCCGGGTCGACCCTTCCATCCTTTCTGGTGGTATTTGGGAGGCCCTGCTCACCACTGCTTTTGGTCTTACCGTGGCCATTCCCGCTATGGCGGCCTTCTACTACCTGGAAGGGGAGGTCGATCATGTGCGTGCCGCCATGAAGGATGCCGGTATCCGGGTTTTGCGTCACTTCGGCAAGACTCCTCATATTGATAGTCGTGATGACGAACGTATCGAGGATGAGACCCATGGACTTTGAAGGCCGGGCACGTATCCACTCCCACCTCGATATTGCGCCGCTCATTGATATTGTGTTCTTGCTGCTGGTGTTTTTCATGCTCACCAGCACTTTCCTGGTACCGCAGGCCATTGAATTGAAGCTTCCTGAATCGAGCAGTTCAGATGCTGCGGATACGACGTCCATCACTGTATCGCTGGATCAAGCGGGCCAGCTTGCCCTCAATGGAGAGCGTATAGCGTTGGGCCAGTTGCGGATGGCCATTGAGCCATTGTTAAAACAGGACACAGAATCCGCCATCACCCTGAAAAGTGATGCCCATGCCGAAGTGCAACTGCTACTCAAAGTAATGGATGAATTACGTGCTGCCGGAGGCAGCAATATCGCTTTAGCAACAACACAGAAGTAACACCCATGACGATTACCCGGCTACACATGAGTGTAACAATATTGATCGCTCTGGTGATGCATGTCGGTATAGCGATGTGGTTTGTGCCGTCCACTCCCCCCCCTCTGGCACAACCTCTTCGTATCAATTTACTGGCTGTTGTCGCAAAAACTACGGTGAATGCCTCTGTTGCAGTTGCCGAGCCACCACCCAAACCCAAGCCCGTGATTCAAGAGGTGCTGCCTGAGCTGCAGTCAGATGTGAAATCGCCCCCCGAAGCCTTGCAGAAAATCGTACAGCCATCCCCACCAGAGCCCAGTACGGCACCTCTGGATGCGGTAGCCACTGTGCGATATGAGCAACTGCTTGTTGCCTGGTTGGAAAAACATAAAAAGTATCCACGCCGTGCCAAACGTTTACGCATCGAGGGTGAGGGTATGTTGCGTATTCTTATTGATCGCACAGGACGAACCCGGCACGTGACTTTGCAGCAGCGTACCGGCAACAGATTGCTCGATAAAGCCGCACTCGAGATGGCACAACGGGCTGATCCATTTCCTCCTATGCCAGAAAATGATCCACGTCGGCAATTGGAGTTTAGTGTACCGGTAGCATTTGTGCTTCGTTAGTTGCTTAAAACCCAAGGAAAACGAAAGTTAGCAACATCCTTTCATCAGCCCGGATTCGGGCTCCTTCCAATGCAGCCCCTTTGGGGATTCTGTCAGAGCTGATTTTTTTCATAACGATATCTATTGGGTCAGTGCTATCCCGTTAACAAAATCTTGTTGTCGTGCAACCGCGCCAATATACAGGTGCATGGCACCATTTCTGCTATTGGAGACATGAGGTTTTAATAGCCTCTCCCGTCATTCCGCGAAAGCCGGAATCCAATCGTTTCAACGGCTTCCTGGATGCCGGAACAAGTCCGACATGACAATGTGGCGTTAACGGGACAGCACTGCTATTGGATAGGTTAATAGCTTGACCTGAGAGTAACTCATAGGTGTTAAATTGTGATATAGAGCGGTATGGGTGTTAAGAAGCGTTCATACACCTTAACTGGATTTCGATAAAACCTGAGAGTAGGACATAAGCTATGAATAAAGATCCCGTTTGTGGCATGACTGTGGCGCCAGACTCCGCTGCGGCCAGTGCAGAGCACGAGGGTAAAACCTGGTACTTTTGTTCCGAGCGTTGCCTGGGTAAATTCAAGGCCGACCCACAACTGTACTTGGAGCCGGTGGCAGACACTGCAACGAAGAGCGCCTGTTGCACGTCGTCCTGCGCAACGGAATACACCTGTCCCATGCATCCAGAGGTACAGCAGATAGGGCCGGGGGCTTGTCCTAAGTGTGGCATGGCTCTGGAGTCCATGGGGATTCCTGTCAGCACAAGCAAAACAGAATACACCTGCCCGATGCACCCCGAAGTGGTACAGGATCACCCCGGTGCCTGTCCCAAGTGTGGTATGGCCCTGGAATCGCGTACGGTGGAGGCAGAAGAGGATACCAGTGAGCTGGATTATATGTCGCGGCGCTTATGGGTCAGCGCCATTCTCGCCATCCCGGTATTTTTCAGCGCTATGGTGGCCGAGTTCTGGCCGGAGGCCATAGCGGAAATCATCAAGCCTCACACCCGTCAGTGGTTTGAGTTGGTACTGGCAACTCCGGTGGTAATCTGGGGTGGCTGGATTTTTTATGTGCGCTGCTGGCAGTCACTTGTTACCCGCAACCTCAATATGTTTACCCTGATTGGTATCGGGGTGGGTATCGCCTGGGTTTATAGTGTCATCGGAACCGTCTTCCCGGATATTTTTCCGGCATCGGTGAAAAACGATATGGGTGTTATCCCCGTGTATTTTGAGGCCGCTGCCGTTATTACCGCCCTGGTGCTGCTGGGACAGGTATTGGAATTGCGTGCCCGCAGTCAAACCAATGCGGCCATCAAGCTGTTGCTGGGATTGGCACCCAAGACCGCACGTATCGTTCGCGATGACGGTACGGAAGAAGATATACCCATGGAGCATGTTCAGGTCGGCGATATCCTGAGGGTGCGCCCGGGAGAGAAAATCCCGGTGGACGGCACCGTTCAGGATGGCGAAAGCAATGTGGACGAATCCATGGTTACCGGTGAACCCATTCCCGTGGAAAAAATGTCCGGTGAAAAACTGATTGGGGCAACGGTCAATGGTACCGGCAGCTTGTTGATGCGTGCCGAAAAGGTGGGTGCAGATACACTGCTGTCACAGATCGTGCAGATGGTAGCCGAGGCACAGCGTTCGCGTGCGCCGATACAAAAATTGGTAGATGTGGTGGCCGGTTACTTTGTGCCGGCGGTGGTTCTGGTGGCCGTCATTACTTTTTTTGTCTGGTGGAGTTGGGGGCCTGAACCCGCCTTAGCCTTCGCCGTGATCAATGCTGTTGCGGTGCTGATCATTGCCTGCCCCTGTGCCTTGGGCCTGGCGACACCCATGTCTATTATGGTCGGTACCGGTAAGGGTGCCATGATGGGTGTACTGATAAAGAACGCCGAGGCGCTGGAGGTCATGCGTAAGGTGGACACGCTGGTGGTGGACAAGACCGGCACCTTGACCGAAGGAAAACCTCAGTTGGTATCGATTGTTGCGGTCGATGGCTTTCAGGAGCATGACATTCTGCGCCTGGGTGCCAGTCTGGAACGAGCGAGTGAACACCCGTTGGCGGAGGCCATCGTACGTGGAGCGGAAGATAAAGACGTTAGCTTGCTGCCGACCGATGATTTTAAATCGGTTACCGGTAAAGGTGTCACCGGCAAGGTTGACGGTAGAACGGTAGCACTGGGCAATTTGAAGTTGTTGCAAAGCCTGTCTATCGATTCAGGTGAACTGCCGCGACTGGCAGAGGCCGGGCGTACCGAGGGCCAGACGGTGATGCTGATTGCGATTGACGGTAAGGCTGCTGGATTGATTGGTGTGGCCGATCCCATCAAAGATTCCACGCCGGAGGCAATCGCTGATCTGCACAAAGAAGGCCTCAAGGTGGTGATGTTGACCGGTGACAACCGCACAACCGCACAAGCGGTTGCTAGCAAGCTCGATATAGACCAGGTGGAAGCGGACGTGTTGCCTGACCAGAAGGCGGAGATCGTGAAGAAACTTCAGGAGCAGGGCCGGATCGTCGCCATGGCAGGTGATGGCATCAACGATGCACCAGCCCTGGCCCAAGCCCATGTGGGTATCGCAATGGGCACGGGTACCGACGTGGCCATGGAAAGTGCCGGTGTCACCCTGGTCAAGGGTGACCTGCGTGGAATCGTACGGGCACGACGTCTGAGTAGTGCGACCATGCGCAATATTCGGCAAAATCTATTTTTTGCTTTTATCTACAATTCGGCAGGTGTGCCCGTTGCTGCAGGTGTGTTGTATCCATTTTTTGGTTTGTTATTGTCACCCATGCTTGCGGCGGCAGCCATGAGTTTTAGTTCGGTGTCGGTAATAGCCAATGCCTTACGTTTGCGCCGGGTTCGTCTATAGGCGAGCGAGTATATTGAGGAGCACTGCAACATGGCTGATGGGTATTCCTATGGTATGTGGGTCGTGGTGGTCCTTAATGTAGGAATATTTCTATTTTTTACCTTAAGTTTTATCAAGCCTAAAGGCCATGCCGAGTGGCGTAACATGGGTATTGTACTTGCCTTTCTGGTTGCGCTGTTTAGTGAGATGTATGGCTTTCCGTTAACCATTTATCTGCTTACGGGGTGGTTGGGTGAAGCTTACCCAGTATTACAGCCCTTCAGCCATAAATTTGGGCATTTATGGGTTGTTGTCTTTGGTGGCTCCACCATGGCCTGGGTTGTTGTGATGGGTTTTAGCTTGATATTACTCTTGTCGGGTTACGGGTTGCTCTCTAAGGGTTGGCGCCAGATTCATGGGGCACAGGGAAAAATGGTAACAGAGGGTGTATATGCCTTTGTTCGTCATCCTCAGTACACCGGGCTGTTCCTGGTGATCATCGCCTTTCTGGTGCAATGGCCAACATTGTTGACGGTATTGATGGCCCCTATTTTGTTGTTTGCCTATACACGGCTTGCCCAATCTGAAGAAAAAGTGATGTACAACCGGTTTGGTGAGGAATACAAAGAGTATGCGCAATGCTTACCTCGATTTTTCCCGGCTATAGGTCAATGGTTTCGATTTATAACTGCAAGTTCCGCTTCGCCTGAGATTAACCCCATGAAGTGATTTTTATACAGGAGGTGAATAATGGAAGGTTTGTTATCGTTATTGCTGTTTGCCGGTTTTTTCTTCCTGATGATGCGCTTTGGTTGTGGTGCCCATATGGCCCATGGTGGGCACGGAACTCATGATGACGATAAGCCTGTAAAAAATATCGATCCTGTATGCGGTATGGAAGTGGATATGGATAAGGGTTATGGAAAAATGCACGAAAAGCAGTTGTTTCGTTTTTGTTCCCACGATTGTTTGGACAGGTTTGAGAGCAATCCAGGGCAATATACCCAGGCGCTTGATAAGCGTGTAGGGGGGTGAATCATGAAGAACGGCATTTCGCTAAAGGCAGTGGGTCATGCCACCAGCCTGTTTCTGGCAATCAGTTTTACACTGTGTGTGGCATTCGATTTGTTGTTTCCAGAGCACGCCATGTACGAATCCTGGCGTCGCTTGTTGCCTGGGTTTGAATGGTTGAGCTGGCAAAGTTTTATGCTGGGTTTTATCGAAAGTTATGGATACGGTTGGTTTTTCGCGTTGATCTGGGTGCCGCTCTATAATTTTTTCGCAGGACGAGATTCCAGAAGCGACTGAAGTAATAGTCCATTCGGGGCGGTAGTGTTGAGGGATTGTCGCGGGATAGATCGGCAAGATGCTGATTTTGCAAGTCATTCATCAGGGGTGGCATGGTATATTGTTGCAGTTGTATGTTGCATGGAATAAATTCCCACATACATGGTACATGTATAGGTAAAATAAAATGAAAAAGATTATCTTATTGGGTGTGTTTGCAGCCACGCTGGCTTTTCTTCAGGGCTGTGATAAACCTGACCCGGAAAAGGTAAGGGCCAATCTCCATTTGCCATCACCGGATTTTGTGGCTAATGTGACTCTTGGGCAGCAGCTTTTTGTTAAAAATTGCGCGCGGTGTCACGGCTCGGGTGGGCAGGGGACAGACCAGGGCCCGCCGCTCATTCATAAAATCTATCGACCTGGACATCATCCCGACCTCGCGTTTCATTTTGCTGTCAAAAATGGCACCAAGCAGCATCATTGGGGTTTTGGTGACATGCCGCCCGTCGTTGGCATGAGTCCGGAAGATGCCGGTCATATTATCAGCTATGTGCGTGCAGAACAGAAAAAGGCGGGTTTATATTAAATGGGTCGCTGTTCAGTGATTAAATCACATAGGCCTTTCAAGGCACGCGTTGTGCTGTCTTTGCTTATGTTTATGATGACACCGGGCTTGTTTGCGGCCTCGTGGGAGTATATGAACGAGACAAAGATACCCTGGCGCAGCTATGGCAAAGAAACTTATGATGAGGCGAAAAAGCTGGATAGACCGCTGTTTGTCCTGATTTATGCAGATTGGTGCAAGTGGTGCAAGAAGTTTGAGAAGGAAACGCTCGAGACACCGGAGCTAATGGAGTTATTGCAGAGTAAGTACATTCCAGTTGCGATTGATAATGACAAGCAGCCGCAACTGGCAAAGCAACTGGGCGCAAAACTGGTACCCACTGTTGTCTTGATTACCCCCGATGGTGAAAAATTATTGAGATTCTATGGTTTTCTCGATAAAGGGGGCCTGTTGGATACGCTGGATCAAACACAGGTGGCCTGGCGCAAGGGTGAGCTTCCAGACAAAGAAGTAAAAGAGTTTGGGAATGCTGAGACCTGTTGCCCATTTGTGGCGCCACCCGAGCACTAACGGAATATGCTGTAGCTTATCCCGCTGATCGAAGGATGTCGGGTAACTTTCGTTTTCCTTGGTATATCCAGTAGCTTGCTTGTGTTGGACAGTTACTCGATAAGTCTCGACTCAAGGTCATAAATCCAATCTGGGGATGCGCTGAAATACTGGTTGAGTTTTCCCATTGATCCCGAGAGAAGCAAAAGCCCAACGAGAATTAGAAAGAAGGCGCTGATCTTTTCAACAATATGGCCGCGCCGGTTCAGTGCCTTCAGTACGCCTGTGGCGCGGTTGAGTAACAGGGCAGTGAGAAAAAATGGGATCGCCAGCCCCATGGAATACACAAATAGTAAGGTTGCCGATTTCATAACCGCGAGCAAGGGCTCGGGCCCGGCAGTTGCTCCTATGGATAAGGTCAATATGGCGCTGAGCAGTGGGCCGACACAGGGGCTCCAGCCGGCAGCAAAACCCATACCGATGAGTCCCGATCGTATATAGCCGGGTGCTTCCCCATGTTCCTGTTGATAACGTCGTTCTGGCAAAATCCATTCGTCAAGCACCCTGTTTGTCCATTCCAGGATATTGTGTATGGGTTTTATGGATTTTGTATGGGGCTGTAGTGCGCGCAGGATACCCGACATGTGTAAGCCGAGCACGAGCAGCAAGCTACCGCCGATGATCATAATAAAATCCGAAAAACTGGATCGAAAGAATGTTCCAGCAATCAGGCCGAGTGTCGCACCGATCAGCACAAAGATAATCGTAAAGCCGACGATGAAGGCAAGGGCGTGACTGATGACGTAATAGCGTTTCTTTGGGCCGTGGTCGCTGACAGTCAGGCCGGTCAAATAGCCGAGATAGACTGGCATCAGTGGCAGCACACAGGGTGAGACAAAAGACAGCAATCCAGCCAGCAGGGCGAGGACAAGGGTGATATTTTCAGGTTCCATGGTTTTCTCGAACAGTCTGTGTGTCGGTATTTATAATTACGGGGTAATCTTGAGAAAGATCGCGTCTTACTGGTTGACTAAGGCCTCAATTTTTTTGACCAATTCAGGGTCGTCCCATTCACGGCCACCAATGGCTTGATAGACTACATAACCCTCTTTGTCGACGATAAAGGTAGTGGGCAGGCCTCGGACCCTCCAGCGTCGGGTGACACTGCCATCGTGGTCCAGCAGTAAGGGAAAGGTGAGGGGGGTATCCAGGGCAAAGGTAAATTCAAAAACCAGATCTTCGTCTTCCCCCATATCAACGGCCAACATGGCGAATTTGTCTTTATCCATTTTGTCGTAGAGTCGTTGCATGGATGGCATTTCCTTGCGACAGGGCGGGCACCAGGTGGCCCAGAAATTCACCAGCACCACCTTACCCACCATATCTTTGATATCGACCAATTTTCCTTTGGTATTTTTTAAGGATAGAGCGGGTGCCAGATCTCGGCGAACTGAGGTCAGGCGTTGTTTGAACGAGATATTTTTACTTATTGCCGCTTTGATGGGCTTTTTGGCCTCTCCATAGCAGCGTATATTTTTGATAACAGTGGATCGAACTTTGTTTTCAGATTGCCAAACTACTCGCAGGTCAAATTGAGTGGCGGCAGGCAGGGCGTATGCTGTCATGCCCATATTCCAGTCCCCGGACTTGAAGCTTTGGGTGGTGGGAAACAGGGCCCATTGAAACGCCAAGCGGGCATCTTCACTGACCCCACGGGCTGCCCATTGTTCTTGCCAGTTACGTTTTAATTTAAGAGCTTGTTCACCGCTGGGCAGTAGAATACGCCAATCCGCCAAATCGATTTCGATATTGGCAGTATCCTGTTCGTTGTGCAGTTCGGTTTGAAATACACAGGCATCGGCGATGAGTTGTGCGCTTTTTTGATCAAAGCCACGGCCCTGGTAAAAGCCATTGAGTTGGTCGGGCAGAATCTGGGTCAACTTGATACGGATACCCTGGTCGCGATGTTCCCAGGTCTCTGCCCCCGTACCAGGGTCGCGGCTGTATTGTGTGGCGTCAGCACAGCCCTGGAGCAAGACCAGTAGTACGGACAAGGCCAAAAGGCTGGGGAAATTTTTTCCAGTCAGGAGAGATTTCATTACAATGCCTTCCCGCCTACTGCTACGGTGATGGTTACCAAACCGATGATCAGGTTGATGCCCACCCACCGGCGAATTTGACCTAATTGTTTTCCGGCGGCGGGGATGTCCCCAGCCTCAATCGCCTTATTCATCTTTTTGTAGGGTGAAAAAAAGACGTGCATGAAAATGAGTATCATGGCAATGGCCAGGACCAGCATGATGTGGATATAAAGACCTGCATTAGCCATTCCCCCCATCTCCCGGATCAGCCACAGGCCGGTTACCGGCAAGATGAAAATGGCAGCCCACACCCAGGGGAAAAACCGCGCGAAGGTCCGTGACCAAAGGGGCAGCCGCTGTGGTGGCTCCAGTCCCAGGGCAGCGGGGCGCAGCGCCATGTAGGCAAAAAACATACCCCCGACCCATACAACGACGGCGAGTGTGTGCAGGGCGAGGGCAATGGGCATGGGGGCTCCTTAAGATAAAGCTTATGTTTGGGTGAAATTTACAGGCGTTAAGCCAGAATGACCGCTTCTCAACAAAGACACTGGGTACGCCAAGGCATGAGGCAACGGAATATCAAATAAGTTCAATCATGCTTTGTGGGCCAGATTTTTGGGCGGGGTGTTATTTCTCTAATTAATAACCTGATCATTTTACTGTCTTTTCCAACCAGGCCGTGATTGTGTCGAGTAATTGCTTTTCATGGCCTTCAAAGAAGTGATCGGCTCCGTCTATTTTGGTTTGAGTGTATGCGGAGTTATTTGCAGCCTTGGCGGCGTTAGCTCTTTGGTTGACTGATTCCAGAACGGGTTTGATATCGTTACTGCCGTATATATCCAGAACGGGTAACCCAATCTTTTTCAGGGAGACATCGTTATCGAGTACCGTACCGCTGCGGTTGCCGCCCATGCCGATACCTACATAGGCCTTTATGGTGGCATCGTCAGTGTTGGCAAGATAGTGGGAGGCCATGGCAGAACCCATGCTATGGGCAATGATAACGATATTTTGAATGCCCTGGGCCTTCAAAAAGGCGATACCGGCATTGAGGCGACCGGGTACTTCTTTGAACAGGGGGGTGTATTCCTCAATTTTGGCCTCATTTTTGAGAATGGGCATCTGTAGGGAGAGGGTTGTCCATCCCCGGGCAGGGAGGGAGACCCTTAGTGGGTTGATGATCTGAGGCCAATCCGGGTGGACACCGACACCATGGAGTATCAGGGCTCCTCCTTTGGGCTTGCTGCTTGTGGCTGGGGTGTAGATGCCCAGGAATTTGTGCCCCTCGGCCTCCAGCCACTTGGGCTCACCGTCAAATATCCCATCCACAATTTGCTCTGCCCAGCGCTTTTCTTTGGCCGTATCACTACCCAGGGCAGGGGCCATCCATAGACCGAATATCATGAAATATGCAATCGCCGATGTCTTTGTAGAATCCATGGTAATGACCCTGTTATGTTGGAAGAGCCGTTACTTTGCCATAAGGTTTTAGAATGTGCCACCGATGGATTCCACGGGGGCGGGTGGTTATAGTGTGGTCTTATCCAGTGGGCGTGTAGGGGGGTACCTACAAGCTAAGTGTGTGTTCAAGAACGTATGTCGATATGAAAAATAAAGTGGCAAGCTCCAACTATAACGATTGGTGGGCTGGACTCAGCGATGCCAAGTTATGGCCCGAGTTAACGGTATTGGTGGTCGTGATTGGCATCGCCTGGGGAATCCATTATGTCCTGGGGCGGTACTTTGTGGCCCTGCTCAGCGATAAATCCATTGCTGGCCTACGGCGGACGGCCCTGCGGGGTGTTCAACGTATGGTATTCCCGTTCAGTTTGCTGTTGCTCTTGTTGGTGGGTCGTGCAGGGCTGGAAAACTTCGGCCAGGACGTTCGTTTTATCAGTCTTGCGGTGCCAGTGGTGTTGGCCTTGATGGTCATTCGCTTTGTGGTCTTTATTCTACGTCGCAGCTTTAGCCATACCCGGGCACTTTCTGCTTGGGAAAATACGATTACAGCACTGATATGGGTAGCGGTGACCATGCACCTGCTTGGTTTAATGCCATCTGTGTTATCGGCTATGGATGATCTGGCGATACAGTTAGGTGATTCCCGAGTTTCCTTGTTGGCAGTGATCAAGTTGTTGCTGTTTGGTGCCATTGCCCTGATTGTGGCATTTCGTCTGTCTGATTTTATCGAGTATCAGTTGATGAAGACCCAGACCTTAACTCCGAGCCTGCGGGTGGGGTTTGCCAAGTTTGGAAAGTTTTCCCTAATTACCGTTGCCATCTTGTTGGTGTTGGATGGCATTGGTATAGACCTGACCGCCCTGACAGTGTTTGGTGGTGCCCTCGGTGTAGGTATCGGTTTTGGTCTACAGCGTATCACCAGTAATTTTATCAGTGGCTTTATCCTGATTTTCGATCGCTCCATTCGGCCAGGTGATGTGATCAGTGTTGGCGATAGCTTTGGTTGGGTGCAGGCTTTGCGGGCTCGTTATGTGGTTATTCGCGATCGTAATGGTGTTGACACACTCATTCCCAATGAGAAATTAATCACTTCAGATGTGATCAACTGGAGTTATGGCGATCGAAATATTCGCATTAAGATACCGATACAGATCAGTTATGCCAATGATCCGGAGCAGGCCATGGGAATCATGATCAAGGCCGCCAAGGCTGAACCGCGTATTTTGAGTAGTCCAGAGCCGGTGTGTCGCTTGTTGGGTTTTGGTGACAATGGAATCAACCTGGAGCTAAGGGTGTGGATCACTGATCCGGAAGAAGGGTTAAATAATGTGCGCTCCAGTGTCAACCTGATGATTTGGCGCAGCTTTAAAGAGAACGGTATTGCTATTCCCTATCCACAGCGGGACGTTTACATTAAACATGCACCCGAAAATTTTCGGGGGGGTAAACAATAAAGAATATTCAGCCCGGTGTTGATGTGAGAGTTGCCGCAGTAGATGTGCCGATTAGGGTAATAGTCGGTTGACCCATTTGACCAGCCTACGGGTGGCGGGGCTGAATAATTTTTTCCCGAACCATGTATTCACGGTGCGCCGGTGTACCTGGGACAGTGTGGGATAGGCGTGAATGGTGGCAGAGATGTCACCGATCTTGGCCCCTGTTTTCATGGCCAGCACAATCTCATGGATCAACTCACCACCCTGGGGGCCGAGTATGGATGCACCAAGAATTTTACCTTTATGGGTGACCAGTTTGACCAGTCCAGCGGTTTCCACTTCCGCCAATGCCCGATCCACGTCTTTGAATTCAAACCGCAGCACAAGGGGCTCAATGCCCTGATCCCGGGCCTGTTGTTCTGTGAGACCGACTCGGGCCAGTTCCGGGTCGGTGTAGGTGACCCAGGGTACCACACGATAATCGGTCTTTTTTGGAAAACGAAAAATGGCATTGCTGATGACGATACCGGCCTGGTATTCGGCCATGTGGGTGAAGGGGTAGGGGCCACACACGTCACCACAGGCATAGATGTGTTTTTGTGAGGTGCGCAGACACCGGTCCACCTTGATCCCCTTTGTATCGTATTTTACGCCTGCGGCATCCAGTCCCAGGTTGTCCACAGTAGGACGACGGCCCACGGCAACGAGTAAGGCATCCGCCTCCAGACTCAGTCCGCCATCACATTGGATGATTGTGGTGCCATCTTGTTTGTAGACCTTTTCTGCAGTTGTCGAGGTGCGAATATCAATCCCCTCGGCCTTCAGCACGGCCTTCAGAGAGTCAGCGATTTCTGAATCTTCCTGGGGCAAGAGCTGTGCTAACCGTTCCACCACGGTGACCTTGCTACCCAAACGGGAAAAGGCCTGGGCCATCTCCAAACCGATAGGGCCACCACCGAGCACAACCAGGCGTTGTGGCAGTTGGCGCATTGAGAAGATATTCAGATTGGTCAGGTAGCCTGCTTCCTGTAACCCTTCGATAGGTGGCACAAAAGGCTGCGAGCCGGTAGCGATAACAAATCGATGGCCACGAATCTCATCATCACCTACCCGTAGTGTATGTGAATCAATAAATGTGGCCTGGCCGAAAATGACTTCGCAACCGTAATCACGAAAGCGTTCCGGGTCATCATGGACCTGTATCCGGTCAATCACCGATTGCACATGATCATTCACCAGGCCGAGATCAACCTGGGGTGTCGCAGCCGGTAAACCGTAGTCTCCTGCCCGGCGCATCAGGGAGGCTACCTTGGCGGCGTGGATCAGGGTCTTGCTGGGCACACAACCGTGGTGCAGGCAATCTCCCCCCAGTTTGGGTTCTTTCTCGATCAGGGTGACCTTGAGGCCAAGTTGTGCGGCCACACTGGCCACCACCAGTCCACCTGCACCACCGCCAATAATGACTATATCCTGCAGTTTACTCATATCCAGTACCCCTGTTTAATTGATTCGCAGTGGAATTTGTTTTCGGAACACATCATAGGCGAGGGGTTCCTCACTCTTGTAGCCGATACGCTTGAGCCGCTTCTCGGCCACCAAGTGATAACGCACCACCGCCTCCACTGTCTCACCGTTTTGTTTCTCCGGGATGTCCAGGCGATAGCGACGTGGTTGCCAGCGGAGCAGGCGCGTGTCCCACAGGTCGACGATAAAGGGTCGCCACATGATGGTGCGCTTGAGTGTGTGGATTTCTTGTTTCAGGACCCCCCCGTCTTTATCCAGCAACCGCAGGCTCACTGTTAGATGACGGTCCGGGGTTCCGGTGGGCAGGTAGTGGGCCGCCCCCACGTTGGTTACAGTGAGAATAAAACCCCGTTTACCCGGCGCACTGTCTGACGCTGCCTGGAAGCTTATTTCGAGTCCACGTTTGACCATTTCAGGATCATGACCGCCGCGCCACAGGTGCCGCCGCGCCAGCCGTGGTTTGCCGCCGACAACGAGGGGGCGTTTTACCAAGGGCATGTGGCACTGTACGCAGCCGAGCCCCTTGATGTTGGATGCGGTGATCTCACTGTATGCCCCGGTTATTTCCTTATCCACAGGTGGTGACTCAGGAGTCTGCGGGGTTTCGATAAGCGGAACCGGTTGGTCGGGCTTTGTTGCTGTATTGATTTTGGGGGCACCAAGCAGCAAGTCAATATCTTGTCTGGATAGATGGGCGTTCTTCGTTGCCGTGATTTCCGCTACCGTGCCACAAGGTGGGATACGAAAGAAGGTGTCCCAGCGCTCCCCTTTGACCACATGGCAGCGCACACAGACCTGGTTGGGGTCGTCGAGTTTTCGGACTGGGTGCGGGGCCTGGGTGTCACCATACACACCGACGATCTTGCCCTCACGCAGATGACAAGCGGCACAGGTCACCCCTTCGTGTTGCAGCTTGGGGTCAAATTGTGGATTCGGTGCCAGGATGGGGTCCCATTTTTCTTTGTCGCGGAAACCCAGTACCTTGTGTTCCTGTTGCCGGTCCAGAGGAATATGGCAGTTTTTACAAGTCTGCTGTTTGTTTTCAAACTTCCAGTCGGCCTGGAAGTAGGGGTCGGTCCAGGCCTGGCTGTGAATGGTGGTGCGCCATTCGTCATAGAAATCACTGTGACAGGTGGCGCATTCAGTGGCACGCAGGGTCCGTAATGGGGCCGGTATCGTGGAGGTATCGATCGGTCGCTCAAAGGCCTCTGACACCACATAAATATTCATGGGACGGATGAAGCGCCACACAAAAAAACTGATGATGGCGATCAACACAATAATGAAGATGACAGTTCTGTTTTTAATATCCATCGGTAAGCCAACACTCTGTTTCAAAGATTGAAGTATGGTAATCAGAATTTGTATATGCTGCTGTCAAGGTATAGCCAACATAATCTTGACAGGCTTGGTGATGAATGCACAGTTAAAACCAGCGGAATAACCAATATTTTTCAAATGCCACTTTAGCAAAATGCAGCATTCGGCCCGGCATCCTGAGTTTTATTGCGGGGGCAGGTTCAGCGAAGAAATTTCCGCTGCCAAGTCCCGCTTTTCCATCTCCGGTTTCCAGAAAACATTCACCATGACCGGCAAATTCTTTTGGGTGTCCTTTGCCGGTGATGGCATGGACAAGATTGTTGGCGACGACCTCGGCCTCGCCGTGGGCGAAGACACCCGCTTTGGGCAAGGGCTTGCCTACGGACAGGCCGATGCCGGTGACATCGCCGATGGCGAAGACGCCCGGATATTTTGTTTCCAAGGTTGAGCGGTCCACCGGCACCCAGCCGGACTCACCAATAAGCCCCGCCTTGCGCACGACATCCGGTGCCCGGTGTGGTGGGACATAGGCCAGCAAATCATACCGGGCGCTTGATCCGTTGTTGAAATGGATGGTTTTCTGTTTTGCATCGATTTCAGCTACCTGGTGCTTAGGGTGAAAAGCAATGCCTTTTTGTTCCAGCATTTGCCGTATTTGTGCAGAGTTTTGTGGCCCGGCCAGGGTCATAGGGCCGGGTTCCGGGGTGTAGACATCAATTTGAACTGCATCACGGATTTGGCGTTTGCGGCAATCGTATTCCAATAACATCGCCGCCTCGTGGGGTGCAGCCGGACATTTAAAGGGCATACCGCTTACCAGGACAACGAGTCGTCCAGACTGTAGATTGAGTCTTGCCTCGCGCAAGGCCTCGGCTCCAGCCAGAGAATAAAAATTACAACCGGCCTCTTCAAGACCAGGGATCATCTCCGGGGCGTACTTCGCACCCAAAGCGATTACCATGTAATCCCCCACAAGGTCATGACCCTTGACCTGAACCCTGTGTTGGGCTGGGTCGATAATCTCAACCTCGCCTTGAATCCATTCAATCCCCCGTTTCTCAAGATTGATCAATGGGCGTGAAATTGAACGGTGGGTACGTTGACCAAGCATCAGCCATAACAAAGAGGGCGAGAATAAATGCTTGGGCTCCTGATCAATAAGCACAATACGATGCTCACGGGGTAATGCTTTGCGCAGACGGCTGGCGACCACCACACCACCAATACCACCACCCAGGATCAATACAGTTTTGTTTTTTTGTGTAATGTGTTTTTTTGGCATCAGCTTAAGCCCCTCGGTCAATTTTAGTGGCTTCCATGCCGTGGTCGCCCATGAGTATTAGGTTTAATTTTCCAGGTTACGTTTTTTCTCTTCAAATTCTTCACGATTGATTTCGCCACGAGCGTATCGTTCTTGCAGTATCTGTAATGCCGATTTTTGTGGTTGCGTATTGTTGTCACCACAGGGTATGCCGATTAGCCACTTTATGATGATGGCGATGCCTATAATGGTCAGGCCCCAGAACAGGACCATAAAGACCCAGCCGAAGGCACCCATGCCCCAACCAAAACCATTCATGCCTTCCATCATGTCTTGTCTCTCCGGTACTAAAATGTCAGAACGTGATCGCTGGCTTCCGGGACCCTATGTCCACGGCGGCCAATTTTTACGGCATCATCGAGCAGATGCACCCTGACATTCATGTCTTCAACCAGGGCAGTACCGGCAAAACGCAGTGCATGCCAGGCCTTGTTGTCGGCTTGATAGGGTGCATTTTGGATGATAATTGTGACTGTTATAGACATTGTTCGTGTCCTGTAAGAGAGCAGACCGTCAATGTTCTACTGCAAAACCTGATTGGTTCCACTCGGTCATACCGCCTTGTGTGATATGCACATCGGTGAAACCTTCTTTGGCCAACAGTTCAGCGGCCTGGGTCGAACGCCGATCGGTGCGGCACACGATCGCAATGGTGCTTTGCAGATGATCGGCCAGCTCACCGATACGGCCCGGTAGATCTTCAACCGGGATATTGAGTGCATTTGCAATGTGGCCTTGTTCACCGATGAAATCCGCAGCACTGCGTACATCCAGTATCAACAGGTCATCATCGGCATCCAGTCGTTTTTTGAGGTCTGCAATGCTGAGCATGGGTTGGCGGCGCAGTCGGCCAATGATTCGGGGGATGAAGGCGACCGATGCGAGCAGGGCCAGAGCGATGCTGCCCATTTGGATTAGCTGGACCAGGCCCATATCACCGGCCACGGCCTCTCGTCCCGCGTAGCCCAGGTAGGTATAGGCAAAGGCCCCCGGCAGCATGAACATATAGGTGGCGATGACATAAGGCCACAGGCCGATCCGCGTCAGGCCCAGGGCATAGTTGAGCAGATTAAAGGGAAATAGGGGTACCAGGCGCACAAAGGCAACAAAGCGCCAGCCTTCAGTCTCGACACCCGTAATCAGTTGCTTCACCCGTCCACCGGTTTTGTTGGCTACCCAGTCGGAGGCGAGATAGCGTGCCACCAGGAAGGCCATGATGGCACCCAGAGTGGCACCGGTGAGGTTATAGAGTGTGCCCCACAGCGGGCCGAACAGGGCACCGCCGGCCAGGGTCAGCACCGAGCCGGGGAGAAAAAATACCGTAGCCAATGCGTAGACCAGCATAAAGACAACGGGGCCGGCCGCACCGGCATCCTGGACCCATTGTTCCAGGGCACTGCTATCGATTTGGTCGCGATAGACAACGGCCAGGGTGATACCTATGGCCAGCACCAGCAGCAAACCAAAACGCATAAGTTTAGTCTTCATCAGAGTCACTCCATTTACGGCGATTGATTGCATAGTCGGTGATTTTTCCGACAAAGGGTAAGGCCAACATGCCCGGCAGCCAGGATACTTGTTTGGGATCACGAAATTTATGGATCCCTATGGTCATACCCTTATGGCCGGCTCGGGGTTGATCACGATAGGTACCGAACAACCGGTCCCACCAGGGCAGGCTAAAGCCAAAATTGCTATTCGCCTCATCGTCTTCCACCGAATGATGGACCCGGTGCATGTCCGGGGTGACCACAAACCAGCGTAACACACGGTCTAGTCCGAGCGGCAGGCGTACATTGCTGTGGTTGAACATGGCAGTGGCATTGAGCATGACCTCAAAGATCACTACCGCGACCACCGGTGGGCCCAGCACCGCGATGGTGGCGAATTTGATGAGCATGGAGAGAATGATCTCCACGGTGTGAAACCGTGCGCCGGTGGTCACATCAATATCCAGGTCGGCATGATGGACCCGGTGCAGGCGCCATAGGGCGGGTACCGCATGGACCATGACATGCTGTAAATAGATAATAAAGTCCATGATGATCACCGAGGTGACCACCGCCAGGGCGAAGGGGATATCGACGTAATTCAATGCCCCCCAACCTTGTTCGGCAGCGAACACCGCCATCCCCACTGCCGCCGCTGGGAACAGCAGGCGCAGGACAAAGCTGTTGAAAAATACCAGGCCGAGGTTGTTGGTCCAGCGCACGGTCTTGGAAACGGTCAGGATTCGCCGTGGTGCGAGCCATTCCCATACCGCCATGACCGTGAATACCCCAAAAAAGAAGCCGAGTCGGATACCGACCTCATGTTGCATGACAAATTCGTTCATTACGGTAGCCCCGTGTTTGGCACAGCCCTGCCATTGCGAGACAGGGTTGACGTGTTATACTTTTGCTTAGATATTTAATTCAATAGAATACTTGAATAGTAGAATAGCGGATTCTCATTTAATGTCAAGCGGTGACTTCAAGCACGATATATTTGCCCAATTCGCCCGGGTCGGTAAGGCGTTGGGTAACGGTAACCGATTGGAAATTATGGAGTTTTTGGCCCAGGGGGAGCGCAGTGTGGACGACTTGGCGGGGATCGCCGGGTTGACGGTGGCCAACACATCGCAACACCTCCAGCAATTGCGCCAGGCTGGTTTGGTGGCCAGCCGCAAGCAGGGCCTTAAGGTCTATTACCGTCTGAGCAGCAACGAGGTCATTGACCTTTTACGCAGTCTGCGAGGGGTGGCGGAGCGCCACTTGGCCGAGGTGGACCGGTTGGTGAACAGCTATCTTGCCGTCAAGGACAACCTGGAACCGGTACCCAGGGCGGAATTATTGACCCGGGCGCGGGAGGGTCTGGTCACCGTCATTGATGTGCGACCGACTGAGGAGTACGCCGCAGGGCATGTCCCCGGTGCCGTGAATATTCCCCTGTCGGAGTTGGAGGGGCACCTGGATCGGTTTGAACCAGGGCAGCAGATTGTTGCCTATTGCCGGGGACCCTATTGCGTATTGGCCTTCGATGCAGTGGAGAAATTGCGTGCCCGGGGCTACCAGGCCTGGCGGCTCGAAGAGGGTTTTCCCGAGTGGCAGACTGCCGGTCTGCCAGTGGAGCGGAATAAATAGTGTGCCACGGCAATACTGAAAATTTTATCTCAATCAGGTAAAGTCTCCCGCTTTCAGCATACCGGCGTGACGAGACCGTTGGTAAACACCCTGAGTGAGGTTTGATGAACATGGCAGACTATATGATTGCCCCGTCGATACTGTCGGCGGATTTCGCCCGTCTGGGCGAGGAAGTGGACAACGTGCTGGCCGCCGGTGCCGATATTGTCCATTTCGATGTGATGGATAATCACTACGTGCCTAATCTGACTATTGGCCCCCTGGTGTGCGAGGCCTTGCGTAGCCACGGCATCACCGCCCCCATTGATGTACATCTGATGGTCAAGCCGGTGGACCGCATCATCCCGGATTTTGCCAAGGCCGGTGCCACCTACATCACCTTTCATCCCGAAGCCTCTGAACATGTGGATCGCTCCCTGCAAGTGATACGTGACAATGGCTGCAAGGCGGGTCTGGTCTTCAATCCGGCCACGCCCCTGGATTACCTGAAATATGCCATCGGCAAAGTGGACATGGTGTTGTTGATGTCTGTGAACCCAGGTTTTGGCGGCCAGAGCTTTATTTCCTATGTGCTGGAAAAGGCCAAAGAGGTGCGCCGCATGATCGACGAAAGTGGCCGTGATATTCGTCTGGAGATCGACGGCGGGGTCAAGGTGGACAACATCCGTGAAGTGGCCGAGGCCGGTGTGGATACCTTCGTGGCCGGATCGGCCATCTTCGGTGCCAAACAGGACAGCGATCCGAATCACTACAACACCGTCATCGCTGCTATGCGCGACGAACTGGCAAAGGCAAGAGTGAAATAGAAGCCCATAGTGAACGCAGAGTGCGCGGAGGCGCGGAGTTCGCAGAGTTTTAAATAGAAAGGCCTCAGTTTTTCTTTGCGCCCTCTGCGCCTCCGCGAGCTCTGCGTTAAAAAACCTGCTCGTTAGAACCTGATATCGTTTGATATGAATAATTTACCGAAGCCTACAAACGCCTTCCCATTGCCCCTGTCGGTGAAGATGGTGATGATCGATCTGGACGGGACCTTGATCCATACCGCACCGGATCTGGCTGCCAGTGCCAACCGTATGCTGGAAGATCTGGATATGCCCACCCATCCGCAGGACCAGGTGGAAAGGTGGATCGGCAATGGTGTCGCCAGGTTGGTCAAGCGTGCCCTGACTGGCCAGATGCAGGCAGAACCCGAGGCGGCACTGTTTGATCAGGCCTATGCCAGATTTTTAGAGCACTATGGCCAATCGGTGTCGGCCTTGAGTCGTCCCTATCCAGGGGTGGTGGAGGGTCTCGATGCCCTAAAGGAAGCGGGTTTTGAATTGGCCTGTATCACCAACAAGGCGGAATCCTTTACCTTGCCGTTGCTAAAGGACCTTCACTTGCATGACTATTTCAGTCTGATTTTGTCGGGTGACAGCTTGCCCAGGAAAAAGCCCGATCCCTTACCCTTGTTGCATGCCTGCAAGCATTTCCAGATTACCCCTGATCATGGCGTATTGGTGGGCGACTCCGCCAACGATACCCAGGCCGCACAAGCGGCAGGTATGCCCGTGGTGTGTATGACCTATGGATATAACCAAGGAGTCGATGTGCGTAGCTTAGGGGCTCAGGCGGTTATTGATTCATTGGTGGAATTGCCGCAGTATATACAACGTTATTAGATTAAGAGTTCAGCCCCGAGTGGGATCATCATCGGTAAACAGAATCATGCAATGGACAAACACAATCGAGCGATGGCAGCAGAAGTTATACGTCTGGCTTGCCCCTGTGTGTCTATTTTATGAACCGGTGATGAAAAATGCCCATAAGCGAATCTGAATTCAAGCAATACGCCGAGCAAGGCTATAACCGCATCCCCCTGATGCGTGAGGTGTTGGCCGATCTCGATACCCCCTTAAGTACCTACCTCAAGCTCGCCAGTGGGTCCTATTCCTATCTATTCGAATCTGTTCATGGCGGAGAGAAGTGGGGGCGTTACTCTATTATAGGATTACCCTGTCGCATTCTCTTTAAGGCCATGGGTAATCGTATCGTCATTGAACAAGATGCTCAGGTTGTACGCGACGAAGAGGTCGAAGATCCGCTCGAAGAAGTAAGAGATTTCAAGTCCCGGTTCCGAGTCCCCGAAGTGGCCGGGCTACCCCGGTTCACCGGTGGGCTGGTCGGCTATTTTGGATACGATACGGTACGCTATATCGAGACTCATCTGGGGGAGTGCATTAAACCTGATGTTATCGGCAGCCCCGATATTTTACTCATGGTCTCCGATGAGGTGGTGGTGTTCGATAATCTTGCCGGTCGACAGTACGTCGTGGTGCATGCCGACCCCACAGAGGAACAGGCCTGGGATCGGGCCAATGAGCGACTCGAGTGGTTGGTCAAGCGCATTGCCCAAGCTCTACCCGCACGGGAGCAGGTTGCTTCTTCACGGCGTGTCAGTGAAGAAGATTTTAAATCCGAGTTTGATCAAGAGGCCTACGAGGAGGCGGTGGATACCTGCCGTGAATACATCCGTAATGGAGACATCATGCAGGTGGTAATATCCCAGCGACTGTCGATTCCTTTTGAATCAGACCCGCTGGATCTGTATCGGGCACTGCGTACCTTAAATCCATCGCCCTATATGTATTTTATGGACCTCGAAGACTTTCATGTCGTGGGTTCATCGCCGGAGATATTGGTGCATCTGGAAGATGATGTGGTGACGGTGCGGCCCATTGCCGGCACACGGCCCCGGGGAAAGGACGAGCAGGAAGACCAGCAGCTCGAAAAAGACTTGATGACCGACCCCAAAGAGCTGGCAGAGCACCTCATGCTGGTGGACCTGGGGCGAAATGATACAGGCCGTGTGGCTGAAATTGGCACCGTGCAATTGACCGAGAAAATGCTGGTTGAACGCTACTCCCATGTGATGCACATCGTCTCCAATGTCACCGGTAAATTGCGTGAAGGTTTGGATGAGATCGATGTGTTGCGGGCCACCTTTCCTGCTGGCACCGTCAGTGGTGCTCCCAAGGTACGTGCCATGGAAATCATCGATGAACTGGAGCCGGTGAAGCGCGGGGTCTATTCTGGCGCAGTAGGCTACCTGGGTTGGAACGGCAACATGGATACCGCCATCGCCATTCGTACCGCCGTCATCAAAGATGATACTTTATATATACAGGCCGGTGCCGGCATCGTTGCCGATTCAGTGCCAAGCCGGGAATGGGACGAGACCATGAACAAAGGCCGCGCCATCTTCCGCGCCGTGGCCATGGCCGTTGCTGGGTTGAATAATATTGCCTAATTACAGAGACTAATCTTGCCGCTAAGGCGCAAAGACGCAAAGGAAAAACTCATGGATGAGAATGAAATTTCGAACAAAGTTATAGGTGCGGCTATAGAGGTGCACAAGTATGTTGGCCCCGGCCTGCTTGAAGCGATTTATAAGGAATGCCTAGGCTATGAGCTAAAAAGTTTAGGGCTACGAGTTCAACGAGAGGTTGCTCTGCCAATAAAATATAAGGGGTTAAAGTTTAAGAAAGGCTACCGGGCCGATCTAATAATAGAGAACATGGTAATAGTGGAACTTAAAGCAGTAGAAAATGTAACGCCGGTCTATACTGCTCAGCTATTGTCTTATCTTAGGATGAGCAGTTTGAGGCTCGGAATACTGCTTAACTTCAATGTTGCCTATTTACGAGATGGAGTAAAAAGGGTGGTAAATAACCTGTAATCGTCTTGGCGCCTTTGCGTCTTTGCGGCAAAAACTATTATGCTATTAATGATCGACAATTATGATTCTTTTACCTATAACCTGGTTCAGTATCTGGGCGAGTTAGGTGAAGAGGTGCATGTGTACCGCAATGACCAGATCACTATCAGCGATGTGGAAGACATGGCGCCGGAACGTATCGTGATCTCCCCCGGTCCTTGTACGCCCAATGAGGCGGGTATCTCGGTGGATATTATTTCCAGTTTTGCAGGACGTGTCCCCTTGTTGGGTGTCTGTTTGGGTCATCAGAGTATCGGTCAGGCCTTCGGTGGCCGTATTGTTCATGCCAAGCAACTGATGCATGGCAAAACCTCGATGATCCACCACAACGGTGAGGGGGTATTTAAAGATCTCGACACCCCTTTTCAGGCCACGCGCTATCATTCCCTGGTAGTGGAGCCGGAAACTCTGCCAGAGGATCTGGAGGTGACAGCCTGGACCGATGATGGTGAAATCATGGGGCTACGCCATAAAGACTATATTGTTGAGGGGATTCAATTCCACCCTGAGTCCATACTGACCCAGTATGGCCATGAGCTGTTGAAGAACTTTTTGGAATTTTGAGTTTTGCCGCAAAGGCGCTAAGACACGAAGAGACACAAACGAAAAGAGACATCGCTAAAGAGGCTAACCAAGATGGATATGCAAACGGCTATTCAAACCGTTGTGGAAAAAAAAGACCTGAGTGCTGATGATATGCGCAAGGTGATGCGTACCATTATGAGCGGTGAGGCCACGCCCGCCCAGATTGGGGGCTTTCTGGTCGGCTTGCGCATGAAGGGTGAGACTATCGACGAGATCGCCGCTGCAGCCGAGGTCATGCGCGAGCTATCCACAAAGGTTAAAGTTGATGGCCCCCATTTAGTGGACACCTGTGGTACCGGTGGCGATGCCTCGGGTTCTTTTAACGTTTCCACCGCCAGCGCCTTTGTGGTCGCGGCCGCAGGGGGCAAGGTGGCCAAGCATGGTAATCGCTCTGTTTCCAGTAAGTGTGGCAGTGCCGATGTGCTCGAGGCTGCGGGTGTCAAACTCGACATCACTGCCGAGCAGGTGGCCGAGTGTGTCAATAAAATAGGCGTGGGTTTTATGTTTGCCCCCATGCACCACAGTGCCATGAAACATGCCATTGGACCCCGCCGCGAGATGGCGGTGCGCACTCTCTTTAATGTGTTGGGGCCGTTGACCAATCCAGCCAATACACCAAGCCAGGTTATCGGTGTGTTCAGCGCCGATCTTACTGAGCCCCTGGCCCAGGTGTTGGCGCAACTCGGCAGCAACCATGTGTTGGTGGTCCATGCCGATGACGGTATGGATGAAATCAGCATCGGTGCGCAGACACGGGTGTCGGAACTCAAGGGAGGCCGGGTGTCGACCTATAATATTAAGCCTGAGGATTTTGGGTTGCAGCAGACCGACAGCGCACAGATCAGGGTGAACGATGCTACGCAAAGTTTGGCGATGATCAAAGGAGTGTTTAACAATGAGGCCGGTCCCGCGCGGGATATCGTGGCGCTCAATGCGGGTGCCGCCATCTATGCTGCGGGCCTCACCGATAGCCTGGCTGATGGGGTAAGCAAAGCCCAGGAGGCCATTGCCAGTGGTGGCGCGATGGAAAAGTTAGATGCCTTGGTTGAATTATCAAATAGCCTCTAGGAATTTTTGCCGCGAAGACGCAAAGGCGCAAAGAAGTAGCGACTCTACCCATGAATAAATCTGATATTTTATCCGAGATTCTCCAGCACAAGGCCACAGAGGTCGCTGTGCGGGTCAAGAAAACCCCCTTGCCTGAAGTCCGCAAACGGGCGGAGCTGGCGTCGCCAACCCGAGGTTTTGCCGATGCCGTAGAGACCGCCATCAACGAGGGCCGGGCGGCGGTCATTGCCGAAATCAAAAAGGCATCACCCAGCAAGGGTGTGTTGCGAGAGGATTTCTGGCCTGCCGAGATTGCCCGTAGCTATGAGTTGGCCGGGGCAGCCTGTTTTTCTGTGCTCACAGACGAGAAATACTTTCAGGGTGCCGATGCCTATCTGCAACAGGTTTGTACCGCTTGTTCCTTGCCGGCGCTGCGTAAGGATTTCGTGGTGGACCCCTACCAGGTATACGAGGCCCGCAGTCTTGGTGCAGACTGTATTTTATTGATTGTCTCGGCCCTGGACGATGCCCAGTTGCGGGATTTTTACCATCTGGCCCACGAGTTGAGCATGGACGTGTTGGTGGAAGTCCATGATGAGCAGGAATTAGACAGGGCCTTGGGCTTGCGTGCTGCCTTGGTGGGCATCAATAACCGGAATCTGCGCACCTTTGAGACCCGGCTGGAAACAACATTGGCGCTTTTAGACAAAATCCCCGATGATCGTATCGTGGTGACCGAAAGCGGTATCCACACCCAGGCCGATGTGGCCCGTATGCGCAAGAACAAGGTCAATGCCTTTTTGGTCGGCGAGGCCTTCATGCGCGCCGAAGATCCAGGTGCTAAGCTGATAGAGCTCTTTGGGGTGGCTTAGTCAGATAGTGAATTTAACGCAAAGATCGCAAAGGCGCAGAGTTCGCAAAGAGAACTATTGTTTTAAATATTGATGCGTGGATTTGTTCCTAATTTATTTGCCCCTGGGGTTGCTTCTGGAGAAAGAGAGGGTCAATAGTAGTGACCTTATATGACTTTGCGTTCTTTGCGCCTACCCCACAAGGGGGCACCGAGGTCCGCGACCTCTGCGTTAACGACGAGGTTAAAGAATAGACTATGAAAGCAAAAGTAAAATTATTAGAAGGCGTGAGTTTTTCCGGTGAGGCGGAAAGTGGTCATACGGTGATCATGGACGGCCCCCCGGATCATGGTGGGCAAAACCGGGGTGTGCGGCCTATGGAAATGTTGTTGTTGGGCATGGGGGGCTGTGCTGCCTTTGATGTGGTCCACATCCTGCGGCGTTCGCGTCTCGAGGTGCACACCTGTGAGGCAGAGCTTGAGGCCCAACGGGCTGAAGAAGAACCCAAGGTTTTCACCGAAATAAAAATGCACTTCAAGGTCGGCGGTGTAGGGCTCAAAGACGCCGTGGTCAAACGTGCCGTGCAATTGTCTGCAGAGAAGTACTGTTCGGCGTCCATCATGTTGGGCAAGACCGCCAGGATAGTGCACAGCTACGAGATTATCGACGGTGACCACACTTAGTGGCGAGCGAGAGGACGGCAGTCGTCCTGGGCGTGGCAGCGATGATCCCAACCGGGCCTTCGATGAAATAGTCGAGGCCTATTACAGGGCCTGGTTTCGTTATCACCCGGAGGCCGCGGTCGAAGCAGGGGTGATGGGCTATGCGGGTCTGCTGACGCCTTACGGGGATGATGACATCGGTGCCTTATTAAGCCTGCATCAAGCCCTGTTAGGCAGCATCGATGAGTTTAATGTCAGCGGTCTCGACGCAGATAGACGCATGGACTGTCGTTTGTTGTATGGCGCCGCCGTACTCGAGATGGAAGCCTTACTGAATACAGATTGGCGCAAGCGTGATCCCAGCCGTTTTATTCCGGTCAACGCCATATACCAGCTCACCGTCAGACCGGTAGAAAATTTTGCCGCCAGCTTGCGGTCCCGGTTACAGGCTATCCCGGAATATTTACGTGGTGCACGCCAGCTCATTGGTGAATGTCCAGAGAATATCCCTGGCCTATGGTTGGAAGCTGCCGTAGAAGAGGCACGTAGCGGCGTAGAGTATTTACGTAGCCTGCCCGATCACCCCAAGGTGACTCGATTGGCAAAACGACTCAGCGGCATGGAAGGGTTACTGAACGATGCAATCGAGTCCCTGCTGGCCTATGCCGATATGCTTGAACAGGATTTGGCAGCGAAGTGCAGCGGAACATTTGCCTGTGGGCGCCAACGTTTTGATCGCCTGCTCCACCATCGCCATGCCCTGGATGTGGACGCCGACCAGCTGTATTCATTTGGCCGCACACTGTTTGAACAGACCGAGCGTGGCCTGAAGGATGTCTGTCTTGAGTTGTCTGGTAGCGAAGATATCGCTGCCCTGACCGATCGTATACAGTCGGACCACCCCGCACCCAAGGACTTGCTGGCGAGTTATCGGCAGCAGATGCAGGCCGCGCGAGATTTTGTTACCCAAAATAATCTGCTGACCATGCCAAAGTTGGAACACCTGGACGTGGTCGAGACCCCCGTATTTTTGCGTCACCAAATACCGTTTGCGGCCTATATGGAGCCGTCGCCCAATGATGCCGGTCAACAGGGCTACTATTATGTGACCCCGGCGAACAATGACGATGATCTGCGTGAGCACAACTATGCCGGTTTGATGCATACCTGCGTACATGAGGCGTGGCCAGGACACCATTTACAGTTTGTGACCGCCAACAGTAATCCGGTATCGCGCAGTTTGCCACGCCTGCTCAATCCCTCCGCGACCTTGTATGAAGGTTGGGCGTTGTATTCCGAGCAATTGATGCAAGAACAGGGTTTTCTTAATAAGCCCGAGCAGAGATTTGTTTTGTTAAAAGATCGATTGTGGCGTTCCATGCGGGTTATGATCGACGTGGAGATACAAACCCGGGACGTGAGTCTGGATGATGCGGCCGGCCGCATGGTCAAGTGGTTGGGCTTTACCCGCTCCCAGGCCATGGCAGATCTGACCTGGTATTCCCAGGCACCTACTGTGCCCATGGGTTACGCCACGGGGTGGGCCCTGATCAACGCCAGCCGAGACCGATTGCGTGCCGAAGAACAGGACCGGTTTCATTTGAAAGGATTCCATGATCAATTGCTCAGCGCAGGATCAATGGCCTTGCCTTTGGTTATCGAACGCATCTTTGGCCGCGACCTCTGGCAACGTGTACGTGGCATGGTGTTTGGTCGTGAATAGACCTCATCCCACCAGTGGCATGCGCCACGTGGCCCTTTGTGTAAAAGACGTTGAGGCCTGTGAGGCATTTTATGTCGACCTTTTGGGCATGACTGTGGAGTGGCATCCGGATGCGGATAATATTTATCTGACCAGCGGCAATGACAACCTGGCTTTGCATCGTGAAGCTTCATCGGACCCTGAACAGCGACCCCAGCGCCTGGACCACATCGGGTTTATCATCGATGACATGGGACAGGTGGATGCGTGGCATGACTTTCTGGTAGAGCAGGGGGTGACCATAAAAAAATCTCCCAAGACCCACCGCGACGGCGCCCGTAGTTTTTACTGCGTCGATCCCGATGGCACCTTGGTGCAATTGATTTATCACCCACCCCTTGTGGGTCGATGAGCCCATTTGAGCAGGCCGGGGTATCCACATTAAAACGGTTGATGATCGTCATGCCGGATCGAGTCCGGCATGACGGGATAATTTAACGGGGCAGCAGCGACTTTGAAACGTTTTCGGACCAAGGGTTATGTGCCAGGGGGTTGGCTCACCAACGGTGAAGTCAAAGGCCTGGAGATGGCCAACCTGCCACCCTTTCTGCGTACGCTCTTGGTGACCGATGGCACGGTTACCAAGAGTATTGAAGCCTATTTTTGGGAGACCGTGAACGTAGAAAACCTGGGCCAGGGAGTGGTGCCTATGGACCGTGATCTCGAATCGCTGGAGCTAGGGCAAGGTGACGAAGTGCTGCAACGCCGGGTTCGATTGGTAGGTGAGGACAGCGGGGCCATCTACGCCCATGCGGAATCTTTGTTGCGTCTGGACCGCTTGCCAGAAGAACTTAATCACGAGTTACAAGCGGGCCGCATCGGCATCGGTGAATTGCTACGGGAACGTGGCCTGGAAACTTACCGCGAACTACTCGGCTTCGGTGTTGAGTCCATGGGTGATCTGGCAGAGGTATTTGGAGGCAAGGACGCTGATCTTCTGGTGTCGCGGGTTTATCGTATTGCCTTGAATCACCACCCCACCATACTCATCACCGAGAAGTTTCCGTTATTACTTTACCAGGATGCTAAATAGCTTTTGCCGCTAAGGCGCGAACCTCGGTACCTCCTTGAGGGGTAGACGCAAAGGACGCTGAGTAAAACCACTGTATTTTCTCTAGGGAAGTTGATTAATTCATATCCCGTCATTCCCGAGAAAGCGGGAATCCAGTAATACATTGATTTTATTGCTCTAGATTCCGGCTCTCCGCTTCGCTGCGGCCGGAATGACGAATTAAGAGGTTCCCTAGTTTGTCTTTGCGTCTACCCCTCAAGGAGGTACCGAGGTTCGCGTCTTCGCGGCAAAAATTATTTCAGCTTTTCTTTAGTCTGGATGACGATTTCTACCCGCCGATTCTTGGCCCGGCCCTCCGGGTCGTCGCTGCCGTCGGCTTGGGTGTTAGGGGCCACGGGTTTAGTTTCACCCAGTCCCTGGGTCTTTATTACTGCAGCATCGATTTGTGCATTTTTGACCAGCCAGTCTTTGACCGATGCGGCGCGGCGATCAGAAAGTTTTAGATTGTAATCATCACCACCCTTGGCATCGGTGTGGCCGGTGATGGTGACATCGCCCGTGCGCTTCTCACGTATGATCAACCCCAGTTTTTCAAGCTCGGTCTGGGCCGCAGCTTTGATGTTGGCCTTGTCAAAGTCGAATAGCACATCGCTGGACAGGGCCACAGTGATTTCCATGTCTTTAACCTCGGCATCCAGGTCTTTGATGGCCTGTTGCAGTTGCTCCACTGATGCCACCAGCGCCAGGCCCTGGCCACCGGTACTGAGATTCAACCCTTCTATGGTGCGTATATCTTCCGACAGTGTTCGCGCGCCACGGTCGGGCCCCAGGGCCGTCAATGATATTTTGGCAGCATCGTGGGCAGCCGGGTCATCCGGTTTGTCGACATTCCAGGCGAGGGCATTGACGGCAAACAGTATAAACCCCACCGCGATAAACCGGGTGGTGTTTTTCACCCCTGACCTCATCGGGAGACGGCCAATTTCTCAAACGGCAGCACATCCGGGATCACCAGATTGATGGTCTTTGCCGCAGTTGGGGGCGCTGGAAACTTAAACCACACCATTTTCTTGCCACCCACAGGTATTTCCATGGCGCTCACACCACCGGACCAGCCGATACCCACCTGACCACGGGCCACGGGGGCACCAATCCATTCATTCTTGCTGTCTTTTAGCACGTGGTATTTCTTTTTCTCGGTGTCGTCGATGAAGTAGACTTCTTTGACCGGATATTTGATCTTGGCCTTGGCTTTTCCCGTGTTGCGGTAGACCAACACCACGGTGAGGATATTGTCGAGGATACCGGTCTTGATGACATCCACCTCCACGTCACCGGACATGCCCATCTGGGTTTGCACCGGAGCTGCAGTCGCAGCCGTGCCATAGCTGAATACAGTGATGAACAGGAAAAGTTTGGATATTTTTAGGCCCTTCATATGGGTGTCTCCATGGGTCAGGTGTGTTTTCATAGTGCTTAAGCTTAGTAGATAGATTCCAACTGGCAAGGGTCTATACTGTATATCACCAGATATAAAAGTCAGGGGTAGGGACCCATGGAAAAGCGTAAACAGTCACGAGCAGAGGTGGTGGTCAATGTGGAGATGCACTATCGGGATATTCATGCCCAGGGATTGCGTACCCGCAATGTGAGCCTGGGGGGTGTTTTTGTCGAAGCCGGAGATTATCCGCTACCCCGCAAGGGGGAGACCGTAAACCTGCAGGTGGTCAATGGCGGCGCCCCAGGGACCGGTCGAAACTTCAGGACCCGGGTAGCCCGTTCCAATGAAGACGGAGTAGCGTTACTGTTTCAGGATTTTGACCTTGATGATTTTGAGTACCTGCAGGAAATACTTGATTAGTGTAGTGTCCTAATTTGATCGTATATTATCAAGAGTTGACCGTGCACGATTTACTTTCTTCAAAATATCTCTGGTTCCCACGCTCCCGCGTCTCTGGTTCCCACGCTCCCGCGTCTCTGGTTCCCACGCTCCCGCGTGGGAACCAGGTGCTAAAACGATTAATATATGATTAATTCAGGACACTACACTAGATAGAACAGCAACCCATCAGGTAGGCCCCATTACTAATGGGCTTTTATCTGTTCCAGAGGGCTCCTGACACCCTGTCCCCCGCGATTTAAGACATGGGTGTAAATCTGCGTTGTCCTGATATCTTTATGCCCAAGAAGTTCCTGAATAGTACGGATGTCATAACCATTGTCTAATAAATGCGTTGCGAACGAATGACGCAGGGTGTGACAAGAGCCAAATTTCCTTATCCCAGCTTGGCGTATTGCTCGTTTCATCGCCCGTTGTACAGAGCTTTCATACCAGTGGTGACGCCGTTTGGTTCCCGAGATCGGGTCGATTGAAAGCTTATTTGCGGCGAACAAAAATTTCCAGTGAAAGCTCCTGGCCTCTGAAGGGTATTTTCTTGCAAGTGCATAGGGCATGGCGACGTCACCCAATCCGGCGGCACTATCCTGGTCATGTAGCGCCTTGACCCGTTCCATGGCGAGTCGGATATCTGCTACTAAAGACTCGGGGATAACTGTTACCCGGTCTTTGTTGCCCTTGCCACAACGTACAATGATTTCCAGTCGTTCAAGGTCAATGTCCTTGATGCGCAATCGAAGTGTTTCCATTAAACGGAGACCACTGCCGTACATCAGCGAGGCCATGAGCCGATAGGGTTCGTCCAGCCGGACCAAAATTGACTGTACCTCGAGCCGAGCAAAGACAACAGGAATGCGTTGGCTACGTTTGGCGCGTACCACCCCTTCAAGCTCGCCAAACGGGGCCTTAACGACAAAACGATACAAAAATACCAATGCATTTAACGCCTGATTCTGTGTGCTGGCGGCTATCTTTCGTTGCACTGCGAGGTAGGTCAGAAACTGACCGACGTGGCTGGCACCCATGTTTTGCGGGTGCTGATAGCGGTGGTAGCGGATGAAATAGCGAACCCAGTAGCAATAGGTCTTTTCGGTCTTACGGCTATAGTGTCGCACCCGGATTTCATTGCGAACCTGATCAAGTAAACGTATCCCTGCCATTATTGCCTCCGTACTGTATGAATATACAGCACCATTACAGACTAGGGAAAAGCACCTGTCAAGATTTATGCGCTGATATCAGGGTGATATTGGCTGAAGTGCACCTATCTCTTTGAATTTAAATTGTTTTTAGTGCCGTATTTTCACGGATTTGTTGCATGATATACGGCAAAGGCCTGAATATTCCCAAATCTCGGAATATCCAAGCAAAGGCCGGTGAGCATTGCCCCTCCCCGTGTGTGGGTTCATAATGCGAACGAATCAAAGACCTAAGTGGAATCACCCGTCATGGAAAAAAGAGGGATAGACGCCAAACGCCGTATAGCACCCCAAGTGGGGTGGATATCACGCAAAAGCAGCCAGTTTCATGCTATACGTCAAAAGACGTCCATTCAATGTTATGCATCAGCGCAAAAGGATTCATAATGACCAAAAATAAAGGTTTTACACTTTTTGAGCTAATGATAGTGGTAGCGCTTATAGGCATTCTTGCCGCTATTGCTTTACCGATGTACCAAGATTACACAAAACGCAGTAAAGTAGATGTCACTCCCTCTCGAAAGTTTACTGGTCCCGGCCAGTATCCGCCCGAAAACTTTCTCGCATATGGAATATTGGCATTCCCGCAGCGAGCCACACCGGATTCTAGACAACGTCATCTAATGATTTGTGATGCTTACGTATCAGCGCTACCACATTCCACAGAATTGAAAGGTGTACCGTTTTCAGAACAAATGGTTACGGTGTGGCCCATAGAAAATGATGAACTCGCTACTAGAATCGATATGTATACCCCTAGAAACGAGGTCTGTGAAATTGCTGTCGATCATTATGGGCTTGTCGTAGCGAAATCCGCATTAAATGATGTTGCAAATGCAAAAGCCGTTGAAAAAGATCTCATTCGCGGTGATTCCCTAGATTTTACTGATCTTACACAAGGACCATATCTACTGGGGTGGGCTCCAGGTAATAAGAAAGGTGATTCTGATGCGCTTGTGTTAGTTGTTGACCTCACACGTGTGAACCTGCCGGAACACGCCAAAGCTATCTTTTTAAGGTGGATTCGGGAAATAGAGCAAGATCCAAGTCTCTGGTCCAATGGTTGGGATATTCCCGCGCTGCGACTTCGGTTGAGATTATGGGCGGATGACATAGGCGATTCAGTAGTTGCGGGGATTATCAATGATAAGTAAATTTCCAAAGTTAAGTCTTTCTGCACTTATAGGAATCGTCTTAGGGGGAGGGCTGATTATATTTGCAGAACCAGAAACAGCGGCAGGTGCGTCTGTCTTGGGCGCAATTGGGCTTATACCATCTCTGATCGTTGGTCATCTGATTTTAAAGCGAAGCAAGTCTAAACAATCTTCTAAAAGTTCAGATTCAAACAACGATGCATAACAAGGCGCTGCAACGGATAATTCGCTCGCTATCACTCGCAAATTCCCGCTGAGCGAGACGTTATGTGTAAAAAGGAATAGACATGGATCAGGAACAGAAAGAACGATATGTAAGGTGGCAGAATTACAGAATCAATCAGCTCACTTTTTCTATTAATCTGTTTCTGGGTTTTGCGGTCGCTTCATTGGCATACGTCATAAATATAAGAATCAATAATATAAATAGCTCCAGCAATATCGCGCTGTTTCTTCCTATCTATTGGTGGTCGGCTAGTGCTGTACTAGGAACTGTTGCATCTCTATCTCGATTATTAGATTTCCGTTATACAGCAAGAAAAATTAAGGACTCAAACGCTTGCGATAAAGAAAAGGCAAAATTCTTTGGTAAGGTCACTTGGGGTTCATTTTGGGCGCAAGTAGCTACTTTTGTTGTAGGTGGTTATATTTTTATATCAAAAGTGGTTCTACAATGAAAACACATCACTACTGTCCGGTAAAAATGACCAATGACTACGATAACCTATTGTTTTGACAATAAATATAGCCGGATAATGAGTGTTATCGATTTCA
>JAADGI010000023.1 GCA_013152415.1 Gammaproteobacteria bacterium | reverse complement strand
AAATTCTTGATGCATTCGAATCAGGAAAATTGAAAAAATCTAAAACAGAAAAACAGCAAATCAAGCGCCATGCATCTGTCGCTGAGGCAACCTTTAAAAAGGATGCACGTATTAATATTAGGTTGTCCTCCAGAGATCTGCGTTCTTTACAGGCCAAGGCGTTAATGGAAGGCATGCCATACCAAACGTTCGTTTCCAGTATTTTGCATAAATTTATCGACGGTAAGCTTGTAGATAAATCAGCTAACGAATAAGGTTGGATTGTGTGAGGAACGAACCACAATCTGAACCATTTGTTGGACAAGCCCGTTGGTTGTGAAGAGATTAATGGTCTTTAGGGTCAGAGTGAAACTATGGTTTTCAAATTCAGAGCCAGGCATCCATAAGGTATGGCCTTATGTTTAAGGTAACACTACAGGGTACTAATCGTTTAGATATTGAATTGAGTGGGAAGCTGGATGCTGACGATATGAAAATTGCATTAGACGAATTGGTAGGCAAATCTAAGGATATTGAAGGGGGTCGAATGCTGTATGAAATTATCGACTTTCATATCCCTTCACTTGGTGCAATTGGAGTTGAATTATCTCGGTTTCCTGAGATGTTTGGGTTGGTCAAGAAATTTGACCGTGCTGCTGTGTTGACTGATAAAACCTGGTTAAAGAAGGTAAGTGAATTTGAGGGTATGCTGTACCCAGGCTTGGTAATCAAGGCTTTTAATAGAGACCAAAGGGCGGAAGCAGAAGCCTGGTTATCGAGCTAGAAAAACTTCCCCGATTTGAGTGGCCCTCGTAGTTGTTTTAGCCGAAAATAGCGGCGCGTAGTCGCGCAAATATCCCTTGTGGTTTGTTCGCCTGTTCCAAGCGTAGTATCTCGTCAATCCCGCTGATGACCTGTTCAATATTTGAATAGCGTTGCGTGGCCTGGGGCGAGATCATTTTGTTGATGAGGTCCTGGATTGCAACAGGCAGGTGTGTGAAGTCCTCATTTTTCGCTTCCCCATGTATGTCAGTCGGGGTGGGTGTGCCGATAACCAATTGGCACAGGATCGTGCCGATTGCGTAGATGTCACTGGCGACTGATGCAGGTTCATTCTTTATGCGGTACCAATTCTCCTCATTTTCGCCGCCCCGGTAGTGAGCGGGCAGGCCAAAATCTGATATTTTGATCTCACCCGAGTTGTTAAACAGTATATTGGACGGGCGCAGGTTGCCATGGATGATCCGATTGCGGTGGGCGAAGGAGAGGCCTTCGCAGATTTGGCGTGTTGTCCCCAAGGCCTTTTGCCAGGACCAGGGCATGGCGATTCTGTCCTGCAGGCTACCCTCAGCCAAGTACTCCAGGACAATAATGAACAGGCCTTGCCGGCCCGAGGTGCCGATGATCTGGGCGATGTTGGGGTGGGACAGGGTTGTCAGCAGCTTTGCCTCGCGCAGGCCGCGTTGTTCCTTGCCCCGGATCTTTTTGATCACCATCAGCCTGTGGTGGGTCTTTTCCTCAAACAGGTAGGTCGCGCTCAGCTTATGCTCACGGATCACATCGACCAGGGAAAACTTATCCTTGAGGCCGGTGATCCCCTGTAAGGCGGCCTCCTGCTTGGCAGGCCGGATATGGGCCCCCCGCAACAGATCCAGTAAACGGTCCTTCAGTTCATCGGCCGAGTCAAAACGGGCCTTGGGTTCTGTTTCCAGGCACCTCATGATGATGTCTTCGAGGGACGCCGGAATCATGGGGTCGAGCTCTGAAGGCCGTTTGAATCGGCCCACGGGCCGGGTGCCGGTAAACCATTCGTACATCACCACACCCAGGGAATAGATGTCGCTTGCCCCTGTGGTGTTGGAAGGATCGAGCCTCTGTTCCGGAGACATATAGCTGGGTGTTCCCATCATGGTCCCGACCTGGGTGGTTTCCAGTTTGGCGGCTGTGTCACGGAAGATCTGGGCAATCCCAAAATCAGAGACCAGGGCGTTGCCATCTTCATCGATAAGGATATTGGCGGGTTTGATGTCCCGATGGACCACTCCATTGCGGTGGGCATAGGCCAGGGCCTTGCATACCTGGATGATCACATCGAGTTTACGGTTCGTATCCCAGCCCTCTGCGGCAATAAGCCGCTCGAGATCCTGGCCCTCAACAAAGTCCATGACAAAATAGGGCATGCCCTTGTCGATCCCCCGATCGATCACATGGATAATATTGGGGTGGTTGAGCCGGGCAATGATCAAGGATTCCTGGGCGAAGCGCCTGATAATCTCAGGGCTGCTCATCAATTCCCTGGACAGCACCTTGATGGCGACCTGGCGGTCGAGCGAGGTTTGTACGGCCCTGTAAACGGTGGCCATACCGCCCTCTGCGGTCTGTTCCAGTAGCTTGTAGTCGCCTAATGCGTGCATCGCCCCAATTGAGACCTGTTGATGTGAGGGGCCACTAAGCCCACAAATTCTTGGAAAAAATGCACGCCTGGGTTCACCCAAAACAGGACCGGTAGCGTCGTGTTCATCTATAGGGCACTTCTGTTAATGCCCTCACTTTCTGGGAGAGGGAGGGCATAAAATAAGGATAAGTTATTGATTTTTAATATCCCCTCATCCCAACCTTCTCCCGGAGGGAGAAGGGATTATTAACATATAGAAGTGCCCTATAGGCTGTTATCGACCCGTGGGCGAGGGACTTTACTGCCGCCCAGCAGTACACGATGGAGGCTTGTCTTTTGGTATTTCGTCTTGGCCGGGCTTGATGGTAGGGCTTTGTAGAGCGTCAAATTAATTATTTTCAGGGTCAATATACACATCCGGCCAGTTGTCATTGCCGGTGTGGAAGCTGAGCCGTGTTACTTCGGTGAGGGGGGTGCCCAATTTCCATAGAAAAATTTCATAGTCGGCGCTGTCATGTTCATGGCCACCGCTGCTGGCCCCGTAGACAAGGTAGCGCTCATCATTAGACAGTTTGGGGAAATATTCGTGGCTGAATTCACCCGGGATATCCATCCATAATCGGGACTCTCCCTTTTCCGGGTCATAGCGGTACAAGGCATTTTTCATACGTCCGCCGTAGTCGATGTAGTACAGGAAATCACCCTGTTTGCTCCAGGTCAGTTGGCAACCGTCAGCGATGCGGGTGAATTTGCCGTTTAGGTCCATGATGCCAATCTTGTGTTGGGCGCCTCGCAGGGTGACCGCCACACGGCCCGATCGGGCGTCGTAGTGTGGGGTCTGTAAGACAGCACCGTCCCGTATGTCGCCTGTTCCGCTGGTATAAAGGGTACGTTCTTGGCCCGTTTTGACGTTGATTTCGACAAACTGGGTGTTGTTGCGCTGAAAGTAGACGTGGCTGCCGTCGGCCGACCAGGTGGGGGTGTTGCCATTTTTGGCCAATAGGCGCTCTTGGCCATTGTTCAGGTCGAGCAGGATGACATCCCAGGGTACTTGATTGCGTTGTGAGACCCAGGGGACCTGAGAGCGGGCAAAGACAATGGCCTGGCCGTTGGGGGCGATGCGTGGAAAGTACTCGGTGTGGGGGTGTTGGGTGAGGCGGCTGATCTTTCGCTGGGGCAGCTGCATCCTCAGAATATCATGGTTGCCGTAGCGGTTTGAGCTCCACACCACAAAGCCCCGGGGCAGTCCAGGTGCCGGTGCTATATCGCCGTTCAGCACGGGGTTACCGACAGGGGGTGGCGTGCTCCGGCCCTGCTTGAGTTGCCAGCGCATGACCCCCGCCACCAAGATGGCGAGCACGGTTATGGACAATAGTGCCAGAAGAAGGGTCTTTTTCCTGCTCATGTGTGGAGGCCTTTGAACAGCCTATCGGTGGATATCGCCGGTACCAGGTGAATAGACCTCTAATTTGTCCAATCTAGCATCTCGCATGGTATGGGTAAAGTGTGTGGAATGGGGCCCAGGAGCGAGTGAAGTCAGGCTGCGCGGGCATTGCAGACCGGGTATCCCAAGCATGATATTATTGTGGTTTGTAACAGTGTCGCTGGTTCGCGGCGGTACTGTACCCCTTGCCAACCTGGATTGAGTGCGGCCGACCCTGCAAAGGTTCGTTGTGGCACGAAGTGTGGCTCAAAAACATGGCGATTTAGTGTCATCATAGCGGATTTAAGATGTTTATCGATTGTAAAAACTTGCCCGACAACAGCACTATCGACACAGATGTGTGTGTCATTGGTGCCGGTGCGGCCGGGATCACCATAGCCCGTGAGTTTATTGGTTCTCCGGAGCGGGTCGCGGTCATCGAAAGTGGTGGATTTAAGCCGGACGCGCGCACTCAGGCCTTGTACAAAGGCGATAATGTGGGGCTCCCTACCTTCGATCTTGAGGTCAATCGATTGCGCTACTTTGGGGGTACCACCAATCATTGGGCGGGACACTGTAGACCCCTGGATCGTATTGATTTCGAGGTTCGTGACTGGATGCCCCATAGCGGTTGGCCCATATCCCGTGCCGATCTCGAATCTTATTATCGTCGTGCCCAGCCCATCTGTGGATTGGGTCCATACGAGTATGAAAATCTGGATTTCTGGACCACAAAAACCGGGCTGCCCGATCTGGAGCTTGATGATGCGCGACTCAAGTCTGCGGTGTACAACCAAAGTCCCCCCACACGCTTTGGTAAGGTCTATCGAGAGGAGTTGGGCAAGGCCACGAATGTCAAAGTTTACCTGAATGCTAATCTGCAGGAATTACGGACTGACAGTAGTGCGTCAAAGGTTACCCAGGCTCGGGTGACCTGTATCGATGGCCCAAAGGTCTCTGTGTCAGCAAGGCTTTTTATATTAGCCACCGGCGGAATGGAGAACGCGCGAATTTTGTTGCTCTCCGATAAGGACAGAAGTGGTGGCCTCGGTAATGAGCAGGGCCTGGTGGGACGTTATTTTATGGACCACATATTGTTGCGGCCGGGGGAAGATATTTCCCTTAGTGACCCGAAACTCAATCTTGATCTCTATCATTCGCTGCACAGTGTGGATGGGGGTAAGATGTTCAGTGTTCTCGCATCAACCGAGAGGCTGATGCGAAAGGAAAGGATGCCAAATTTTCGGATACACCTCATTAGAGCCAGCGCCCAAAACAAGACCCCAGTGGGCAAGATATTCACCCTGCTCGATGAGCTTGCGGACCCGGCAGGGGATAGGCCCCGCTTGGAATCTAAAACAAAACGTGACTCCATTGCCCTGCATCTGGTGTTGGAGCCAGTACCTAATCCCGATTCCCGTATCAGTCTGACTGATAAACGAGATTTATTTGGCCAGAAAAAAATTGCGGTAAATTGGCAAGTGACCGATGCTGATCTGGCTGCCGTTTACCGGGCACTGGAACTGGCAGCGCTGGAATTTGGGCGCATGGGCTATGGTCGTGGCTGCGGTGTGATATTCGAGGATCAAGAGCATTGGCCAAGCAATCTGGAGGCGGGCAGGCATCACTGTGGAACGACTCGCATGTCTACCAGCCCAAAAACCGGGGTAGTCAATCGTGACTGTCAGGTGTTTGATGTGCCTAATCTTTATATAGCGGGGAGTTCGGTATTTCCTACCATCGGGTACGCCAATCCCACGCTTACTATTGTCGCGCTGGCATTACGATTGGCGGACCATGCCAAGGAGCAGTTACGGTGAATGGGTTGGTAAATCTCCTGTCAAGGCGTCGGTTTCTAACGACCTTGGTGCTGGTGTCGGGGTCCGTGTTGGGTGGTGTGGGCTACCAGGCCCTATTTAGCCCCGACTGGCGGAAAATTGCAGAGCGTATGGTGACTTTGTTGGAACGCCATGACATTGCAAGGCAAATCGGTAAGCGCTATGTGGAGTTAGACAGCGCCGTGGCCCATCTTACGCTTGAGCAACTGACCGAATCATTGCTCAAAGCCATAAAGTTGAATGCTAATGCGTGGTCTGATGCGACACCAGAAAAAAGTCTAGTGCTATTTTCAAATAAATTACGTGAGGACTTTGTTTTGGAAAATATTGTGAAGATCGATGGATGGATACTTTCAGAAACAGAGGCACGTCTGTGCGCACTCCTGCACAAGGTGTTAGTGTAATTGCATTCTGCAATGTATCGGATGAGTAGCATTAAGGAAGAGTTCGATGCGCTTGCTGCCCAGTACGAGACAAACCGACTGTCACCCTGGTATCAAGCCCAGGGCGAAGAGATTCTCAGACAAGTGCCGTCATTGGAAGAGGGTGATGTGCTCGATATTGGTTGCGGTACAGGATATTTTCTGCGTCAATACCTCAAAAATAATCCGCATATCAGGGGGGTTGGTCTCGATATATCATCGAAAATGGTTGATGAAGCAAATCGCAAGGCCAAGGCTGAAGGGGTTGGTAACGTAAAATTTATTACGGGTGATTGGGAAGATATCGACCTAAAGCTGTTGAGCCCCTATCGATTTAAAATTATCGTTTGTGCCAGTTCATTTCATTACTATTCAAATCCACAGAAGGCCGCCTGTAAATTGCACGAGCTGCTTGATAGTCAGGGTGTGCTCTATATCCTGGAGCGGGATAAAACCCAATCTTTGCTGACATTGTTTTGGGGAGTCTTGCACCGTTATTTAATCAAGGACCAAGTGGCATTTTATAGCAGCAAAGAACTCATTAAATTTCTGAATAACGCAGGGTTTGGGGGGGTATCAGTTCTACGTACCATTAAGCGATATTTCTGGAAAGGTAAGTTGTTTACAAGCGTTATTCTTATTGAATCTTACAAGACATTAAAGGCAACCAATGGTCAATCTAACATTACTTGAACCACAACGTAATTTAGCACTTCCCGAAGAATACAAAGCACTTTCCGGCAAGAAACTTCTGGTTACCGGAGCTGCCGGATTTATAGGTGGGGCATTGTTTAAACGTTTGGTGGAATATGGTCTGGATGTGGTAGGCACGGTACTGTATGCCGAGGAGGCGGAGGAGCTGAGGGAAAAGGGCTATCAAGTTGCCGTTCTGGACCTTGCCAGCGATGCCTCCTGGGACGACCTGCTTCAGGGGGTCGATATTGTATTTAATATCGCGGCGTTATTCCAGGAAGTGGAACATGCGGAGTCCATGTATCGAAAGGTAAACGTGGACGGGACAATTAAGTTAATCAAACTCGCTGGAAAGTTGGGTGTAGAAAGATTTGTGCATTGCAGTACTGTCGGGGTTCATGGCCACGTCAAGGAAATACCGTGCACCGAAAAAAGTCCATTCAACCCTATGGATGAGTATCACCGAACAAAGTTGGCAGGTGAGTTGGCGGTATTGGAGTACGCAAAAACACTAGCCGCTGATGGTATGATCGTGACTGTGAATCGTCCGGCAATGGTCTATGGGCCTGGGGACGTCAGAATGCTTAAACTTTTCAAGACGATAGCATCAGGAAAATTCATGATGATCGGTTCTGGAGAGGTGCTGGCCCATCTGGGTTATATCGATGATCAGACTGATTCTCTTCTTTTGGGCGGTGTTGCGCCGAGAGAAAAAGTGCACCTTGAAGCGTTCAATATTGCATCAAGTAAGTACATTAGTCTTAATGATCTGGCATCGTCTATTGCCCAGGCAGCAGGAGTAAAGCTCTCTAAAATTAAAATCCCAGTGTGGCCGGTGTGGTTAGCGGGACTTTTGTGTGAAATGATTTGCCGTCCGCTACGGATCAAGCCGCCGATTTTCAGACGGCGAGTTGGATTTTTTACACACAATCGTGCTTTCGATATAAGCAAGGCCAGGTCTATGTTGGGCTATCAGCCTAAGGTCGAAGACCGAGACGGGATCCGGATTACGGTAAACTGGTATAAAGACCAGGGATTGATATAGCGATGTGCGGTATAGCGGGAATTACCGGATCTACCGGTAATGATGTCATAAAAAAGATGACTGATGTAATGGTTCATCGAGGTCCGGATGATTCTGGATTTTATCACGATGAACATATCGCTCTGGGCCAGAGACGCTTGAGTATTATTGACCTGGAGTCAGGCCGACAACCCATTTCCAATGAGACGGATACGCTGCAATTGGTTTGTAATGGTGAGATATACAACAGTCCACAGTTGCGTGAGGCTCTAAAGAGAAAAGGGCATCAATTCAAGACCGAAACGGACGTCGAGGTGATATTGCATCTTTATGAGGATCATGGTGCTGAGTGTGTCAGACATTTGCGCGGTATGTTTGCCTTTGCTATATGGGATACGCAGGATAAACGCCTATTCATGGCCCGGGACCATCTTGGGCAAAAACCTCTGTTCTTTTGTAAGCGCGATGGCCGTTTTGCATTTGCCTCTGAGATCAAATCACTATTGGCCGCAGAAGTGGTCAAGCCCGAGATCGACCTTGATGGCCTTTGGCATTACCTTTCTTTGCGCTTCATACCTGATCAATACTCTTTGTTCAAAGGGATTCACAAGCTACCCGCAGCCACATGCTTGACCTATGAAAGGGATCAGGTTTCTACGCAGCGTTACTGGGATGTCGATTTTAAGAATAAAAATACTGGTAGTGAGGTGGAAATCGAAGAAGAACTCAATAATCTGTTGCTGGCAACGGTAAAAGAGCACCTTTTAAGTGATGTCCGTGTCGGTGCATTTCTAAGTGGCGGTATCGATTCGGGGACCATTGCCTCCATGATGGCGGTATTGAGTGATAAAAAAATTCCTCGATTCTCCATTGGGACCCGGGAGGTGGAATTCAATGAGTTACCCTATGCCAAGATGGTGTCTGATCGGTATGGCATGGAGTCCCACGAGGAGATTGTCGAACCGGATCTGATACACGCTATTCCAGACATGATCTACCACATGGATGAACCCTCCGATCCATTTGGTTTTGGGGTCTACCTCGTGGCGCAAAATGCGGCCAAGCATGTGAAGGTGGTTCTCGGTGGCGATGGTGGTGATGAGAATTTTGCCGGATATGATCGATTTTTTGGGCAACGTCTGGTGGATTATTATTGCCTGTTACCGAAGTGGTTCCGACAGGGGGTTGTGAAGAAAATTAGCGATAGAATACCGGAATCCTACGGCTACAAGAGTCTTGCCCAAAAGGCCGCCTGGGTTAACGAGATGTCCCTGTTTTCTGGAGGTGAACGATACGCCCAGAGTTTGGGGGTATTGAGGTTTACCCATGAGGCCAAACAACAGTTATTTACCGAAGAGGCCAGGCAGCAGGTCACCGACAATGCCTCATCCGAGAAGATTTTGAGATTCTTTAATGCAGAAAATGCGGATCATGTCGTTGATAAAATGCTTTATACAGACTTGATGACCCGTATTCCAGATCATTTGCTGACCATCGGTGATCGCATGACCATGGCCCATTCTCTGGAAAGCCGTGCGCCTCTTATAGATTATAAGATTGTGGAATTTGCGGCGGCGATCCCTGCCAACCTTAAATTAAAGGGCAGGCAGCTTAAGTATATTTTACGCAAGGTGGCGTCTCGCTATATGCCGCCGGAGCTTATCCACCTCAAGAAGCAGGGTTTTCGGTTTCCCTTGGGTATTTGGTTTCGTACCGATCTTAAGAAATTCTTACGGAATTTATTTTCACAGTCACGGTTTGTCGAGCTGGGGATATTTAACCAGGGTTATATCAATGGCATGCTGGAAGAACATATTTCAGGCAAGGTTGATCACAACTATCGTATATGGGTGCTGCTGAATCTTGAAATATGGTATCGCATTTATTTTGAAGGCGAGACCGTTGACTCAATGAGAGAGTATACCAATCGCTTGATGTGAGCGTTTTAGGAAAAAATACGGGCAATGAAAACAGAGATTAATAAGACTCACAAGGTTATCACTGAGAAAGGGTCTGCACTTTCCAAGTATCAGAATGTGATGATTGGGAGTTCTTCCATCTCTTATTTAATCTATTTTGAGTTGTGCGCTTGGTTCGGAAAGGTGCCGGGGGCACTCGGCATTTTTCTGCGTAAGATTTTCTGGCCGAGACTCTTTGGGTCATGTGGTAAAGGCGTTATGTTTGCCGATAATGTGGTGCTGCGTCACCCCAGGCGCATACACCTTGGTAATAGGGTCATTATTGGTGAAGGTTGTGTTTTGGATGCACGGCATGACGAGGAAAATCACGTTATTACCCTGGAAGATGATGTGATGATGTCAATCAATGTCATGATTTCCTGCAAAAATGGCTGCGTCCACATAGGGTCACGTACTGGGCTCAGCACACAAACTGTCATACATGCGACCAATGACTGTCCAGTGAGTATTGGCGAAGATGTTATTATCGGGCCGCAATGCTATATCGCCGGGGGCGGAAATTATAATTACGACCGACTCGATATCCCCATACGCGAACAGGGTATCAAGCCAGATGGTGGTGTGAAGTTAGAGGGCAATGTCTGGTTGGGAGCCAAAGTGACCGTGCTGGGTGGCGTCACCATGCATGCGGGGAGCATTGCCGGGGCCGGGGCCGTGGTCAGTAAATCAGTACCGGACAATGCTATTTGTGTCGGTATGCCAGCAAAGGTCATTCGTTTGCGAGGTCAGAAATAGTTCTTGAACCATATCAATGAGTTCATGGGGGCTGACCGTAGCTTTTATTTTCTTTGGCAATGGTCTGTCAAGCCTCACCGTTTATTTCGATGCTTGGGTCTCCAGGTAGCTTTTGATTCCATCAAACCATCTTTGTGCCATTTTTTCTTCACCCATCGCATTTGGGTGTACGGCATCGTAGGTGTCGGTGGAGGCATCGAATCCGGTAAACTGGTCCACCAATATTACCGGTGAGTTGGCGGTGTTCATTTCGGTTGCAACCTTTGGAATATATTCATTGAGTGCCGCGACCGCTTTGGCATCACCCGGTGACCGGGAAGTGGGTATTACTTTGGCCAGAAGAATTGCAACCTTGGCGTTATCTGCACGTAACGTTCTAATGATAGTTTTTAGTTCTTCGGCGGTAGACCCATTGCTTTGCCTATTAAATGCATCATTGGTCCCCAGATGTATCAGTGCGATATCGACATCATAGGTTTTTAGCCAGGCCTTTAAGTTTCCGGTCCCCGAATCGCCATAATTAGTAGATCTGCCAATAATAATTTCATCAGCCTGCCAGGCAAAATGGCCCTCGTGGTCCTTATCAAATTTTTGTCCTTTGTAATCGGGTTGCGGTGGATTGCCACTCCCGCGATGTTTGGACATGGAGCCCACATAATCAAAGGCTATGTTGGCGTCGATCAATTTTTTCCAAAGAGGATATCGGAAGCTTTGCTGTGAAGTCTGTGCCTGGGTAATGGAGTTCCCCAGGATCATGATTTTATAGGCAGGGCCGCTTGCTCCGATGGCAAGGTTAAAGGCTGACGTTAAGGTGGTTAGGCCAAAGCTCAGGACCACGGGGTTTAGAAGCCGGGACCAGGCTCGGGTGAAACAAAGTGGGAGTGTATGCTGGCTCACTGTCTTGCTCCTGTAAGTTGTCACCGTGTTGTGGGGTCACTTTACATCAAGTATGTCTTATATCCTAAGAGTGTCTTTTAGCTAAGTCAATTTTGCATGCGCCCGTACAAAATCTATCATGCAGTGACGGTACTATCACCGGAAAGTGTTAGCAGGTAGAATACCACTCGATTTGGTGAGGGCCCCAAGAATCAGGACTATCAGATGATTCTGGCATGCTTTCATCAATCAATAAATCTGGTATTGTTATCCCTTAGGGCTGCACACTGACTCTTGTCTGTGGTGCCCTTTAGTTTGTCGATAGAAGAGGTTACGGTGCTGCCACAGCTTGCCTTCTAAATTGTACACATTGCACTAAATATATTGAATTCACCTGCAAATTGGATGTATCTAAATACATCAACATATGGATTCTGACAAGTAGGCTGTTTAAATATGAATTTTAATGAAATTTATTGGATATCATTTCAAGATAACATAGACGATCGTGGAAGATTAACGGCTATTGAGGAGTCAACGCATATACCGTTCAAGATAAAAAGAATTTTTTATGTACACAATGTAAAGCCTGATACCGATAGGGGGGGGCATGCTCACTATGATACTGATCAAGTGATTACTGCGGTAGGTGGGGCATTAAAAGTTGATGTATCAGATGGTAAAGATACAAAGACCTATATTCTAAATTCCCCCGATAAAGGGATTTTTGTTCCAAAAATGTATTGGATTCGACTGTATGACTTCCAAGATAATGGCATTTGTTTGGTGTTCGCTAGTACCTTATACGATATAAAGAAATCATATCGAACCTGGGAAGATTATTTAAGTGCCAGAAATTTGTCGTCTACTCGTTCTTGATAGTTAGTAAATACT
>JAADGI010000015.1 GCA_013152415.1 Gammaproteobacteria bacterium | reverse complement strand
AATTTTACCATTCTCTGGCAATATCTTCTCAACAAAATGACCTCTTTCCTAATTACTTTCAGGCAGTTATGACTTCTTCAGGGCCGACTAAATAACAAAAAGGCCCCCTACCTTGAGGGAGGGGGCCTTTTTTATTTCCGCTTGTAACGGTGCCGCTAGGCCACCAAAACGTCTTTCATGGACGCCAAGGCCTTCTTCTCAATCTGGCGCACGCGTTCGGCCGACACGCCATACTGATCTGCCAGTTGGTGCAGGGTAGGCTTGTCCTCGCTCAGCCAGCGACGTTGTACGATGTCACGGCTTCTGGCATCCAGGTTGCTCAACGCGGTGGCAATCTGAAGGTTGTCGTCATCTGTCTGGCTAGCCGCTGAGACCAGTTGTTCCGGGTTGTAGCGCATGTCTTGTAGATACCCTGCCGGTGCCAAGCCGGGGTTATCCAGGTCGCTGTCTTCTGCATCAAACTGGGCATCGCTGTGATTCATGCGCGCCTCCATCTGCAGTACGGTCTCACGCTTCACATCAAGCTCTTTGGCCAGACCATCGACTTCCTGACGGGTCATCCAACCCAGGTGACGACGACGTTTTCTGAGATTGAAGAAGAGTTTGCGTTGGGCCTTGGTAGTGGCGACCTTGACCAAGCGCCAGTTCTGCAAGATGTAGTCAAACATCTCGGCCCTGATCCAGTGTATGGCAAAGGAGATCAGGCGCACCTCGCGTTGGGGGTCGAACTGTTTGACCGCCTTCATGAGGCCAATATTACCTTCCTGGATGAGGTCTGCCTGGGGCAGGCCGTAGCCGCTGAACCCCCGGGCGACGTGAATCACATTGCGTAGCTGTGAAAGCACCAGTTGCTTTGCGGCCTCCAGATCGCCGTCTTCACGAAAGCGTACCGCCAAGGCCCGTTCCTCTTCGATGCTGAGGACAGGCGCCGCTTGGGCGATACGGATATAGGACGCAAGACCGCTGTCTCCTTGTAGGCCAGCGGGTAGAAGAACAAGTTGTCTTTTGCTCATAACACTCCTGATCGCAATGTCGCTTAAATTGAATCAACGTTGATATTTTAGCACTCTGCCCATGAGAGTGCCAAATGCTGGATTTAGTTCCCCTACAGTGACCCAAACTGAAATAATACCATTATAAATCAACAAGATAATGACAATGGATCAACGAGGCTGTGCGTCACTGAGCCCCATTTGTCGCCAATTTAGTCGGTTTCGTTGGGAATGAGATGCAACACTGATCTACGAGTTTCCGGCTTTAGCGTCCTAATGCCCTTCAGTCGGGTTCGCAGGGTAGGGTGGTTTACCAAGTCTCTTTCGACTAGAGATCGACAGAACTCTACCTGATCCCGGTTCACGAGCCATAATCCTTTCTAAACTGCTTGATGATTTGGGCACGTTCCTGGGGTTGCAGTAGCGAGAATGGCGACACCTGCCGCATATCTCGTGCTGCTATGCCGGGATCGAGAATTTTGGATTTCAACTCCTCAATGGGAAGCTCAAGCCAAAGGCGCCATTGACTAAGAAGCGCCTTTGCCCCGGGGTGAAGCATGCTTAATCGGCTTAAATTTCGTTTTGCCTGTTTTATGGTAGAGAGGGGATCTTGGCCCAATTTTTTTGCGATCACTCGGTGATAGGCAAGACTTCTATGGTCTTCTCTGGTCAGACGGGGAACAAAAGTGATCGCCAGATCCAGCCCAACAGAAGAAGCGAGTCTTTGTAATGTTGCCAGCGTGGGAGATTTTGCCGCAGATTCATAGGATGCAATGGTAGGCTGAGAGGTTCCAGCCCGGGCGGCCAATTCTTGTTGTGTCATGCCCGCTTGGGCGCGTAGGAGGCGAATCACATTCATGCCTATAATTATATCCGATCAGATATAATTGGCAAGGGCCTGTAATCTGCCTGTAAGTACAGGTTTTATGGCTCGATGGCCCGCAGGTGCCGTCCTACCGCAATCCTGGAGGCCAGCCAGCCCAGACCGCCGCCGATGTCGAGTAAGGCCATATCCTATGGGTGCTCCACAAAATCATCCGGCAGATATGAGGTGTGTACTGCTAGAATGCCGCAATCTGTAATAATAAATATATATACCACCAGCGCCGCAATTTACCCGACCCTTGGCCCTTTTTAGAGGGTACGGTACCGTACAGGAGATTAGCAGGTTGACAAACTGACTTATATTTATTAATGTTTGTCAACCCATTCGGGTTCGGAAACATTGGAACACCAAAGCCATGATTAGCGCACGCCTAAAGCAATTACGACTTGCCAGAGGTTGGTCTCAGGACGATTTGGTGGCTCAAATAGGCGGCCTGGTGACCAAAGCCTCCATTTCTAAATACGAAACCGGCAAAGTTGTACCCTCTCCCTTTGTAGTAAATAAGCTGGCCAAATCACTTGGCGTTAAGTCTGTGCAGTTGTGGGGCGAGCCCAAAGTCGATGTTGGGTTTATTGCTTACCGCAAGTCCAGTGGCCTGAGTAAACGCGAACAAATCAAGACCGAAAACCTTGTACGCCAAGCACTGGAAGACAGGGTGTATTTGCAAACGACCGTTTATGCAGGGCAAACCTGTGACTGTCCGGTAATGCAGTTTCCGGTAAGAAAGCTGGAGGATGCAGAAAAAGCAGCAAGTCAATTGCGGCAGCAGTGGCGATTAGGCGTGGATCCCATAGGGAACTTGGTCAGTGTGCTTGAGGACCATTGTATTCATGTTATTGAGATTGATGCGCATGACAAGTTTGACGGTATCTCTGCCTACGCGAAAGAAGATAAGCAAATTATTGCGGCGGCGGTTGTGTCGCGCAAAGGTGTGCCGGGGGAGAGGCAGCGTTTGAACATTGCCCATGAGTTGGGGCATACCGTTCTAAAAATTGCTCAGGGTGTTGATGAAGAAGCAGCTGCGTTTCGTTTTGGCGGTGCGTTTTTGGCGCCTGCTGAATTGATTAGGCGTGAGGTGGGTGAGCGTCGAACGAATGTGCGTCTTGAAGAGTTATTGATTCTCAAAGAGAAATTTGGACTGAGCATCCAGGCTATTTTGCGCAGATTGCTTGATTTAGAGGTCATTTCAAAAAATTACTACCAATCCTGGTCGATTCGCATTAACAAGGAAGGTATGCGTAAAAACGAGCCTTACCCACTTGAGTCTGAAAAGCCCGAGTGGTTGGATAGAACGGTTTATCGTGGCTTGGCGGAACACCTTTTTACTCGGGAAGAAGCGGCACGTTATGCGGGTAAAGAAATAGAAAATGAAGACTCGCTGGATTTAATCAAACGCCGCGCATTTTTAAATTTGCCGCTTGAAGAAAGAAGAAAGGTGATGCGCTCCCAAGCAGAAGCGCTCTCGAAGGAATACGAATCTGATCCTGAGTGGCGAGACTGGGAAGGGGATGACATAGTTGACGGCATCTAAGCCAAAGCGCAGTGAGATTTGGTGGGTACAATTAAACCCAATCGTGGGTGCCGAAATGGAAAAGCTGCGCCCCGCCTTGGTCATCAGCTCTGATTCCCTTCAAGCTCTTCCTCTTTCGGTAATTGCACCCATCACCAACTGGAAAAACCAATTCGAAAACAACATCTGGCATATAAAGCTCGAAAAAGATGAGGTAAATGGTTTAACAAAGACATCCGCCATCACTGCCCTACAGATACGATCTGTTGACCACAGCCGCTTCAAGGAGTTTATCGGTAAAGTATCTCCGTCGATAATGGACAGTGTAACTGCTGCGGTCGCAGCCGTGATTGAATATGAATAGTTGCCTTGTGGGTTTTAGGGGGAGGACAGTTTAAGGGCACTTCTATTAATCCCCTCTACCCCACGAGGGGGCACCGAGGTCCCTCCGGGAGCACCCCTAGGGCATAAAGGGGCTAGGGTGAGGGGAGCAAACAAAGCTAAGACACTGATTTTATTATTCCCTCATCCCAACCTTCTCCCGGAGGGAGAAGGAGTTATCAATCAATAGAAGTGCCCCTAAGTCGGTTCTATAGCCCGCAGGTGCCGACCTACCGCGATCCTGGAGGCCAGCCAGCCCAGGCCACCACCTATCCCGAGCAAGGCCATGGACGGACCCAAGGCCATATTGGCGAGGTTAAATTGGCTGCCATAGAGGATGGCCAGGTCGCCTATGGGACCGGCCAATAACGCCAGACCGAGGGTGACCAGCAACCAGGCCATGATCGCCCCGAGGGTCCCTTGTAGCCAGCCACTGTAGAGAAAGGGGCGTTGGATAAAGGCATCGGTGCCGCCGATCAATTTGATGATCTGGATCTCGTCCTTGCGGTTGAATATGGCCAGGCGAATGGTATTGCTAATAACCAGCAATACCGCCATACCCAGCAGGCCCCCGAGCAACAGGACCCCCCGTTGGGCGAGACGCAGAATAATGTGCAGACGCTTCACCCACTCAAGGTCGAGTTGGGCAATGTCGACTTCACCAAACTTGGAGAAGCTTTTGCGCAAGGCCTCCAGGGCCTGTGGTTTGCTGTAGTCCGGTGCCGGCCACACTACCAGCACAGGGGGTAAGGGGTTGCTGTCCAGGGCGTCCAGGGCCTCACCAAAACCGGAAAGCTGTTTGAATTCAAGCAGTGCGTCATCTGCCGACAGGTACTCAATTTCTGCCACGCCGGGGGTACGACGTAGTTTTTCGGCCAGCTTTTGTGCGGCACTATCGGAGGTGGTGGTCTGGAGGAATAAAGAGATTTGGGCGCCCCCTTCCCAGTGGGCGGTCATGCGCTGCATATTTTCCAATAACACATACAGCCCACTGGGAAGGGCCAGGGTGATACCGATCACCGCAACCGTCATCAGGGTGGCCAGCGGGGCAGCGGTCAATTGACCCAGGGTGTAGAACAGGACTTGCAGATGGCGCAGAAGATAGCTGATCATAGATCCATCTGCCCCTGTTTCTGTTGGCCGTCCACCATATAGCCTTGACTGAGGGTGAGTACGGGCATTCTGAGTCGTTTGATATGCCTCAAATCGTGGGTGGCGACCAGCACCGTAACACCGTGCTGATTAAAGGACACAAACAAATCCATGATCTCGTCAGACAGGGCCGCATCAAGGTTGCCGGTAGGTTCATCGGCCAATAGCAATGGCGGCCTGTTGACCACAGCGCGGGCGATGCCCACCCGCTGTTGTTCACCCCCGGAAAGTGTTATCGGGTAGACGCGCTCTTTTTTTAAGAGCCCCACCTTGTCGAGTGCCGCCCGTACTCGTCGACCTATATCCTGATGACGGTGACCGGCCACCACCAGGGGCAGGGCGACGTTATCAAATACGGTTCTGTCGTAGAGAAGCTTGTGGTCCTGAAAGACCACGCCGATTTCGCGGCGAAGATAGGGGATGTGGCGACGGGGATAGGTGGACAGGTTTTTGTTGTTGACGATGGCCTGGCCCCGGCTGGGGCGCTCGATCAAGGTGATGATCTTGAGCAATGTACTCTTGCCCGCACCGGAATGACCGGTAAGAAAAGCCATTTCACCGGTGGGTAAATCAAAGCAAATATCCTTGAGTGCCTCCTGACCACCGGGGTAACGTTTGTAGACGTGATCAAAGAGAATCATTTCGCTTGATCCATTGCGGGTAACAGGGCATCAACGAACTCTTCGGCATTGAATGGGTGCAGGTCTTCGGTCCCTTCGCCGATGCCGATATAACGGATGGGCAGGCCGAGCCGTTTGGCAATCGCAATCAAGATACCGCCCTTGGCAGTGCCATCCAGTTTGGTCAGACATACTCCGGTGACACCGATGGCACTATGAAACTGGGTGAGTTGTGATAGTGCATTTTGTCCGGTACTGGCATCCAGCACCATGAGTGTCTCATGGGGTGCAGTTTCATCCAGTTTGGTCAGTACCCGTCTGATCTTCTTCAGTTCTTCCATCAGATTGCTGTGGGTGGCCTGGCGTCCGGCGGTGTCTATTAGCAGCACATCTATTTTTCGGGCGATTGCAGACTGTACGGCATCATGGGCCACCGAAGCGGCGTCGGCACCGTGTTGCTGCTGGATTACAGGACAATCTGCGCGTTTTGCCCACACCCCCAGTTGTTCTATGGCGGCGGCACGAAAGGTGTCGGCGGCGGCCAGCATGACCGATAGACCGTCGCGCTTGAATTGCCAAGCCAGTTTGCCCAGGGTGGTGGTTTTGCCAACACCGTTGACCCCCACCACCAGGATGACAAAGGGCCGGTCATCGTGCTGGGGCTGGAGAATTTGCTCACAGGGGGCAAGAATATCCAGTAGACCCTGTTTGAGCAGCGCAACGACACCCTTTTGCTGTTCCCGGCCAGGGGTTGTGCCGATGCGGTCAACGAGATACTGGCTGGTCTCAAGCCCAACATCAGAGACGATAAGAAGTTCCTCGAGTTCCTCGAGGAGGGGCGGGTCGATGCCTCGCTGGGTACCCAATAGACCACCCAAACCCGAGACCAGTTGGGAGCGGGTCTTGAGGAGTTTATCCCGCAAACGGCTGAACGCCTTGCGGTCTGGATTGTCTACGGATTGTGGTGAATCTTGGGACAAGAATATTTCAATCTATTTTATAGTTATAATGAGTGACAATTATCCTAACACATGAACGGCACAAGCTGGTTGTGCCCAGCCCCCTGTTTGGCGGCTGGACGGATATCCTGTTGGAGCCCCCGATCGTTTGTTTTTGAAGAAATATTTGGAGGTTCTCTGTGGGGTGGTTGTAGGGGGCGATATGTCCTTGATCGTTAAGGTTCAGTGTTGCTGAAATATATTTACTGGGAAATTTTAATGTTCAGATTGTTCAAGTTTGGTTTTGTGTGGGTAGTGGGTCTATTGGTGGCCTGTGCCCCCTCTGTACCTGAGGGGCCCTCGCGAGTAGAAAAGGTCTTGGCCAATGGCCTTAAGGTTATTGTTCAGCCCGATCATCGCGCCCCGGTGGTGGTTTCACAGCTGTGGTACAAGGTGGGCGGCAGTTATGAACCCGATGGTTTTACCGGTATCTCCCATGTTCTGGAGCACATGATGTTCAAGGGCACCGATGTGCTGAAGCCGGGAGAATTCTCACGCATCATCGCCGCCCAAGGTGGCCGTGAGAATGCTTTTACCAGTCGGGACTACACGGCCTATTATCAGCGATTGGAAAAATCTCGCCTTCCTATCAGTTTTAGGTTGGAAGCGGATCGTATGCGCAACCTTAAAATCACGAGTGATGAATTTGCCAAAGAGATCAAGGTGGTGATGGAAGAACGGCGCCTGCGTACTGAAGATAAACCCGAAAGCCTGGTGTATGAGCGTTTTATGCGCACCGCATACGGCAAGAGTGCCTATGGCCAACCCGTCATTGGTTGGATGGAGGATCTTGAGAGCATGGATGTCGGTGATTTACAGGTTTGGTACGAAAAGTGGTATGCACCTAACAATGCCACTTTGGTGGTCGTTGGGGATGTGCAGCCCGGTGAAGTCTTTGAGCTTGCCGAACAATACTTTGGCAAGTATCAGCCCAGTGCATCACCCAAACTGAAGCAACAGTTTACGCCACAACAACAAACCCGGCGTGTCAGCATCTCTGCTCCCGCAAAGGTGCCTTATCTCATCATAGGTTTTCATGTGCCGTCGGTGGCGAGCTTGTCCACCGGACCCCAGTGGGAGCCCTATGCCCTTGATGTGCTGGCCAATGTGCTCGGTGGTGGTGACAGTTCCCGTTTTTCACGGAAGTTGGTGCGGGGAAGTCAGATTGCAGTGCAGACGGGTGTGGGTTACGACTGGGCCGCCCGGCTTCAGACTTTATTGATGTTGGATGCCAACCCGACTCCGGGCCACAGCCTGGACGAGATAGAGCAGGCCATGTTAGCTGAGATCAGTTTATTGAAAACTGAGCTGGTCTCGCCTCAGGAACTGGCGCGTATCAAGACCCAGGTCGTGGCCAGCGATGTCTATGAACGGGATTCGGTGTTTTATCAGGCTATGAAGATTGGTCAGTTAGAGACAGTAGGTCTGGATGCAGACCTGGTGGAGGCCTATATCGAGCGGGTATCGGCGGTGACCGCAGAGCAGGTGCGGCAGGTCGCAAAAAAATATCTGGTACCTGAGGCAATGACTGTGGCCAGGTTGAATCCTTTGCCTATTGAATCAAAGGGCGCTGTGCGCCGTCCGGGAGGTCGCGATGACACAAACCATTAAGCCGCTGATTGTTTTATGTCTATTGGCCGTAGCGGGTGTTGTTCAGGCGGGTCTGCCCATAGAACAATGGAAAACAAAAAAGGGCGCCCAGGTGCTTTTCGTAGAAAGTCGTGGGTTGCCTATGGTGCAGTTTCGGCTGATATTTGATGCTGGTAGCGCCCGGGATGTGGGCCGTCAAGCCGGCATTGCCAGGTTCACCAACCATATGTTGAAACAGGGGGCCGGTGAACTGGATGCAGATGATATTGCCACCCGCTTTGAAGATGTAGGTGCACAGTTCTCTGTAGACAGTCAGCGTGATATGGCGACTGTGAGTTTGCGCAGCCTTTCGGATGCACGTGTATTGGGCCCTGCCGTGGACCTGTTAGCGAAAATTCTTGCCTCACCCACGTTCTCGGAAAAGAGTCTGCAACGCGAACGGGTCAGGGCACTCACCGGGTTGGAGTTGGAACGCCAGTCCCCTTCAGAGATCGCCCAGCGCCGGTTTAATGAGCGACTCTATGCCGATCATCCCTATCAGCAATATCCTTCAGGCGACGCAAAGGGGCTCAAGGCCATCGGCCGTAAAGAGCTTGTCGATTATCATCACCAGTATTACGTTGCTGCCAATGCCGTGATCGCAATCATCGGTGATATTAGTCAGCGCCAGGCCAGGGATATCGCCGAACGTCTCGTCGGGGGCTTGCCCAAGGGACAGGCTGCGCCGCCCATCCCCGCTGTCCCCGTGCGAAAAAGTGCCAGCCGTGAGCACATCAGCTTTCCATCCAAGCAGTCCCATATCTTCATTGGCCAGCCCGGTATTAAACGTGGAGACCCCGATTATTTTCCTCTGTATGTGGGCAACTATATTCTTGGTGGCGGTGGTCTGGTGTCGCGACTGTCGGAAGAGGTGAGAGAGAAAAAGGGTTTGGCCTATAGTGTGTACAGTTATTTCCTGCCGATGCGGGCACCGGGCCCGTTCACTATTGGATTACAGACCAAGAACTCACAAATCGACCAGGCCCTTGTGATTGTTAATCGAGTCGTTAAGGAGTTTGTTGAGAGCGGACCCAGCGCAAAAGAAATGGATGCCGCGAAAAAAAATCTAAGCGGTGGCTTTCCTTTACGAATTGATAGTAATCAAAAAATAGCCGAGTATCTGGCCTTGATCGGATTTTATGGGCTGCCGTTGAGTTATCTGGATGACTTTGTCGCCAACGTAGAGGCCGTCACCGTGGAACAGGTGCGTGATGCGTTTCGTCGGCGACTGCACCCGGAGAGTATGTTGACCGTTATCGTTGGGGGAAAATAGACTCCGGAGTGGTTTATAAGAGTCCATGAAGCAAGGTCGCAACCAAGTGCGTATTATTGCCGGTAAGTGGCGTGGACGGAAGATTGATTTTCCCACTGCAAACGGTTTGCGCCCAACCCCGGACCGGGTCCGGGAGACTCTGTTTAATTGGTTGCAGCCCTGGCTACCAGGGACGCGATGTCTGGACCTGTTCGCCGGCAGCGGTGCATTGGGTCTTGAGGCGATGTCACGGGGGGCGCAGAGCGTGGTCTTGGTGGAGCAAGACGCCAGCGTCGTCCAGTCCTTGATGAAGACCCTGGAGCAATTGAATGCCGAGGGTGCCGATGTGGTGCGCGACGATGGCCTGCAGTATTTGAGGCAAGTCCACAGGCCGTTCGATATTGTCTTTTTGGACCCTCCGTTTGAACAGGCCTTGTTGGGGCAATGTTGCCAACTCATTGCCCAGAATAATACCGTCAAACCGGGTGGATTCGTGTACACCGAGGCACAAAGGGGACAATCTGTCCCTCTACTCTCACCCCAATGGGCGCAGTACCGCAGCAAACAGGCCGGTCAGGTCAGCTATCACCTCGTACAGAGGGTTGATGGGCAATAAGCTTGATGCATTACTTAAACTCATCGATAACTATGCATACCGTTACAAGCCGGGCTGCATCATGTTTTTTCCCTGTTGCAATAAAAAATCCAGAAACGTGCGGCTCACTAATGATAATTTTTTATCTTTCAGGTGAACCGCATACCAGCGATAGAATAAGGGAAACCCGGCTACGTCCAGTACTGCGATATGGTTGCCGGCCAGTTCCAGTCGCAGGTTATGTCGAGATAACACCGAGATCCCCAGCCCGGCCATCACCGCCTGTTTAATCGCTTCGCTGCTGCCCAGATCCATATACGGCTGGATTTCCAGTCCCTGCTCTGCAAACAGGCGATCTACGGCCAGTCGTGTCCCGGAACCACTCTCTCGTACCAGAAAACGTTCTTTGCTCAACTGTTCAAGCGTAATGTTCGAACATTGAGTCAGTGGATGACGGGTACTGGCCACCACCACCAGCTCATTATCCACAAACGGGTGGGCCTCAACATCTAAGCCGACCGGGACCTGTCCCATGATCAACAAATCATCTTCATTGGATTTGAGGCGCTCGAGTACCCGCGAGCGATTGGTCACCTTCAATATCGGTTTTACCTCGGGGTACTGGGAAATAAATTCCCCCAGCAGGTGCGGCATAAAATACTTGGCGGTGGTGATTACGGCGAGACGCAGCGGTCCTTTGACCACACCATCCAGGGTGGCGGCCGATTCACCCAATGCCATCATGCTGCTGAGGATATTTTGAGCCGAGGCATACACTTCATCCCCCATCGCGGTGGTATGGGGACAGCTGCCTACCCTCTCAAGCAAGGGTAAGCCTATGGTTTCACTGAGTTTTTTCACCTGCATGGAAATGGTGGGCTGACTCAGGTGCAGCGCCTCAGCGGCCCGGGTGTAGCCACCAAGACGCACCACGGCCTCGAATATCTGCATCTGGCGCAGGGTAACATGCCGTATCAGGTTCTCAGCGGTCGAATAGGCCATAGATTATTATCTATAGAATAAATAGAAACTATTGATTTCCATTTATATATGGATTTCAGAATAATGTCCATTCCGCGGCTATGACCGCGCCAAACTTAATCGTTGAATCACTGGAGGACATGATGGCTAAAACCTATGATGCGGGCGTAAAAGAATACCGCGAAACTTACTGGATGCCAGGTTATACCCCGAAAGATACGGATATTCTGGCCTGTTTTAAGGTGACACCACAAGATGGTGTACCTAGAGAAGAAGTGGCCGCTGCGGTTGCCGCCGAATCATCAACCGGTACCTGGACGACGGTATGGACCGATCTGTTGACGGATCTGGATTACTATAAAGGCCGTGCCTATGCGATCGAAGACGTGCCAGGTGATGACACCTGCTTCTACGCCTTTGTCGCCTATCCTATCGATTTATTTGAAGAAGGTTCGGTTGTAAACGTAATGACCTCTTTGGTCGGTAACGTGTTTGGCTTTAAGGCCTTACGCGCCTTGCGTCTGGAAGATATTCGCTTCCCCATTGCCTACGTGATGACCTGTAATGGACCTCCACAAGGTATTCAGCTGGAACGCGACATCCTGAACAAATACGGTCGTCCTTTGCTGGGTTGTACGATTAAACCTAAGTTAGGTCTGTCGGCTAAAAACTATGGCCGTGCTTGTTATGAAGGCTTGCGTGGTGGCCTGGATTTCACCAAGGATGATGAAAACGTAAATTCACAACCGTTCATGCGTTGGAGAGCCCGTTTTGATTTTGTGATGGAAGCTATTCATAAAGCCGAAGCGGAAACCGGTGAGCGTAAAGGTCACTACTTAAACGTTACCGCAGCAACCTCTGACGAAATGATGAAGCGTGCTGAGTATGCTAAAGAAATTGGTGCGCCGATCATTATGCACGATTACATTACCGGTGGCTGGTCTGCGAACACTCAATTAGCACAATGGTGTCAGGATAATGGCATGTTGTTGCACATTCACCGCGCCATGCATGCGGTGCTGGACCGTAACCCGCACCACGGCATTCACTTCCGTGTGTTAACCAAAATCTTACGTTTGTCGGGTGGTGATCATCTTCACTCTGGTACGGTGGTGGGCAAGCTTGAAGGTGACCGCGATGCCACTCTGGGCTGGATTGACATCATGCGTGATTCCTATATTAAAGAAGATCGTTCACGCGGTATTTTCTTTGACCAGGACTGGGGCGCGATGCCAGGTGTTATGCCGGTTGCTTCTGGTGGTATCCACGTTTGGCACATGCCTGCGCTGGTTAACATATTTGGTGATGACTCAGTGCTGCAGTTTGGTGGTGGTACGCTGGGTCACCCGTGGGGCAATGCAGCGGGTGCTGCGGCCAACCGTGTTGCTGTTGAAGCCTGTGTTGAAGCCCGTAACATGGGTCGAGAACTTGAAAAAGAAGGTAAAGACATTCTTGCCGCCGCTGCGAAGCACAGCCCTGAACTGGCTGCCGCGATGGAAACCTGGAAAGAAATCAAGTTTGAATTCGACACTGTTGACAAAATAGACGTTGCGCATAAATGAGAAAGGTCATTTAGCAAAGTGTAGCAATGCACTTATGCTAAATATAAACATTGATATAAATTTAGGAGCAGTAATATGCAAGATTATGAATCAAGCCTTGCCGATGCAGCAAGCCGTAAGTTTGAAACGTTTTCATACCTACCAGCGTTCACACCAGAGCAAACGCGTACTCAAATCGAGTACATCGTGAGCAAAGGCTGGAACCCGGGTATCGAACACACCGAACCAGAAAATGCATCTGACAACTACTGGTATATGTGGAAACTTCCCATGTTTGGCGAAACCGATGTTGATGTCATTCTAAAAGAAGTCGAAGCTTGCCATACCGCACATCCAGACAACCATGTCCGTTTACTGGGCTTTGATAACTTCGCGCAATCTGCGGGTGCATCAATGGTTATCTATCGCGGTAAAACAGTTTAAGGTGAGCCGTGTAATATAAATGGTGTTGCTCTGGTCATAAAAATACCTGACCAGGGCAATATTCCCATCATTTGTTTTAACAATGCAGCTTGTAAAACGTATGAGCAAACCTGATCGATATGTGGGCATCAATAATGACCTCAATGGTGGCATGACCAGCATTGGAAAAATTATTCGTGATGCCTGGGTATTTGAATTGATTGATGAATCCGAAACCTGTGAGGGCTGGAACCTGGCTGGGATTGATATTTTATTGCAAAAGGTCAATACCGAGTGGGATAAGTATGGTTGCATGGTAAGCCAGCTGCCTGAATCCCTAGCAAAACGTCACCGTAAGATACATGACAAGGCTATCCAGAAAGCACGAGATGCAGGCTGGTCGGGCGAATATGAAACTGGCGACGAAGAGTAACAAAATAAAACTTCGAGTATGAGTGGGTATAATTATGTCTGAGACAAGTGTAGATCCAAAACAGTACATCATTAAGGATGAGCCCTATTACGAAGCCGTAGGCCAGGAAATTGAATTTTATGAAGCGGCCTATAGTGTGCGTATGCCGATGATGTTAAAAGGCCCAACCGGTTGTGGTAAATCCCGCTTTGTGGAGTACATGGCCTGGAAACTGAAACGCCCGTTGATTACCGTGGCCTGTAATGAAGATATGACTGCCTCCGATTTGGTGGGTCGTTTTTTGCTGGATAAAGACGGCACGAAATGGCAGGACGGTCCGCTCACCATGGCCGCACGTATCGGTGCAATATGTTATTTAGATGAAGTCGTCGAGGCGCGGCAGGACACCACCGTGGTGATTCACCCATTGACGGATCATCGTCGTTCTTTGCCGCTGGATAAAAAAGGTGAGCTGATTGAGGCTCATCCCGATTTTCAGTTGGTCATTTCGTACAATCCAGGTTATCAAAGCCTGATGAAAGATCTTAAACAATCCACCAAGCAACGTTTTGGCGGGCTGGATTTTGATTACCCGGATACCGAGTTGGAGGTAGCGATTGTCTCCAAAGAATCTGGTGTCGATAAAGATATAGCTGAAAAGCTGGTGCAAATTGCGCACCGTGCCCGTAACCTCAAAGGCCATGGTTTGGATGAAGGCATTTCTACACGCTTGCTGGTTTATGCCGGGCAGCTCATCAGTAAGGGTGTCAGCCCGGAGGCCGCCTGCAGCATAACCATGGTCACCCCGTTAACCGATGATCCGGATATGCGCGATACTTTGAATGCTGCAGTTCAGACCTTCCTTGGTTAAAACTGATCTGATAACAGTGGTGTACAGGCATGACCTCTATCAAGCTTGAAGTTTACGCTGAACTTCTGCAACAGGTTGCACCGGAGGTTCAGGATATTCTTGATAGTACCTTTAGCGATGCGGCGCGCATTATGTCACCAGCTGGGTTGGCGGATTACATGGACGGTGCCCGGGCATTATGTAACCTGGGGCGTGGTCATGACCTGGTCATCACCTACTTGCAGGAAATGCCATTGGTCGTTAGAGAATGTGGCGAAGACATCATCGGTGATTGCATCACCGCCGCGATGAAAGTGTCATCGATGACCTCGGGCGAAGTCATCAGCCTGTTATTTTCCAGTTTGCCCACCGCATCCAAACATCTAGGTGATGCGCAACTGGTGCGTGGTTATCTGACCCTGATTCATCAACTGGCTTCTACTGCGGCACGCGGTCTGCGGCCGATGCTCAATCACATTGATGAGTTGCTTGCCAAGCTGACCTTGAGTGGCCTACGACGTTGGGCCAATTTCGGTGCTCAGGCGTATCGACGTGACTTTGATAACCTGACTTCCTATTTTAATCTTGAATCTGCCGACAGCCGCGCCATGGTTGAAAAAGAACGTCGTGGTGTATTGTTTGTTAAGGTGCAACGCAAACTGAATTTTTACTTACGTGCCTTATGGGGACGGGATTTCTTTTTACGCCCGACTGGGGCCGATTACACGGATTTTCGGCCTTATATAGAAGAACGTATTGTCTATATGCCTGATGCGCTGGATGATCTGGGGGATATTGCCGGTCTGGAATTGTATCGCGCCACTGCCGCGCACATGGCTTCACATATGATTTATACCACGACATCTGTTTCAGCCGAGCAACTCAGTCCGGCACAAATGTTTTTTATCGGTTTGTTAGAAGATGCACGTATTGAATACAAAGCCACAAAAAGTTTTCCGGGACTGAAAAAACTCTGGATGTCGATTATGTTGGCCGAATACGAAGAACCGGTTGAACATGAAACAGTACCAATACTTGAAAAACTGGCCCTACAATTACTTGATAGTCGCTACGAGGGTGATGATAGGCAGTTAAACCAGTTTGCCAAAAAATTTCATAATGAGATCGAAGTCAACCAGGATGACAACCATTTTTCCTGGATGATGGGGGTTGAGCTCTATAATATATCTGCTGGACGCAAGGCGGTGCCGAGCCTGCGTATTCTTGAGCGTTACCGGATTCCCTATCGTGACGATAACCGTTTCATTTGGCATTTTGCCGACATCGACTGGGAAAATAGTTTTGAATATATTGCCGCAAGTCAACGCCAGGTCCGTCGCCAGGTCAGTCCATTAATGATGGCGCATGAGGTCGATTGTGAATTGGCCGGTGATGATGCGCAGGAGATCTGGACTTGCAGCGATATCATGCGCTTTTATGAAGATGACTTGACGGATAACGCCCGCAGTTTTAATGACGAATGGGGGAAGGAACCGGTGTCCGATCCGTTTCACTATCAGGAATGGGATTATCGGATTCAGCTACACCGCCCGGACTGGGCGACTGTGTATGAACGACGCAAGCCCAAAGGCAATCCGGAAGATATTGATGACATCCTTACTGTCCACAAACCCATTGCCCATCGTATTCGTCAGATTATTGATCTGCTGGCCCCGGCCGGCGTGCAACGACAACGTGGTCTCGAAGACGGCGACGAGATCGACCTGAATGCTGCGGTGGATGCGATGGTCGCCATTCGTATGGGTGAACAGCCCAGCCCACGCATTACCATGCGCAGCGTATTAAAAACGCGTGACCTGTCCGTGGTGGTGTTGCTAGATTTATCTGAATCCACCAATGAAACCGTAGGTGAATCGGACAAAACCATTTTGCAATTGACCCGCGAGGCGGCGACGCTGGTTGCTACAGCAATCGACGGAATTGGTGATCCGTTTGCCTTACATGGTTTTGCCTCGGATGGTCGTCACGATGTGCAGTACTATCGGTTCAAGGATTTCAATCAACATTTTGATGATGACGCCAAGGCACGTCTGGCTGGTATGACCGGTGGCCTGTCAACCCGTATGGGTGCAGCACTGCGCCATGCCGGTCAGCATTTATTAAAACAGCCCGAAAGGCGTAAACTTATTCTACTGGTCACCGATGGGGAACCGGCCGATATTGATGAGCAGGATCCACAGCACTTGCGCCACGATACTAAAAAGGCAGTCGAGGAGCTTTATGCAAGTGGCGTTCAGACTTATTGCCTGACACTGGATGCACATGCTGACAGTTATGTGAAACGCATTTTTGGGGAAGGCCATTATACGATCATTGAACACGTTAACCGGCTGCCTGAACAACTGCCCTTGCTGTTTGCCAGTCTAACCAGATGATGGCCACGCGTATTTATGATATGCCGGTTTATGCAATACGCACCGATGAAATAGACGCTCCACTCTATAATCTGTGGCGACGTGCGTATTTGCATCTACAGTTACCCACGCGAATTCAATTGCCCGATCTTAAACAGATGGCTTTAATTCTGGAGGAAGATAGCTGGGTGGTGGTGGATCAATGCCAATATGATCTACCGGTATTGGCCTGGATCGATTTTCAGGATAACGATCGTACTGCCCTGCACACACCGGTCACCTGCCAGCTTAATTATTACCATCACATGGCCAATCATTTGCGTGAGAAGGTACTGATACTGATGGGCACGGCTTTGCGTAGTCGGTTAGACCATTCAGCCGCTAACGCTGATGAAAGTAAGCAGGACAAAAACAAATCATGACGAGGTGTTTTTGGTTAACATGATTCATAACATGCATATTATACTTGCCCACATTGATGGCACATTGTTCTGCGTAGCCGGCAGCATCAAACTAAAGGTCGTATACAATGCCGCTGGTTGATATGAAGGACATGCTCCAGCATGCCTACCGACACGGTTATGCTGTGGGCGCCTTTGAAGTGATCAGTCTGGATTTTCTGCAAGGCATCATGCAGGCTGCCGAACAGGCACGTGCACCGGTGGTTCTGAATCTGGTTGAACCTCATTTTGAGCATTTCGATTTTGAACTGATGATGCCCGCCGTAGAAATGGCAGCTTTACGGGCAAAGGTACCGGTCGCCATCCATATGGATCATGGCACTAGCCTCGAGTCAGCGGTTAATGCGATCAACCGTGGCTGTAATAGCCTGATGGTGGATTCATCCTATCTAGACTTTACCGAGAACGTGCGCATCACTAAAACGGTTGTGGATACCGCACATGCCTGCGGTGTACCGGTGGAAGGAGAATTAGGTTGCGTCCCCGGAGTCGAAGGCGAGACCGCCGATCATCACGCCGATGGGCTCGCTTATACCTCACTGGCCGAAGCAAAAGCCTATGTGACTCGAACCGGCGTAGATTTTCTTGCCATTTCGATCGGAACCGTGCACGGGCGCATCAAAGGAAAGCCCAAACTGGACTACACTCGTTTGAAACAAATCAATGATGCATTACGCGTTCCGCTGGTTATCCATGGCGGGACCGGTCTTTCCGATGACCAATACCATCGGCTCATTTCCAATGGTGTCTCCAAGATCAATTATTTCACCGCGCTGTCAGATAGAGTCTCTGTACAGATTAAGGAAAATGCCAAAACCCGGACATCCAGTACTTACTGCGGTTTGATGAAAGATATTAGTCAGGTGATAGCCAGTGAAGTCGAACATTGTCTGCGTATGTGGGGAGCAGCAGGACGCGCCGCCGAGGTGTTAGCCCAATGTGATGCGTGGAAGCCTGTTGAGCATCTAATCATCTATAACACGGAGAGGCTGGGTAAGGCCGACACAGAAATTATGGTTGCCGAGGGCCGACGGGTACTTTCCTCTATTCCGGGTGTACGTGATGTGTTCACCGGTGAGGCCGTGCAAAGTGACACGAAGTATCAATACACCTGGATGGTTCGATTCTGTCATCCAGCCGTGATCGACAGTTACCGGAACCACCCTGCTCATGTCGCCTTTGCGGATAATCTGTTTCGTCCGGTGGCAGGCAATCGGATTAGTATCGATTTTCAGTCGGTTTAATCCGCTAAGTACACGCTCAAGCCTGAGCAGCCGGATCACAACACCCTCCATCAGCGGGTGTTGATTGAGGGCTAATAAAATTAGCTTCTTTTTTTGCACCTTGGGGGGCGCTGGGTTATGGTCGATCCATGACCGTAGTCGCACTGTATCCCGGAACCTTTGATCCCATCACCCATGGGCACACCGATATTCTGACTCGAGCGGTGCGCTTGTTTGATGAGGTGGTCATAGGTATTGCCGAGAATGTGGACAAGCGGCCGTTGTTTAGCCTGGATGAGCGCATCCATTTGGCATCGCAAGTAACGTCTGGTTTGGATGGAGTGCGGGTGGTGGGGTTTAACGACTTGTTGGTCGATTGTGCCAGCCGGGAAGGGGCGAAAGTGATATTACGTGGCTTGCGGGCAGTGTCTGATTTTGAATATGAATTTCAGATGGCGGCCATGAATCGTAATTTGAACGCCGATATAGAGACGGTGTTTATGACACCCCTGGAAAATCATACTTTTATATCCGCCTCTTTGGTTAAGGAGATTGCTCGTTTGGGGGGTAATGTCTCCAAGTTCTTGCATCCGCAGGTGGTAGCTGCGGTGGCGGAAAAAATAGGCTAGTATCCGCCTGGTAAACCCAAGTATTCCGGTCAACTAATAGAACAGCCCGCCCTGCTTGGGGTCACCGCAGGATAATGTCACTACTTTAATCTGGATTACCACCATGGCCTTAATGATAACTGATGAATGCATCAACTGTGATGTATGCGAACCCGAATGCCCCAATGATGCCATCTCCCAAGGTGAGGAGATCTATATTATTGACCCCAAGCTCTGTACCGAGTGTGTGGGGCACTTTGAGACCTCCCAGTGTGTGGAGGTCTGTCCCGTCGATTGTATCCCTGCGGACCCTGATTGCCCGGAAACCCGTGATCAGCTGCAAAAAAAGTACGCCAAGCTAACGGGCGAAGCCTAGAGCCATTGCCCACGGTGCAATGAAACCGATTATCCTACCCATTGCCGTGCCCACATGAATCGCAGTTTTCGGTCATCGCTGCTGTTGTTGTTGGTTGTATTGGGTGCGTCTGCCTGTACATCCGATCAGGAGCAGTCACCCCTAGCCGCTATAGCCAGCGCACATCCACTGGCCACCCAGGCAGGTCATAAAATTCTGGCTTTGGGTGGTAACGCCTTTGATGCCGCTGTCACAGTGTCTGCGGTATTGGCCGTTGTCGAGCCTATGTCATCCGGACTGGGCGGTGGTGGTTTTTGGCTGTTACATCGCAGTGCCGATAATCATCAGGTGATGATCGACGGTCGTGAAATGGCGCCGGGGGCGGCTACTGCTAATATGTATCTCGATAAAGGGGGTGAGTTAATTCCCAAGGCGAGTCTCAATGGTGCCCTGGCCGCTGGGATTCCGGGTTTGCCCGCAGCGTTGGTACACATCGCCAAGCGCTATGGCCAGTTGCCCCTGTCTCAGAGTCTCGCTCCTGCCATTGCCTATGCCCGTAACGGCTTTTCTGTGACCCCCCGGTTTCGACGCTTGTTGGCATTTCGCCAGTTCGATTTGTCGTCGGCGGCCCAGGATGTATTTTTAGATTTTGGTGAATTGCCTGCGTTGGGCGCGACCCTCCGTCAGCTGGATTTGGCCAAGACCCTTGAGGCTATAGCCCAGCGTGGGCGTGAGGGGTTTTACGGTGGTGAAGTGGGCCGCCTGTTGGTAGCGGGTGCGCGCGCTGACGGGGGTGTCTGGACCCAGTCCGATTTGGATGGCTATCGTGTGCTTGAACGCCAACCCGTCACCGGTCGCTATGGTGACATGCAGGTGACGTCAGCGGCCTTGCCTTCCTCTGGTGGTATCGTGTTAATGCAGATGCTCAATATGTTGTCGAATTTCAAGTTGACCGAGATGGCACCAGATATGAGGGCACACTACCTGGTGGAAGTGATGCGACGCGCCTACCGTGATCGGGCTCGTTTTCTGGGGGATGCCGATTTTATTTCGGTGGACGGTCAGGCCTTGCTGACCGACGCCTATGCCAGAAAGCTTATTGCCGATTTGGGGCCGAAGGCGACACCCAGCGAACAATTGAATGGCAAGGATAGCGAAACAGCACGAAGGCCAAAGGGGACCGATACCACACATTTTTCCATCATTGATCATGAAGGTAATCGCGTTAGCGCAACCTTGAGCATCAACTACCCTTTCGGTTCCGGGTTTATTGCCCCCGGCACCGGTGTCTTGTTAAACAATGAGATGGATGATTTTTCGGCCAAACCGGGGCACCCCAATGTGTACGGTCTGGTGGGCTCAGATGCCAATGCCATCGAAGCGGGTAAACGCCCTTTGTCGAGTATGACCCCCAGTTTTTTTGAAACCCCTGATGCGGTCTTGGTAATAGGCACCCCAGGGGGTAGTCGCATCATTAGCATGGTGTTGTTGGCGGCCCTGGAGTTTGCTGAGGGTCGTGGTGGGCCACAACAGTGGGTGGCCTTGCCCCGTTTTCATCATCAATTTCTACCCGATGTGGTTACTCTGGAGCCGGGTGCCTGGAGTGAAGCGCTCAAACAGAAAATGCGTGATCGTGGGCACGAACTGAAAGAACGCAAACAGGGTTATGGCAATATGCAGGCGGTGTTGTGGAACAAGAAGACAAAAAAGCTAAGCGTAGCCAGTGATCCGCGTGGAGAGGGGTTGGCGGTCGTCAAATAACCACCTCACGCGCCGTACTACGTTAAGGGCACTTCTATTTATCCCCTCTCCCTCCGGGAGAGGGGATAAAATAAGGGTAAGTTATTGATTTTTAATATCCCCTCATCCTAACCTTCTCCCGGAGGGAGAAGGGATTATCAATTAATAGAAGTGCCCCTAAGCCGTTTCTTCTACTCTGATCTCGGTATTGTTGTCATCATACTCAAGGTGTTGGGTTACCGTTGCGATAAGCTCTTCCATTTTCGCCTCTTGCATGCGAAAGCCTTCTTCAACCGCTTTGAGCTCTCCAAGTCGATCATCCAGGCTGTCGGTGGCCTTGTGTATGCGTTTGATGCTCTCTAATCGTCGGCGTAATTGCATCTGGTGTTCACGCACCTGGGTTTCCATGGGTGACATAATTGTCTTGAGCCAGTTGTCGGCATCTTTGTTGGCCTTCTCAAATATACGTTTTACCCCGGACACCACCGAGACATAAAACTTGCTTACTACGGTCATTTGTTCGGTCATGACCAGCGACATGCCACTCAGGAATTGTTCGTACTGGGCCTTCACCTCTTTGAGTTCGCGCAGGTATTTGGTGGTTGAGAAGGCGCCGGGTTTGATCTTGGCAAGCCCGTGTTCTTCCTGGAATTTACGATAGACGCCCTCCATGAGGGTTTTAATCTCTCTGGCCTGAATCGCACCTTCTTTGAGTGACAATTCGGCCTGGACAAAAAACTTTTCCATGCTTTTCTTGATGCCCGCCGTTGTCAGGCTGATGGTCATATCTTTTTTGGTTTCGGCAACCAGGGATTCCAGATTTTTTGTATTCAGATGGGTATAAAGCAAGTTGGTCTGCTGGGAAAAAATACTGCGGGTGGCGTGAAAGCGTTGCAGGCTCTTTTCCAGGTGTTCCTTGTCCTGTTTGACCTTGTCCATCATATTTTCGATGACCACGGTATTTTTGCTGTTTAAGCCATCCAGTTCTTGCAAGTGATCGTTTACCCCACGTACACGCTGTGCCAGCATCAGACGCATGGTCTTATAGATTTCGTTGAGCTTTTGACGCACATTATCGCGTACGATTTCCCGCTTGGCGGGAATCAATACATTGGCCAGGGCCCCTTCCAGTTCCTCGATCCGGCTGTGTGCTAACAATTCAGCATCACCACGAATTTTGCCCAGCAAGGCCTTTTGGGCAGAGATGGGGAAAATGCGGTCTTTTTCGATGCCCAGGGTTCTTGCTGTGGTTTCGATTTGGCGCTGGATTTCCTGTTCGACCTCTTCAGGGTCGCGTAATTCGTCCCACAAGACATCAATTTTGTTCAGGGCTACCAATACCCCCTTGGTGCTACGCTCACTGCCGCAGATATGGTCCCGCCATACCGCCATGTCAGATTTGGTCACACCGGCGTCTGCCGAGAGTACAAATAGCACTCCATGGGCGCTGGATAGCAGATTGAGGGTGAGTTCCGGTTCGGCACCGAGGGCGTTGAGCCCAGGGGTATCCAGGATCACCAGGCCCTGATCGAGCATGGGGTGGGGAAAATTGATGACGGCGTGGCGCCAGGCTGGAATCTCGACCTTGCCGTCTTCGGTGATGTGCATGCCGTCCTCGTGGGCCTCGTCTTCGGCCACATGCAGCCCCAGTTCCCGGGCCTCTTCCATAGGTACGGTCTTAATATCGGTCAGGTGGAGCAGTGCCTTGGCGATATTGTCGGGATCGCTGGGGTCAAACTCCACGGAGGTCCATTCATCGGAGAAATTTTTATACTCGACCAGAGGTGTCCCCGATTTACGGGTCTCAATGGGCAGCAAACGAATACTGGGTTTGGTGTTGGGTTCGTGCAGTAACTCATTGGGGCACATGGTAGTGCGCCCGGCGGTGGAGGGCAGTACCCGCTTGCCCAGGCCACCGAAGAAAATGCCGTTGATCAGTTCTGATTTGCCACGGGAATACTCGGCAACGAAGGCGACGTAGAGACGGTTGTCATGGAGGGTACCGAGTACCTCAGATAGCTGCAGGTCGCATTGGGCTTCGGACAAATCCTGCTCGCGCAGCCACTCCCGGTACTGGGTGATTGCGTCACCGAGGGCCTCGCGCCACTGGCCGTAGGCGTCAAATTCTTTTTCAATCCGGCTGCCAGTCTTGTATTCCATGGTCGTGATCCGTTGCTGTCGCGGTTGACTATACCCTGCCGTGGTCAATAAAGGCAGCAAATTGGGCATGGACCGAGTGCCACCCTAATAGGCAGTATTGACAAAAAATATACTAAAATCAAGGACATTTTACAATGTGTTTAAGTAGTTTATTAGCATACACCCCGGGGTAGTAACTTAAATACAGGAAACCCCTGGTCACTCAGGATTGGCATTTTGGACAATAATAACTGGCACGCTGGGCAATAATCTTGCGTTTAATCGGGTGGCCACAGCGGCCACAGGGTTGGTCCTGGCGGCCATAGACCCGTAGAGACTGGCTAAAATAGCCCGCTTGGCCGGCGCTGTTGGTGAAATCCTTGAGGGTGGTGCCCCCTGCCCGGATGGCCTGTTTCAGGGTGGATTTGATCGCTGCGGCCAGGGCCTTGCAGTCTTGGCGAGACAAACGACCTGCGGCCCGGCCCGGTCGGATGCCGGCGTGGTACAAGGCTTCACTGGCATAAATGTTCCCTACACCGGCAACGACATGGGCATTCATCAGTAAGGTCTTGATGGCACAACGCCGCTTGCGGCAGGCGCTATGTAGGTAGTTGCCCCTAAAGGCCTTGGCCAGGGGTTCGGGGCCGATGTGCCTGAGCAGTGGATGTTGGTACGGGTCTTGGGCTGTCCACAGCACCGCACCGAATCGTCGTGGGTCTCGCAGGCGCAGGCCTTGGCCATTATCCATGATCATATCCACATGATCATGGGTTTGGGGCGCTGACTCGGCGGTGACAATACGCAGGCTGCCGGACATACCCAGGTGGATGATCAGGGTGCCCACCCCGGTGCCCAGGAGCAGGTATTTGGCGCGTCGCTCGATGGAGTCAATACGCTGGCCTGGCAGAATCTTTGCCAGTGCGGTGGGTACCGGCCAACGTAGTCGTGGCTCCCATATGTTAAACGCGCGTACCTTGTGGTTGAGTATGTAGGGCGAGATCCCGCACCGGGTGGTTTCCACCTCCGGCAGTTCCGGCATCAATCTGCCTTGATCTTAAATAAACGCTTGGCCATGTCGGCGGGGAAGTGATATTCGAGCCCCTCGTCGGGTCGCAATAAAACCAGTTCCGGTTCCACGCTCCGAATGATGATGTCCAGCCACTTTGTGGTGTTCGCCTTGGCATCGACCTTGTAGCCAATGCGTAGGGTGTCGCCACTGGCCTTGCCTGGGTAAGCTAAGACGCTCAGCGCCCGTGCGTGGCGCCACTCATCTACCAGGGCGGTGATGCGATCTGCACTGATGTCTTTTGGCTCGGGCTTGGCGGTCCAACCTTTGTCACCAAGTTCAATACGAAGTTTGGGTAATTCCAGCACGGTGGGTTCTATGTCGGCCAATAATTGTGAGTCGATATAGTCGCTAAAGGGTGCGGTGAGGTGGCGAAAAACCGTGTCATTGATGAGGTGTACCCGGCCATCGGTCATCACATAACGCCGGTGGTTTATCGGGTGGCTGCCCCCAAAATCCAGTTTTTGGTCCCCAAGCCACACCGTTAGCAACGGTGTGGCCAGTCCATATTGGGCCAGCTTGTCGATATCCACCGTGGGTTGGGCTTCACTTCGAGTGGTGGCCAGACCCACTACACTGGCGGCACGAAACTGATTGGCGCGGGCTTTGATAGGTGCAACCAGATGCCACGCCTTTCCCGTTTTGACCAGGTGTATATCTTGCTTGTCGGGTCGGGTGATACGGATTTCTGAAATTTTGTCGGCAGGTGTCGAGCCCAGGGTGATTGGTGGTGGTGGCGGAGATTTGCCGGGGCTATAGGCCACTATCCAGATGAGAGCGGTGACGATAAGGCCGAGGCCCAGATTGATGATCCAGCGTTGTTTCATTGTCGGGGTTTAGAGCTTACGCCGACGCAACCAAATCCCGGTGCCGGTGCCGATGAGCAATAGAGGGATAACCAACAAAAAACCAAATGCAATAACTGTGCTCCACGCCGGTGACAAATTAAGCGCGATATCATCCGCAGTGCGGGTGGGGACGTCGATGTAGGTTTCATCATGGGATACCCAGTTAATTATATTCATACCCAGGTCCAAGTTGCCGCCGTTGCCGATAAAACTGTTAGATAAAAAATCACCATCGCCGATCACAACAACCCGTTGGGCCTTGCCGTCGAGTTCACGGCTCAGGACTACACCCAGGCTTAACGGTCCGCCTATGTCCTTTCCTTTGTCGAATTTAATTTGACCTTCCAGGGTGCCGGTCTCCGACCAGGCGCTGGGCAGGCTGTCGAGGATGGCATCACCCTGCCAGCCTTCGGGTGCATCCAGGCGCAACCCGGCGGCTTCTGGAAAGACAGTCATCAAGTCAAAATTTCTGACGATGGCGTGGGCAGCGTATTCCGTGACCACGGTAAAGCTTGCCGAGCTGCCGGTAATGGCCTGTGATGTGGGGTCGACGATAACGCCAGGTTCAAACTCGATCCCCAGCATTTCGGCAATCGGTGCAAGACCGTGCAGGTCACCGGGTTCTGCCAACCACAGCAGACTGCCGCCTTTTTCGATGTACTGTTTTAGCTGTTCCACTTCTCCGGTGAGAAGATCCACCTGAGGGCCTGCGATAACCAATAGACCGCTATTTTCAGGCAGGGTCTTGGATTGAGCCAGGTTTAATTTTTGGGTTACGGTGCCCTTTTTGGCAAGTTGCTGGGCCCAGGTGGATAGATCATGATTGGCACGGCCATCGGGGCTGCGCTCACCATGACCACTGAGAAACACTACCAGATGTTGTTTGCTGCGGCCAAGGCGGGCCAGGGCATTGGTCAGGTTCTCTTCACTGAGTTGTTGCACATTTTCCTGTTTTTTGCCGTACTGGACCAACAGTTCACCATTGCGTTGGATGCCGGCCTCGCGGGTACGGCCAGGTTCTTCATCAGGACTCACAAACTCCAATACCACGTCCTGCTTTTTCTTTTGATAGCGGCCCACGAGATCACGGATCACGGTACGCAGGTTTTTGTTTTCGTCGGCAAATGCAGTAATGGTGATCGGTTCTTCAAGCTTCTCAAGGATAGCGACGCTGGCCTCAGACAGGGTGTTGCGACCATTATGGGTCCAGTCAAATTGACTGTGGTAATCGTTACTCAACCACAGCAGTAAACCGACTATGGCGAGAAATAGCGCCACAAAGCTGGCATCGGTGATGCGCAGTTGTAATTTTTGTTTGGGCGATACGCGCATGTTTAGCCCCCCAGGCGGTCGGCATCCAGGCGTCGTGTACTGAGCACCAGGAAGGTCACAATGAGCAGGATATAAAATACCGCATCGGCACTATCGAAGACGCCTTTTAAAAACGGTTCATAGTGATTCAATAAAGAGAAATAGGCGAGCACGTTATCGGAGGCGCCCTGACCGCCGGTATCCAGCACCCAGGACAGTAACAGCATGCCAAAGGTGCTGACTGCGGCGATGGTGGGGTTCTGGGTCAAGGTGGACATAAACAGTCCTACCGCAGCAAACGAAGCCAAAAGTAGGGCAAGACCGATAAAGCCGGCACCGAAGGTACCAAAATCCAGATTGCCCCCTGCCAGTAGTGACAAGGGCATGAGTGCGACCAATAACAAAACAATCAGCAGAAAGAACAAGATGCCCAGGTACTTGCCGAGGATAATTTCGGTCATGCTCAAGGGTGCGCTATAGAGTAGTGTCAGGGTACGGTTACGGCGCTCCTCGGAGACCAGGCGCATGGTAATGAGTGGCACCACCAGCAGTAAAATGATGGCAGCATTTCCAAATACTGACGCCACCACAATATCGGTCAGGCCTATGGGTGTCTGCATGCCCAATAGCTGTGATTGTACGCTCATATAATTATTTACATGGTTTAGGAATAGCCACCCCATGAGGGCCTGCACCACACCCAGGATCACCCATGCCAGGGGTGACATGAACATGCTGCGTATTTCTCGCCAGGCAAGGGTAAATATCATGTCCTGGCCTCCGCTTGGGGTTTGTTATGCTCGGTGAGTTCCAGGAACATATCCTCTAAGGATGCCTTTTCCGGCATCAGTTCGCGCAGGCCCCAATGATTATCGACCGCTAGTTTGACCAGTGCGTCAGTAGGGTCCTGACCGGCCTGGTAATAAACCTGATAATGCCCATCACCCAGTTGGCGGGTTGAACGCACCCCATCGAGTTGTTCGATTTGCGAGCTATCGACGCTGCTTTTAAAGCGTAGCGATAGCGTGGAAGATTGCATACGTTGGGTCAGGCCGTCGATGCTGTCGTTGAGCACCAGCTTGCCCCGGTCGATGATCTGCACATGGTCACAACTGCTCTGTACCTCGGGCAAGATATGGGTAGACAGGATGACCGCATGCTGCTGACTCAGCTCCCGAACCAGGGTGCGTATTTCGCGTATTTGTATGGGGTCGAGTCCGGCCGTGGGTTCATCGAGGATGACCACCTGGGGCTGGTGGATAATAGCCTGGGCAATGCCCACCCGTTGGCGATAACCCTTGGAGAGATTGCCGGTCAGACGTTTGCCGACATCTGCCAGGCCACAACGCGCCTTGGCTTGCTGGCGCGCACCAAGGCGCTGTTTTTTGGGGATGCGATTTAAGGCCGCACAAAAGTCCAGGTATTCATCGACGGTGTATTCCAGGTACAACGGTGGTTGTTCCGGCAAATAACCGATACAGGCCTTGGCCGCCCTGGGTTCATCGAGCAAGTCATGTCCGGCAATGGTGATGCGGCCGCTGGTAGGCGCCAGATTGCCGGTAATCATCTGCATGGTAGTGGTCTTACCGGCCCCGTTGGGACCGAGAAAACCGAGTACCGTGCCCTTGCTGACCGTGAAGCTGACATCGTTTACCGCCGCCAGATCTCCGAAATAGCGTGATACGCTGTCGACCTCTACCAGCAGATTGTTGCTCATTGAGTTTTTATCAGGTTGTGCATGGCTGGGCGGGTATTAGAAGAATATGGGGGGGATTTGTCAATGGTTTTAATTTCTGCCGCAGAGGCGCGAAGGCGCAAAGGTTAAACCAAGGTTTAGGCTCTGGGATAAAACGCGGAGCTCGCAGAGGCGCTGAGAACGCAAAGGTGAAGAAAAATGTAAGAACCTCTGTCTCGTTAGCTCCCTCTCCCTGAGGGAGAGGGTAGGGGTGAGGGGGTATACGATATATTGATGATTTTGAAAAGCCCCTGTTTTTTAGTTCTGTAATGTCTCCACTCCTTCGCGATTTTTGAATTAGAAGTATTAATGATTAATGGCCCCTCTAATAGCGGCTCAGCACATTCGAATATTTGATCTCTTAAAGACATCAAATCATGGTTGAATAATCTATATGTTTCATTCTCATTGTTGCGATGTACCGCTCTTGCGAATAATGCCATGCCGTTAATTAATCTAGCTACTGGTATGATTGCTACTGAGGTTTTTGTTCTTAAGTTACACTTTCTGGCATCAGGAAGCGCCATAACAGCAAACTTCTTCATATCTAACTCTTGTGTTTTTGTTGATTGCGCACCATGGATCAGAGATGAAAGTGTTGGATATTTTAGTTTACAAAGGAATTGATATTGGCCATAAATTGCCCTCCAGTCTCCCTCATATTGGTTTAGATCACCAGAAGAGTTATCGAGATAGATAATATGGCTGTCACCGTTAACGAAACGATTATTATGCTGTTTTCGGCAGGGACGCGTTTAAGCTATTGACCGGGGCGGGCTAATGGGTAACCCCATTCAGTTTTCACGTTTCTTGCTCATGGGCTCGGGTTTTTCTACAATCTCTCGTCCGTGACGAATAACATTAGCAATAGCACTAACACTAAGCTCTGTATCATCAGTTAACAAATGCTGAACAATGTTTTCGTAACGGAACCCATATGGTGCTTCATGATTTACTACTTGGCAATTTATTCCGTCGAATTCCGATATTTTTAAAGCACCGCACTGAAACCCTTTGCTAGTAACTATTATTGCTAATACGCTTTTTGGATATGGTGGGTTTGCTTGGATATCGTCTCGATTATATTTAACGACCTTGGGAACGGAAACATCCACATTATCCTTCCATCTTTTGCACTCAATTATTATCAACGTAGGTTCGGTGAACGACAAGTTGACCCCACGGGACGGCGCTTCGCGCCTTTGCGGCAAAAAGTCATTCAACAATCGAAAAAGCTACTGGCCACTCGCCCCGTTAGCCATGGCCTTGACCGGGGCGCTCGGCACACCGGCCGTTGCCGGGTCGAGTTTAGTTTGATGCTTTGTAACGGTCTCCAAACCCTTTCGATAGCATTCCAAGGCCTGTTCACTTTCACCCAGGTGTTCAAGCAGATGTCCGAGTTCGTTGTAGGCCTCGGGCAGGCTGCTGGAGGCGATGGCCGATTCCAGGTAGCTGCGGGCGCGGCCCCATATCTGGTTGCGCATGGCCAGACGACCCAGGGTCAACAGTAGATTGGAGCTATAGGGGTGCAGGTGTAAACACTTCTCGGCATATTTCAATTGCTCACCCGGATCGGGGGCCTCAATCAAGCCGAAAAGATAGATGAGTTGGCTGTCCCATTTTTTGTTCAAATTCTTGCGCAGGATACGGTCAGCGGTTTCCATGTCGCCTGAGTCGATCAGACGGTTGATGTATTGGGTGAGTAATGCTGGATCGCTTTGCAGCGATCGGGGGATGGCATTTTGCCACACTTCTTGGGCCGAAGGCGCAATGTCACTGTTGCCGGAGTGTGCCAGTAAGGCCTGATAGGTGTCGATTTCCAATTGCTGCAGTTCTTTAGCGGTATAGGCCCGGGATTTGCGCAGGGCCTTGAGCAGTGAGGCAATACCCTTCCAGTCACGCAGTTGCCGGTATACGGATACCAGTAGTTTAAGCACCCGGCTATTTTTGGGTGCGGTTTCATGCAGACGTGTCAGGGTTGCCAGGGCCTGTTCTGTCTGTTCCCCTCGTTGTTGTAGGGAGGCCTGGGTGAGGTCGATGGCCAAGCGTTGTTTGGGGGCATGTTCATGGGCCAGGGCCAGGTATCGGTCGCGATTGTCCGGGTGGCCTAGCTCCTGGGCGGCCATGGCGGCACCCAGATAGTTGATTACGGGTGTGTCGCTATCGCTGGCATGGGCAATAAGATTGCGTTCGGCCTTCTGCCAGTCACCCTGGATAAGTTGCATCAGACCGATACTTTGGTTGCGTTGGGCATTGTGTTTGAGTCTGTGGACATTCCATTGTGTCACCTGTGCCGGTAGTCGCAGGCCATTGATGATAAGTCTTAGCAGGGCATAGACGGCCACAAACGAAACAGCAAACAGGACGACGAAAAAAGTGAGTGACAGTTCAATGCTAAAGGGTGCGCGGGTGATCAGCACATAGCCGGGGTCTTCAATGGCGGCAAGGGTGGCGATCACCACCACGGTGAGGACGGCTATGATGTACAACAGCATCTTCATGGCTTGTCGCCCTTTTGCTGTAGTGTACGCAGATTATCAAGAGATCCAGATATGTCGGGGATGTTGGGGGTTATGGTGGCCTCCCGCATGGCTGTGATATCCGTTAGCACTTTGCTAACGGTTTCCGACTCCAGGTCATAGTAGGCCTTGATCCAGTTTGCCACCTGGGCAAGATTGTCCATATAGGCATTCACCTCACCGCCCAGCAGGGCCAGTTGGGCACCGCGTAACATGAGCCTCAGGTTCTCACGTAGAAAATAGCGTTGTTCCTTTGGCAGGAGTGGTGGTTGGGTAACTTCAACACGACGCACTTCCACCAGGCCTTTGAAATCAGACCAGAATTCCTTTGCTGCTTGTTGCCAGGTTCCCTGTTCTGTCTGTGTTTCCGTTGGCATGGGTTCGGGGGCAACAAAATGTGGCCGGGTAGCCAGGGGCAGTTGATCGATAGAGGCGATGAGGCTGCCCAATTGAATACTCAGCCCCGGGATATCGGCACGGGTGACGGTTTTCAGGGCGACGATCTCATCGGCAATCTGTTTGCGCAGATCAAGCAACTTGGGGTCTGACAGGCTTCCCAGGCGTTGGTCGGCCTGACGCAGGGCGACCATGGCGGTGTCGATATCATTGGCGAGTTTTACCCGGGTGTTGGCCACCACCAGAAATTGTGCGGCCTCTTCCAGGGTCCAGTCGTGCCGATCTTTGCCCAGGGACTTGGCAAATTTTTCCTGGGCTGCGGTGAGGGTGTCCTGGTGCTGGCGTAATGCTGCCTGGGCCTGATCTAAAGAGGTTTGCGATGCACTCAGTTTATCGAGTCGGGTCTCGGCCTGGGTGGCGCGAGCCACAAGATTCGAATCCAGCAGTCGGTCCACCACCAGCATGCGGTACCACAGATAGGCCGAGGCGGTAGCGGCCATCAGGCCGACGAGCAACGCAAACCAGGCAATGCCACGCCCGGTGGCGGGCTTTTTGAGCTTGTGCTTCTTGGTCTTGATGGGCTTATCGGTGGCCGGTTTAGGGTCTGCTACTTGTGTGTTGTCGGTCATGCTGCACCTGGTTTAGGTTTCCGTGTACTTTATAGTCAGGCAGTGTACAACGACCAAGGGTCGGCGCAAAAACCATTGTGACTATGTTTAGGGTTGTCTCGACTCATTTCGCCAGGTCCGGATCGCCTCCACCAGGCCGTCGTCGTCACTATTTTTGGCCACCAGAACCGTAGCCTGCCAACCGAGCTTATGGGCCACCGGGACCAGCCTTGGATGGCATACTACCAAGGGTGTGGACAATAGATGTCGGTGGTCGTCGGGTGCCACCATGTCGTAGAGATTCCGCAGGCCTTCTGCACTGGTCACGGTGATGATATCCAGTTGTCGGTTGTGCCAGTGCTTGTGCAGGATGGAGGGGTCGATTTGGGGCCGAACCCGGCGGTAACACTCAAGATAGTCTACCTTGGCGCCTCGCTGCCTCAGGCCGTCGCCGAGCATGGCCCGGCCCCCCTCACCACGGAAAATGACGATACGTTGCCCGGCCACATCTTGAAGTGCGGTAAGTTTTATCAGGGCCTCACTGTCGAAACGCTCGCGGGGCACCAGCACGGATTCAAACCCGGCAGCCCGTAGTGCCGAGGCCGTGGCCTGGCCCACTGCGGCCACTGATAGGGCCTTGGGCCAGTGGCCTTGGGCGTTGACCATCGCCAGCCCCCGGTTTACCGCGTTGCTACTGATGAAGATCGCCAGTTGGTATGGGTCCAGGTTTTTGATGAGGTGTTCGGCGTTGGCGGTTTGGGACGGTGTGGTGATTTCGATGACGGGGAAGGGTATGGGGTGACCACCCTCAGACTCAATGCTGTTGCTGAGATTTATTGCTTGGTGGCTTGGGCGTGTTACCACCACCCAGCAATTTTTCAGGCCATCTTTCGGGTTTTTTGCTGGATCAGGCGTTGGCATAGACTTGTTTGAGTATCTCACCGGCCCCCATGGATAGCAGCACATTGGCCAGCTGGGTCCCCAATTGTTCGGCATCTTTAATGTGGCCGCTCAGGTGGTGTTTGAGCACTTTGTTGCCGTCTGGCTGGCCGACCAGTCCACGCATCATCAATTGCTGGTCTTTGATCTCGGCATAACCGGCGATGGGCACCTGGCAGCCACCGTTGAGGGCCTTGTTCATGGCCCGTTCCGCAGTGACCCGTTGCTGGGTGGGGATGTGGTTGAGGCTGGCGATGAGACAGTGGGTGTCCTCATCATCCTGGCGGCACTCGATACCTACGGCACCTTGCCCCACTGCTGGCAGGCAGATATCAATAGGCAGGATCTGGGTGATACGGGAATCGAATCCGAGTCGTTTGAGTCCGGCGGTGGCGAGGATAATGGCGTCAAACTCACCGGCGTCCAGCTTTGCCAGTCGCGTATTGACGTTACCGCGCAGGCTGATGATGTTCAGATGGGGGAGTTGTTGGGCCAGCTGACATTGGCGGCGCAGGCTCGAGGTGCCGAGCCGAGCCCCGCTGGGAAGTGAGTGGATATCGGCGTATTGATTGGAGACAAAGGCATCGCGGGGCTCCTCCCGTTCACAGATTACCGGGATATGCAGACCGGGTGGTAGCTCCACGGTGACATCTTTCATGGAATGCACCGCAATATCGGTACGGCCTTCGAGCAGGGCATTTTCCAGCTCCTTTACGAACAGGCCCTTGCCCCCTACCTTGGCCAGGGGGGTGTCGAGGATCTTGTCACCCTGGGTGGTCATGGTCACCAGTTCGACTTCGATGCCAGGGTGGGCCTGAAGCAGGCGCTGGCGTACATCTTCGGCTTGCCACAAGGCCAGAGGGCTCTTGCGGGTACCAATACGTATATTCTTCAAAGACTGGTCTCCTGGGAAGGGGGCTCAGAGCCGAATGGGGGTTTAAACCCAAGCAATGACCAAGAGCACGACTGAAAATATCGACTCTGGCTCCATTTTTGACTATTCTGGCTTTTTGGCCCCGGGATTTCCACCACCACCGAGAATTTTACTCGGGTGGCCCATGTTCGGGCTACTTCAGACAGACGCGGCAGGTTAAGGCACCCATGAAAAATTTAATTGTACCTTTGTTGATATTTTTATTGGCACCCCTGTCGGTCCAGGCCGGCAGTCTGCCCATGGCGGAGGATTTTCAGCAAGATGCCAGTGATGCCCAAGATCAGGGCGTGGTCATTATGGTGATGTTTAGTTCAGATTCGTGTTCGTACTGCGAGGTGGTGCGGGAAGATTACATGATTCCAATGGTGGGAGATGAGGAATATGAAAACAAGGTGATTATCCGCGTCGTCGACATAGAGGGTTCTGATGATGTAGTGGGATTCAACGGCAAAAAACAACAACACGCCGAGTTTGCCGATGCCCAGGGGGTGTCACTGGTACCAACGATCAAATTTTATGGCCCCGATGGCAAGGAGCTGGCCTCAGAACTGATCGGCTACAGCAATGAACACTTCTATGGCTATTATTTGGATAACAAGATCGACGAATCTCTCGCCGCATTAAAGGCCTTAGCCCGGGCGAACTGATTTCCCCTCACTCCCATTGCGTATTAAACGCATAGGCACGGACCTCGGCACCTCCCGGGGCCAAAAGGGGGCTTAACGCTTTACCCAGCGCCGTACCCCTGCGGTGTGGCGGCGGCTGACATCCAGGCGGTCGTCTATGTGCTGAAATAGGACTTGCCAGCGCCCGGAGGGGTGTTTTTCGATACCGCGTATATAGGCCGTGGCGGCCAGGGCATTGCGGTGAATGCGCAGAAACATTTCCTCAAACTCTTCTTCCAGGCTGACTAATGAGTCTTCAATCAGATGTTGCTCGGTGGCGGTTCGTACCGTGACATACTTGGCGTCTGCCTGAAAATAGATGATGTCTTGTACCGGGATAAGATTGATTCGGCCGCGTAGGTGGACGCTGATGTGGCTGCGTGATGAGGGTTCTTCCTGGGCACGATTGACTTCTCTGAGTTGGTTGAGTGTCAGGCTGTGTACCTTGTCCAGGGCCATGGCCAGGCGCTCTTTACGGATGGGTTTGAGCAGGTAGTCCACGGCGTTGACCTCAAAGGCCTCCAGGGCATGCTCATCATAGGCGGTGGTAAAGATGACACTGGGTGGTGACTCCATGGAGGCCAGGTGCATGGAGGCCTCCAGGCCATCCATGACCGGCATACGAATGTCCATGAGCAGGACATCGGGGGCATACTTCATAGTCTTCTCAATGGCGTCGCTGCCATTGATGGCTTCACCTACAATATTGTGACCGCCAATTTTTTGGATCAATTCGCGAAGTCGAACGCGGGCGAGTTTTTCATCATCGACAATTAGTATTTTCATTCCGCTCCTCCAAATGCGGGTAGGGCCATAGTAACGGTAAAAAGCCCATTTTCTTTGTGTGTGTCAAGTGATCCTTTAGTGCCGTAATGGCCGTCCAGGCGCAAACGGATATTGTCCAAGGCAGTGTTGTTGCTTTGGTGTTTGGCGCTTTCCTGGTCCTGGCCTATGGGGTTGCTGATGCTGACTCGAAGTAAATCATCTTGTATATCCAGTTTTATGATGATCTCACCACCTTCAGACAGGGTTTCTATGCCAAATTGAATGGCATTCTCAAGCAGTAATTGTAGCGTCAGCACTGGTAGTTTGGCAGTACGCGGTATATCACCTACCTGCCAGTTTACAGAAAGGCGGTTTTCCAGGCGTAATTTTTCGAGGGCCAGGTATTTCTTGGCAACGGTAACCTCGGCGACCAGGGGAACAAGGTTCTTGGATTCATCTAGCATGAGGCGAAACAAATCGGCCATGTCTTCAATGGCGGCCTCGGCTTTGTTTGGAGCGTGTTGAGTCAGGCTGGCAATGATGTTCATGCTATTGAATAAAAAATGGGGTCTGATGCGATATTTGAGTAATTCCATACGCGCCCGTTCTTCGGCATGGGCGCTTTGTTTAAATTGATGTCTGGCAAGAAAATAGCGCAATGCCAGCGCATCGACGATGGCGGCGACGGTGAAGTTTTGCACATGGTAATAGAGGTACCATTCTGGCCGTGCCGAGGATATCCAGCCTGCACCCCACATGACCCAGACCATCAATTCGCTGATTAACAAGGCCACTGTCACCATCACGAGGTAGGACATTATCAGCGCCCGGCCAGAGGGGAGTTTCTCCAGGTAGGGGCGGGAGATACACAGTGCTGCGGTGGTGGAGATTGCCATCCACTGAACAAACAATGAGATAATCAAAAGATCTTTGAATACATTGGCGGACAGTCTTTGGCTGACAAGGGTGACTATGATGGCCAGCAGTTGGGCGATGACGACGACATTGATGATGGTTTCGCCCCTGCAAAAATCAGGCAGGAAGCCGCCGCTCTTGTCTTGGAAAGTTTTATCTTCGAATCGGCGTGTTGGCATGATCGAGTGACTGGGTCTGATTAACCACGTAGAACCGGGATGCTGACTTTGACGAAATAGGTTCCGGTTTTTTCGAAGCTTTGCAGTTCTGCTTTGTCCCCGAAATGTTGTGCCAGACGCTGACGAATATTGTCCAGTGCAATCTGGTTACCCTTACGGTGCTTATTCTTGACAGTCACCTCGGGGAGAGGGTTACTGATGAGGATATTCAGCACCTCTTCTTCCGCCCACATTTCAATATTGATGATACCCCCCGCAAAGCATGCCTCAACACCATGATAAATGGCGTTTTCTAAAAGTGGCTGCAAGGTCAGGGAAGGGATCTGTGCAGAGCGAGGTACGTTGGAATTGCTCCATTTATAATCTAATCGATCACCCAGCCGAATTTTCTCGATATCGAGGTATTGGCGGGAGATCTCCATCTCTACGGTGATGGGGACCAGCTTACGGGCATCGGCCAATAATACCCGAAACACCTCGGCCAGATCTTGCAGGGCACGGTCAGCCCGATCCGGGTCACTTTTCAGCAATCCGGCAATGCTGTTCATGCTGTTGAATAGAAAATGTGGACGAATACGGGATTGTAAGGCCTGTAATTTGGCGCTATGGGTGGTCATTGATTCTTGCTGTAATTTTTGGTGGGTCTTCATATGGTAATTGAATACCCAGGCACAAAGGCCGGCCACCACCAGGCCACGAATCAACAGGGGCCAGTGCCAGCCGGGCCATAGCGCCTTGATTACTCCCAGGAAATGGAGCCCAAAGTGCATGGCCTCGGTAACTACGATGGCTGAGACCATGAATAGCATCGCCGTAAACAGGGTGCTGGCCTGGGGGGTCATCCGGCCTAAAATCGGTGCGCCAATCTTGAGCAAGACAATACAGATCAGGGCAATGGCCAGGATATAACCGCCAAACAACAGTAGGTCCTGGACAGCAGACATCTCCAGCTCGGTGTTGCGACTTAAGGCAACGACCACAGTCACAAACAGCGCGATAGACAATATGGTGCGGGCGGCATAGCCAGAACCCACATCTGGCATACACTCTTTTTTGCTGTCCTTACTCATCTCAGGGCTTGGGTAGAATTAACGGTCTAGTCTCGTGTGGGTCTCATAGCCTCTAATCTAACCTATCCTGCTAATCTGGCGTAGTCTTTATGAAAAGATACAGCTGGGCAATGCCAGGGACGCCGTATTTGCCGGGATTTTTTGCAGGGTTCGGGTATACTCCGCGCCATGACGACCAAGAAACCATGGGGTGGACGTTTTGATGTCGAGACCGACAGTCTGGTCGAGGCCTTCAGTGCTTCGGTGGGATTTGATCGACGCTTATATAAGGTGGACATCGCCGGTTCCATCGCCCATGTGAGTATGTTGGCGCATGTTGGTGTGGTGACAGATCAGGAGCGGGATACCATCGTTGCCGGTCTTGGGGCCATTGAGGCACAGATAGAGAAAGGTGAGTTTGAATGGCAGGAGGCCCTGGAAGATGTGCACATGAATATTGAGGCACGCTTGGTGAGCGATCTCGGTGAGGTGGGCAAGAAACTGCACACCGGCCGCTCCCGGAATGACCAGGTGGCTACCGACGTGCGATTGTATCTGCGTGATGGCATCGACCAACTCAATCAGGCATTAGTGGCGTTTCAGGGTGTTTTGATAGATTTGGCGACGGCCGAGGCCGATACCATTATGCCGGGCTTTACCCATATGCAGACCGCCCAGCCGGTGACCCTGGGTCACCATGTATTGGCCTGGGTCGAGATGTTGTTTCGTGACCGGGCGCGGTTGTCGGATTGCCGTAAACGGATGAATGTCATGCCCCTGGGTTCAGCGGCGCTGGCGGGTACCACTTATCCCATTGACCGGGCCTTTACTGCCAGGGCCTTGGGGTTTGACAGTGCCACCGAGAATTCTCTGGATGCGGTGTCGGATCGGGACTTTCTGGTGGAATTTAACGCTGCTGCCGCTTTGATTATGGTGCATCTGTCGCGCATTGCCGAAGAACTGGTGTTGTGGTCGTCGGCACAATTTGAATTTATCGAGCTGGGAGATGGTTTTTGCACGGGTTCCAGTATTATGCCGCAAAAGAAAAACCCCGATGTGGCGGAATTAGTCAGGGGCAAGACCGGCCGGGTTTGTGGTAATTTGATGGCGCTGCTCATGCTGATGAAGGCCCAGCCCCTGGCCTACAATCGGGATAACCAGGAAGACAAGGAACCTTTGTTTGATACCCTTGATAGCGTACTGGCCAGCGTAAGGGTCTTTACCGGTATGATGCCAACCATGACCGTTAAACGTGAGCGGCTCTACCAAGCGGCACGGCGAGGCTACTCTACGGCCACGGACCTTGCCGATTATCTGGTAAAAAAGGGTGTGGCATTCAGGGACGCCCATGAGATTGTCGGCAAGGCGGTTCGTGCCGGCATCGACAGTGGCAAAGATTTGTCGGAAATGAGCCTTACCCAGTTACAACAGTTTGCAGACTGTATTGACCAGGATGTGTTCGAGGTCCTGACCTTGGAGGGCTCGGTGGCGGCTCGTAATCATTTGGGTGGCACTGCGCCGGAGCAGGTACGTCTGGCCATTGCCCGTGCCCGGGAGAGGTTGAATGGGTAGTTATTTAGGCTATCGGTGTAGTGCCTGTGGTTATGAGGAGGCACAGATGGGTGTTGGCAGTGGACGCCAGGCCGACCCCGTGCTGGTGCTGTTTCATTGTGACGAATGTAAATCCGTGGGCAGTACCTGGAAGTCTGAGGGTCAGGAATCCCGCTGTAGTTATTGTTACCATCCGGGCATCCAGATTCTGGATATCGAAACCCGCAACATTGATTGCCCTAAATGTGGTGAGCCTGCCGAGTTTTATCCCCAAGAGGGCGAATGGGAGTAAATAAAAAAGCCTCGAGATTCTCGCCAAGGCGCTAAGCACGCAGAGAACAGCCTTCACCCCCCTGGCATCTTTCAGGATGCAAGGGTATACGCATGAGGCCCATGTGCATCAAGGTGTTGAGTCCCACTGAACGCTCTTTCCTTGGCGTACTTAGCGTCTTGGCGAGAGCCCATTATTTTCTTGAATAATCCATAGATTTTTCGGGGTGGGAGACTACTTTTTCAGGTCAATTGCCTGGCCCGCCTGTACGCTTGCAAGTCGTGATAGCTCACTGAACAGTTCGGCACCGCTACGGTCGTTCAGCCACTGGCCGCGATCTTCATCGTAGTCAAAGTGAAACCCCCCGCTTTTGTCTGCTACCCATATTTGATGGGCGGCGGTCTGTTTGTTGATAATAATCTTATTGCCGTTTTCGAACTCCAGAGTCAGGATTTCACTCACGATTTCGTAATCGATGTCGGCACCGCCGGAGTCAACGGCAGCCTCGATGGCAGCCTCGATCTGGGCCATGGTCTCGTCCACATTCTCGTGGAATTCAGAGTCATTCATTGATGTTTTCTGTCCCGCCAATAAAGGTTATGCTACCGGTCGCTGATTTTGGCATATCTGGAGCAGACCATGAACCGGACACACAACAGGTTTTTTATTTTATTGCTGGCTGGGGCCGTAATGACTACGGCATTGTTGGCAGGCTGTGGTCTCAAGGGGCCATTGTATCTGCCAGACGACTCCAAGCCTGGACAGACCAAAGAAAAGGCCAAAGAACAGACAAAAGAACAAATAAAAGAGCAGACTAAAGAAAAGAAAAGCTGACACGATTGGTTTCCTTCAAAGAAAATGGACCATTTTTCCTACCGGGATGGACGGCTTTATGCCGAGAACGTCCCCTTGTCGCATATTGCCGAGCAGGTTGGAACGCCCTGTTACGTGTATTCCCGGGCCACCCTGGAGCGTCACTGGTACGCCTTTGACCGTGCCTTTGGTGGCCTCGACCATCTGGTTTGTTATGCCGTTAAGGCCAATTCCAATATAGCGGTACTCAATCTGCTTGCCCGGCTGGGGTCGGGTTTTGATATCGTTTCTTTGGGTGAGCTGGAACGGGTGCGCCGGGCTGGGGGTGATATGGCCAAGGTGGTGTTTTCCGGTGTGGGGAAATCCGAGGCTGATATCCTGGGGGCCTTGGCGGCCGGGGTCATGTGCTTTAACGTGGAATCCGAGGCCGAGTTAGAACGCCTCAATCGATTGGCGGCAGAACAAGGTGTTAGCGCCCCGGTATCTCTGCGGGTCAACCCAGACGTGGATGCCAATACTCACCCCTATATTGCTACTGGTTTACGAGACAACAAGTTTGGCATCAGTATTGATCGGGCTCGGGGGGTCTATGACCGCGCTGCGGCCATGCCCAATATCAAAGTGATCGGGGTGGATTGTCATATCGGCTCCCAGCTCACCGAGATCGCCCCCTTTTTGGATGCCCTTGAACGGGTATTGCAGTTGGTAGAGGCATTATCCGACGACGGTATCGAGCTCCAGCATCTGGATTTGGGGGGTGGCCTGGGGATTCGTTACCGGGATGAGACGCCTCCAGGACCGGCAGACTATGCCGATGCCATCGTGCGCCGTGTTAACGAGCGAGGTGTGACCCAACGCATCTTGATCGAGCCGGGTCGTGCCATTGCCGGCAATGCCGGGGTCATGTTGACCCAGGTGGAATACCTCAAAGAGGCGCCGGAAAAGAATTTTGCGGTGGTAGATGGGGCCATGAACGACCTGATGCGCCCGGCCCTGTATCAGGCTTGGCAGGATATCGTTGCCGTGTGCCCCCGTGATGATGCTGAGACGCGCCTTTATGACGTGGTGGGGCCGGTGTGTGAGACCGGTGATTTTTTGGGTAAAGACCGACAGCTTAATATCCAGGCCGGTGATCTGTTGGCCGTCCGTTCAGCGGGGGCCTACGGTGCTAGCATGAGCTCCAACTACAATAGCCGCCCCCGGGCACCAGAGGTGTTGGTGGATGGGGATGAATATCATGTGGTGCGGCGGCGTGAGACCCTGGATGATTTGCTTGCGACCGAATCTTTGTTGCCGGGCCATCATCTTCAAGACACACGGTAAATGCGACGGGCAGGACGCCCTCAACAGGCCCGTTCCCGTTGGAAGCTTTATTGCCTACACGGGCGTGGGTAAGGGGCGTGACCGGAGTGACCAGTATCTTCCCATCCTCCCTGAATTTGGGTGGCAGGTCTTCGGACGATTCTGCCTCTCCGCATTCCGTAGTTACATGGCAAACACGTGTTTTTTAACGGTACCGGGATGGGCTTTGAGACGTAATTGCCTACTGATGGTCAGGCTGTCAAAACGGTACGGCCCCACATCGTGGTCGTATTCATAAATACCCACATCAATATTCAAATTGATACGAATTTGGGGCGTCAGGGCCAGATTAAATTTGTAGCGAGGGCGATCGATCTTGATACCCCATCTGCCCGAACCCCGGGTACGGAGCACATTAAACTTGAGTGGATCGGTAACTTTTCGCCAGACTTTACTGTTGTTCAACTTGACCCGGGCTCTGCCATAGGGAAGCACCCGGTAGCCGAACTGCCCGTTCTTTATGTCCACTGCAATTCCCAAGTCCAGAGAAGCGCTGGCAATGGCGGCGCTCAACTGGAGCCCGGTTACGTCGCCGTTGAGCCAGATATTACCCAAGTTGGCGCGTCGCTTCCCCAGCGACGGTTGAAAATTCTTGCCGGCATCATAATCGATTGAGGGGCAGCGAATTGTGGGTGGATCAGGACCTGGAATGGAGGCCTTGAAACTGCATCGGGCTGTGAACATAAACACAAATTCCTTGCCGCCAAAATCATAGCGGGGCGCCAGTCCTACTTTTCGGTACAGTGTTTGCCCGCCGTTATCCACACCGCCGCTGACTTCAAATCGGCGCCCTCGGCCATTACCAATCTTCTTCATTGGACTGGCCTTGACCGATACAGTCAATGGAATCCGCAACCCGAAACCATAACCGATGTAGTAGGAAAAGCGCGCGTAATAACGATCGGTAATGGTGACGCCCAGAACACGGACTCTTGGGGCGAAGGTGATTTCGTATTTGTCGGAAATTTCCCGGCCATCCGAAAACCCTGTGAGAAAATATTTCTTGTCAAAGTGTCGCGGTTGTCTCTCCGCGATTTTGGTAATTTTTTCGAGTATTCGCTTCGTCCGGCGTCGGGCCCGTTCCCGTTCGGCAGTTTCCAAGGCTTCCTGCATTTCGCGTACAACCTTTTCGATGCAGGGTTGGCCCTGACTTTTTCGTACATTCCTTGCCATATTTTCCACTTGTCGGGACGATGGTTCCTGATTATGGCGCCCGCGGTATTTCATTTTGCGGCAGTTGAGTTCGGCGCGTTGACCTTTGTTCAGGGTTTCCGTTACACCTGCGGCCCCCCCGGCACGCAACCCTCCGCTCGAGCCAGCTGGTGTAAAGGTGTTCAGGCGCAGCTGTCGGTTAAAAAGATGTAAATTCTGTTTTGGCAGTGACCTGAGTCCCTTCTCCAGCACCACCGAGTGAACCTGCAGGGGCACCACGCTCACCCGCCGCACCTCCCGTTCGCCACCGTTTAACATCAGTTCAAGAAGCGCAAGATCGTTCATAGCTAGGGCCTGGCTGGCGGTGACACCACGCATGATTGTCTGTTTGGGTGAAAGCTTGCGTAGCCGCTGCCGGACTCTTACCAGGTCTGCCTTCATCGCCGCGGAAAGACGGCCCTGCTTTTTCTTGAAACAGAGATTGGAAATGGCCAATGGCACTGATTTGAGCTGGCAGACCCCCGGTTTGAGCTTAACGTTGAGCTTCCGGTCCACCACCAACCGGTCTTGCAGCTGCACGATGTTTTCCTTGTATTGGGGCGTCGCTGTCAGAAAACGGTTTTGCACCGCGGGCCGGTACAATGGCTTAAACTGGGTGCGCCGGAGGTTACTGGCATTTAGATATTGCTTGAAGTTGAGGGTCACACCGCCCTTTAGTTGGACAGTCGAAAGTCCACGGGCCTGCACCTGGGACGAATTGAACTGGGCGCGAAAGAGGGAAGATTGGGTAGCTGCCCGAACCTCATCACTCAAGGACAGTGTTTGGATCTGGGCCAAAACGGTAATGGACACCGTGCTATAGACCATACCGAGCAGACAGACCAGGAAAATCCTCTTTCGATTGCGGCCGGTTGTCACCATCTTTAAGCTCCGGAGCTGATCAAGCAACATGCAGCTTTCTTGAACCATACCAAAAACTAGATTAAATCGCCCGGGATATCAAGGATGCCGTTTTTCCTGTGCTCACGGCATTAGCAAATCTTTTGCATCCCATGGCAATGTCCGCTACCAATTAAAGACACCGTACCGGGACGGTACTACGCATGTGTTCTTCCAGCTTTCGGGTTTCCACCGGGTTGGCAGCATTGGTGCCCAGGCCCAGGGTCAAGCTGATGTGTTTCCATGGTGTGTTTTGCCCCTAACATAACAGCAAGCACCGTGCGTTGGTGACCCCGGCCAAGGCACCAGAAGTGCTGGTGGATGGAAAGGGGTGCCGTGCGGTATTTACTCTGTTCTGTTACACCAGACGAACAGGGCTGGGTGCAGGCTTATCAGTGCGGTTTTGTGTTGTTGCCCAATCTACAAGTGCGTCACCCGACATCGGTCTTGCCAAGAGGTGGCCTTGGGCGATGTCACAATCGAGCTTTACGAGTATATCGTAAATGGTTTTGGATTCGATCCCTTCCGCAATAACCTTCATGCCCAACTTGTGCGCCAGTGTGATGATGGACTCTACAATGGCGTAGGCTTCTTTGTCGGTATCCATCTGCGAAACGAAAGATCTGTCAATCTTTATGGTGGAAAATGGAGCTCGATGTAATTGTACCAATGACGAATAACCCGTGCCAAAGTCGTCCAGGGAAAGTCCGATATTTTTCATTCGTAACCGCGTCAATATATCCAGTGACTGGGTAAAGTCACCGGACAGGGTTGTTTCGGTAATTTCCAGGGTAATCTGTGAAGGGTCAACCCCATTTTCATTGAATAATTGCTGGATGCGGTCGGGCAGGTCAAGGCGCTTTAGTGTGAGGGCCGAAATATTGATTGCGATGGGAATATTAAGCCCACCTTGTTGCCAGGAGGAATATTGTTTTGCGGCCTCGCGCATTACGACCCATGTCAATTCGTCTATGAGCCCATGTTTTTCCGCCATCGGAATAAACATTATGGGTAATAAGCGTCCCCTTTGGGGATGTTGCCAGCGAATGAGTGCCTCCACACTGAAAGGGGCATCTTGACTCAAATAGACTTGTGGTTGGTAGTCAACGACGAATTGGTCTTGCCGGATGGCCTCGATAAGTTCACCGACCTCTGGTTTTTCATAGACCGAATAGGGGTGTCGGCTGCTGGACAAATCTATCAGGCCTTCCAGTAGATTGAGTAATTCTGAATACCTTATGGGTTTGGTCAAACTGCCCAGGATCTTGAGCCCACGCTCTATTGCCAGTTTCTCTGCAGAGTGAAGTACGTTGGCATCCAGACCACTCATCAGGATGATATTAGTTGTGGATTTTTTCTCCCCAAGAAAACGCAACAATTCAATGCCATCAACGTCCGGTAATACCAAATCAAGTACGGTCACCACGGTATCTGGTTTATAGTTGGCCATGAAGGCCTCGGCATGGTGGAACAGTTCTGTAATGAAGCCCGCCTCGCGGGCGACACCCGCGACAAATCCTGCGAAGGCAGGCTCGTCGTCCACAATGACCAGTCGTGAGTGATTCAAGCGTAGGGTTCCCGGTCCAGGGTGTGGCGTAAGTGCTGTGCTAAGTCCCGTTTTCGATAGGGTTTGGTGAGCAAGTTGGCCCCAAATTTTGCCAAATCATCGTTGAGTATCGCGTTAGATATGAACCCGGAAGTGAGCAGTACCTTAAGGCCAGGATAAGCTGCTGTTGCCTTTTGGGCCAGCTCATAACCGTTCATCCCCCCTGGCATCACCACGTCGGTGAATAAAAGTACTATTTCAGGGTGATCTCCGAGCATATCCAGGGCCTCCTTGGCACTACTGGCGACATAAGTAGTATAGCCCAGGTCTGATAAATGTTGTTGTGCCAAGATAAGCAGACTGTGTTCATCATCGACGATAAGCACAGTTTCCGAACCGGTGGGTAGCGGGTCATCGAGCGCTCCAGGCGATTTGGCCAAACTACTGAATTTATTCTGGCGAGGTAGATAAACGTGGACTGTCGTGCCTATGTCCAATTCAGAATAGACTTTAAGGTAGCCGCCGTAGCGTTTAACAAATCCATAGACCATAGACAGACCTAGCCCGGTTCCCTTGCCTTCGTCTTTGGTGGTAAAGAAAGGTTCAAAGGCGTGGTCCAGAATTTCCTTGCTCATTCCGCATCCTGTATCGCTGATGGAGAGCACGATATAGTCACCCGCCTTTGATCCAGGGTTTTCGTCCTCAAAGTTTTGATCAAGTGTTACGGTTTTGGTCTCAACATGGAGGGCGCCGCTACCCGACATCGCATCTTTAGCGTTGATCACCAAGTTGAGAATGGCATCTTGTAACTCATGGGGGTCGGCGACAGCTATCCACGGCTCAGGGTCGAGCCTGTAATTTAATTCAATTGCGGGTGTGATGGATCTCGTGATAATTGACCGCATGTCTTCGAGGGTGGCGTTAATATCAATGCTTGTGCCCTCTTTAGGTCGATGTCTCGAAAAAGAGAGCAGTTGGCGGGTGAGGTCACGACAATGGAGTGCTGCCTTGGTGGCTATCTCCACCCATTGTTTGGGTTTATTTTCATTTGCGTGGTAATGGTCCAGAAAATCCAGATAGCCGATAATAACACCTAGTTGGTTATTGAAATCATGGGCAATACCCCCTGATAGTTGGTCAACAACTTCCATCTTTTGTGATCGGCGTAATATCTCTTCCGTTTTTTGTTGTTCGGTGATGTCTTGTATCAGTGAAACAATACTGATGATTTCACCATCTGTATCGGTCAATACGGTGTTGTACCATTCGCAGGTCAGTAACTCTCCGTGTTTGTTCTGGTTCTCGGTAACACATTGCTGGCTACCTTTGTTGGATAAAAGATCATTGGTGAGCTCATGGTCTTGTTGTTCTAAATTTACAGGTACAATCAATTTAGTGATAGATTTGTTTACGGCCTCAGATTTTGAATAGCCAAATATCTGTGTCGCCGCTGGATTCCAGTCGACCACTTTTGTGTCCGGTTTCCATTCAATGACCCCCAGGGGCGTCTGTTCGCGATACAGACGCATGCGTTGTTCGTTGGCTACCAGTGTCTGTTGTGTTTGATATTCCTTGCTGACATCACGGAACACCAGGATCACGCCATGGAGTTTGCCGTCCTGGCCTCGAATGGGGGCGGCACTATCGGCGATATGATATTCGGTTCGATCCCGGGCGATAAGTACAGTGTGATTGGCGAGTCCTACAATCTTGCCGTGTTGCAGTACCCTAAGCACTGGGTTAGAGACGGTTGCACGGGTAGCCGCATTGACCATGGTGAGGATCTCAGTCAGGGGTAGACCCATGGCTTCGTTCTTCATCCATCCCGTCAGCGTCTCTGCAACCGGGTTCATGTTTGTCACTCGGCCAGTAATATCAGTGGCGATAACCCCATCACCGATACTGTCGAGTGTTAAGGCGAGGTGCTGCTCCCGGTCTGCCAGCTCTGCAATGGCGGCATCTCGGTCTGATTCACGGGCGTGAACCTGGTCCGCCATTTTATTGAAGGCCAGTGTAAGGTGGCCGATCTCGTCCTGGGCTTGCCCTGCACTGGGTAGTTTTTCGATTTCATCGGGTAGCTTGGAGACCGCTGAGGCGAGTTTCTGCAATTTGCTCGTTAGGCCTATCCCTATTGCCATAAGCAATCCAATGCTCAAGATAATTCCAACAATGGCGATCACAACACCCTGTCGCCTGACCTCTCGTAGTGCCTTGGCAATAAAGCGGGTATCCAGCTCAAAACTAAGATAGCCGATTTGTCGGCCACCCAGTTGAATGGGGAATGTCCTGACAAACGGGAGCAAGGCCCCATGGGCATCGAGTTGTGATTTTAGGTCTGCATTGGTGGTGTCGTGAGAGCGGGGTGTTCCCCGGAGTGCGATGAGATTGCGATTGGTGTCACTTACCGAAACGTAGCTTAGCCCGTGGTCATTTTGGACCCTTTTTAGCAATTCGTTTAAGGTCGCGAGATCTTCCTGGAAGAGTGGACCTGCAATGCTGGCGTTGAGCAGAGGCACGATCTCCTGGATGCGGTATTGCGTTTGGCCAATTAAATAGTCTTCAGTCAGGCGTGTGCTGTTCCACACCAGCACCGATAGCATGACCACCTCAACCAAGACGCTGGCCAGAATCAGTTTATAGCGCAGGGAGCGCCAGCCAAAATTTTGATTTGTCACTGTGCCAGGCGAGACTTTAATAGGGAAAGCAGGGGAGTGAGCTGCTGGATGTCATTTTTTGACACAGCCTGTAAATTTCCCCAGTTCAGTTTGGCTTCGAATTCCAGAAGGCCAGATCGATGCTTCGGGGAAAGTGTACCCTCAATCAGTGCATTGAGTGTTTTGTCGGAAACCTTCGGGCTTGCGATTAACATGGCATGAGGGACTTGTTGGGTCCTGGCGAGCAACCTTAGGCTATTTCTTACTTTTGGCGACATGCGTAGATACAGTCCACCGATGGCGACGGCGGCATCGGCCTTGCCTTCAACCACGGAAATCAGCGCATTGTTGTGGGACGGGGTATATTTTATCGTTATATTTTTGCTTGCAACCAGCCCTTGTTCTTTGAGGGCCAACTCTCCGAGCAGGGTGATAACGGCAAGGCGATCCGGTGTGGCAAATACGGCACCTTTCAGGCTGGTGATGTCTTTGTAGGGCGCATCCTTTCTTACCACGATATCACCGGACAGTGCCTTCGAGTACCTTGCGATGATGTGGTATCCCGATTCCTTTTTGGCCAGGACCGCAAAGTGGGGTGCAGTAAGGAGAAAATCGTATTCCAGGTTTTGGGTCCGTTGTATATAGGTTTTATAGTCTGGCGCGGACCGCATTATGATTTTGGCATTGAGTGATTTCTCCAGGTGGGTGACGAGGGGTCCCCAGGTCCTGGCCAGGGCCTCTGGGCTGAGATAGGGCAGCATCCCAAATTGATATACCGGGTCGCTGGTTTTTCCTTGGGTCCCTTCCTGGGCTCTAGGCCCTGCAACGATCCCCTGACTCCACACAAGAAAACACCCCACAAGGACCAGGGGTAGGAATTTGGTCGCTCGTCCAGTGAAAACCATAATGATATTGCTGAGTTGAGATACTACAAAGACCGGGAATGGTACAAAATTCCCATACAGAATAGGCGTTTATTGGTGGATTTTCCAGTAGATTGGTTAAATTGATGTGGACCAGGTCAGGGTCGCAGGGTGTGACATTAGAGCTCAAAATTGCGGGGCAAGGCTGGGTTAGGCCCAGGTGATCTGTGTCGTCACCCAGCCAAGCACGAAAAGCTGTCGTCCCTTAACCTCAAGCAGACAGCCTCGTTGTTACCGTCTCAAAAGGCTAAGGTTTTGATGAATTCTTGTTATTTGTGGGCTTGTGCTGTGGGGCTCTGGCTACAGTTCGCCGTAGGAATGTAGGCCAGACAGAAACATGTTGACCCCTAAAAAGGCAAAGATGGTCACAAACAGGCCGATCACCGACCACCAGGCCATGGTTGCCCCACGCCAGCCCTTGGTGAGACGCATGTGCAACCAGGCCGCATAGTTCAGCCATACGATCAGGGCCCAGGTCTCCTTGGGGTCCCAGGACCAGTAACTGCCCCAGGCCTCTGCCGCCCACAGGGCACCGAGGATGGTGGCCAGGGTGAAAAAGGCAAAGCCCAGGGCAATAGCCTTGTACTGGAGATCATCAATGACAGCCACATCGGGTAGTCGGGAGGCGAAGAAACCCCGCTTGCTCCTGTCCCCGATCAGTAACAGGGCAACACCCAGCATGGCGGCTATGGCAAAGCAGCCATAGCCGATAAAGTTGGCGGGGACATGGATTTTCATCCAATAGGATTGTAGTGCAGGTACCAGGGGCTGGATGATATGGGCCTCCTTACCGAAGGCGTACCACAATAAAAAGCCCACAGCGGCGCTGATAATGAGCAGCACAAACCCACCCAGGGTCTTGGTCCCGCTGCGTTGTTCGTAGTAGAGGTAGAGCAGGGCGGTGACGATCGAAAACAGAATGAATACTTCGTAGAGGTTGCTTACCGGGATGTGGCCGTAGTCCGGGTTGATCAGATAAGACTCCAGCCAGCGTACCATGAGGCCCACCAGACCCATAGCTGCGGCGCACCAAGTCATGCCGCTGGCGACCCGGTTGATGAAATCTGAGCGGGTGGTCAGTCCCCAGAAGTAGGCTACGGTAGCCATCACAAACAGGGCGCTCATCCACATCACTGCAGACTGGCTGGAAAACAAGAATTTTAGAAAAAAGCTTTGTTCACCCCTGGCAATGTCGCCCGCGTAGAGCCACATTGCGAACAGAGACAGGGCGCTCACGACCAGGACCAGGATCTGGGTTGGGCGCCAGCGCCAGCCCAGCGACACTATGGAGATTAAGGTGCCCACCAGGATCATGACCTCGTAGGCATCCATGTAACCGGAATAATTGATGTAGGTAAGTACCGTCCCCAGGGCCATGATTATTGCCCATAGGCCATCTGTCAGGGTAAGTTTTTTCCAGAACGGCAGTACTGCAAATTCACTATCGTCCATAACTTCTTGGGGGGTACTCATGCTAAAACCTCACAATCGTTGGCTATGGCCTTCATACGAGCGGCTTTAATCGGGCGCTCAGGGCCAATCGGATGATCCCAAATTCCCGCTCAAAATCTGGTGACTTTCGGTGATCGCTGCCACCGCATAGTACTGTCGCACCTTGGCCGGTCTTTGTCACCATTACCCAGACCCGGCGTGGGTGGATGTAGAACAGCATAAATACACCGACCAACAACAGTGTGCAACCCAGGTAGACGATATACTTACCTGGGGATCGGGTGATCTCCAGGCCTGTGGCCTCGATATGCTCAAAGTCCGTGAGTTGTAAATAAATGGGGGATCCATAGTGGGGCAGGGCGGTCAGTACAGTCACCGCATCCTCGTAAAATTGTTCCTGGCGTGGAGTCAGTTGATCATTTTTGTATTCACCGGCCTCACGCAAGGTACGTTCAAACAGGGCGGCCAGCTGCACTCGAATGATATTCATGTAGGCGCGAAACCCTTCCATCCGTTTTTCCTTGGCAAAGCTTCGGTCGACAGCCTTTTCGATGGCGGCAAAACCCCCACGGGCAAATAGACGTCCTAACTCGACGGTCCTGTCAATAATCTGCTGACGCACCTTGGGGTCCTTGTTGCTGGCTACAGACAGGGTAATATCGGCGATACCTTTGGCAACCTTCAGCATGGCAGCATCGCTGTGCACCAGCTCCAGAAACCGCAGAAAGCGTTTCAGTGATCCATCCGGTCCCACCGGCAGGTGGATATAGTTGAATGCTTCCCCGGGAGTACTGCGCACTCCACTGAGCATAAACAAACGGCCTTCCACCTTAATCGGGGACATGTAATTGTTGTATTCCAGGGCGTCACCATCGCTACGGCGCAGCTTGAACTGAAAACTCGGGCCAACATTTTTGAAATCTTTGGCGCCCGCTTCCTGGGCCAGGTTGTGGATATTGAATTTTCTGAAGTCTCCAATCTCCAGCACAATTTTTTCATCACCAATGGTGATATCTGTGTTGCGCTTAACCGTACCCTGGAGCGTGAAACTCTTATTTTGGGATGCACCCAGGGGCCAGGCACGGAGTTTGAGTTTTGAACCACCATCACCAAAGCTGGCTTGATAGATCGTAATACCCTTATGAATGAGCGGATGATTGACGGAAATAGTTTGTTCTATGGGTTGGTCGAGGTCGTCGTCATAGATGACCAGGTCACTCTCATACGATTTGGGTTGGCCATTGTCGTAGTGGGTGATTCGAAAGTCTTTTACTTCTACAGTAAAGGGTAGATGTTGTACCAATACACCGTCTCGTACACTGAGAAATATAAAACTGGCGGCCTGGTTCTCCGGGATGGTGATATTCCCCCGGTAGGAAGGATTCTCCACAGGGAGAAAACTTTTTTTATCCATCTTGGAGACGGACACATCCCGAGTTTCGACCTGGATATTTCCGAGGCGCTCGCTTAGCATGATGGGAATATTGCCATCCAGTAATCCACCGATGCATATGACGACAATGGCCGCATGGGTGAGGATGTAGCCAATTCGATTATAGACTCCCCGTTTGGCCGCCAAAGTGGTGGTGGTATCCTGAACATGGCGTTTGACCTTATATCCCCGGTTGGTCAGCGCCTGCTCTAAACCCTCTATAGGTACGACGGTGTTGCTGGGTATTTGCCATTCGGCCTTCAGATGAAAGGCAGCCAGAGATTTGCGGCTAATGTGTTCACGCCACTGACGCATCTCCCGCAACATGGTGGGGGTATTGCGATAGATACAGGTGCTGGTAGAGATGACCAGGAAGGCGAGAATAACCAAGAACCATAATGCATGGTAGACATCATAGAGCTGCAGTTTGTCGAAGACCTCAAACCAGAACGGACCGAACTTGATAATGTAATCGTTATAGGGTTGGTTCTGTTGTAGGACAGTACCGATGACCGAGGCAATGGCAATGACCACCAGCAAGGTGATAGCCAAGTTCATGGAGCCAAAGAACTCCAGCAGCCGTCTGCTGGTGCTGTGTTGGTTTCGCTTGGTTTTGCTGGCGGCTACCATGGAGAACAGAAAGTGTTATACGTGTTTGAGCTGAAATATAAAATCCTGGCGGACAAAAAAGGGGATGACGCTGCCGCCACCCCCTCATTTTTGATGTGAGCTAAAACAACCGGCTACTTTACGTCCAGGTACTGCATATATTGCGCGACTGCCTCAATTTCTTGCTCTGACATGCGAAAGGCAATGCGGCTCATGACTTGCTCGTTCTTACTGCGCTTGGCGGATTTGAAGGCCATGAGTTGGGCCTGGGCATAGGCGCTGTTCTGGCCAGCAACCCGGGGGAAGCGGGGGGGGATGCCATTGCCGGAAGGACCGTGGCAACTCATGCAGGCCGATACGCCGGTCTTGCTGTTACCACCACGAAAGATTTTCTCGCCCTGTTTAGTAAGCTTCTTCTCAGTAGTCGCGGCGATGCTGGGCTTCAGGCTGGAATAGAATGCGTCCAGGTTGGCCATATCTTGTTCGCTCAAGGTTGCAGCTTGTCCTGCCATGATAGGGTTGGGCCGGACGCCCGATTTAAAATCGGCAAGCTGCTTGGCGATATAGCCGGGGACCTGGGCGGCGAGGTTGGGCCACTGGGGGTTGATACTTTTGCCCTCGGGGCCGTGACAACCGGCACAGGCGGCGGATCTGGCGCGCCCGGCTTCAATGTCGCCCGTATTGTAGGCATGGGCTACGGTTAAACTCATGCCCAGGCTAAGTCCAGCCAGGGCCAATTTTACTAAGCATTTCATAAACAATCTCCTAACCCTATTCGCTAAGCGCCATTGGGGCCCAATTGAGGGTGTGTTCAATAACCGGGGTACAGGGTCTGGATAACCCATTCATCGCGGATCGATCGGGGCACACCTTATATAACATCTGCCTCTAGGAGGTCAATTTAGCCCGATGACGGGCCACCTTGTTCCGCGAGGGTAATTCCGTCACAGTGTAGCGGTATGTCTTTGTTAACTGCAAATCCGCGTTTTATTCTGGGAGCCCACAAGCTGACCCAATGTCCAGAGGATGAGGGTTGGGAGGTGGCCTTCGCCGGGCGTTCCAATGTGGGTAAATCCAGCGCCCTCAATGCCATCACCGGACGCCGCTCCCTGGCCCGCATCAGCAAGACCCCAGGGCGCACCCAGCAGATCAATTTTTTTGTTCTGGATGAGGGTGAGCGACGCTTGGTGGATCTGCCAGGCTATGGTTACGCCAAGGTCTCCCATGCCATGCGCCGGCATTGGGACCAGACCCTGGAGCGCTATCTCCAGTCCCGTCAGAGTCTGCAGGGTCTGGTGCTGATCGTGGACAGTCGCCACCCTCTGAAGGAATTTGATCAGCGCATGCTGGCCTGGTGTGGTCAGGTCCAGATGCCGGTTCACATATTGCTTACCAAGGCCGATAAACTCAGTCGTTCCCAGGCCCAGGTGGCATTGCTGGGCCTGCAAAAGACCCTGGAAAGGGATTTTCCTGGGGCCTGCGCCCAACTATTTTCGGCCCCCAAGCGTCAGGGTGTAGAGGAGGTCAGCGACCGCTTAGAGGCTTGGCTGGCTTGGGATACAGGGTGATGAGGCCTGATTCCACAGGATAAACAGGCAAAAAAATGCCCCGGATTGAGGGATGGAAAAATCCGGGGCAAGTGCTTCGGTACCGGCCCTGCCGGCACCACCCGCTCAGGGAGGAGGAGCGGGCTTCAGACGGTATTCCATACCGTCTACCCAGTATGACGCAATTTGGCCCCCTAAGTTCCGGGTCGACAGCAGTAATTGTGCCGTGAAAGGGGAAAGATTTGATAAAATCGATCCTTTTGTTCGTTAAAAGCACCAATCACCCTGAAATTAACGCAAGTTTTGTGTAAATTTTAGGGCGGGCCTGATTACTGGACTTGATTTCGGAGGCATAGAGCCGCCGTCCGAATACGGTCTTCACATAGCCCTGGTCACGGGCCGTGTCGCGCATTGTGCGCGCGTGATACTGCTATGCTATTAATACACGTATATTGAGGAAGGCTGGAGCGCTTGCTATTAGACTCTACCTGAAGGGATTGAGGCCCGCCTGACGGCCAGAACCGGACGCACCAGACCTTTGTATGCCAAAGAAGCCTTTCTTGAGCACTTGGGTGAGCTGGAAGACAAATACCTGGCAATCAATCGCCTAGAGAACCCCGGTAGGTGCTGGACGCTGGACGAACTAGAACAAGACCTTGATCTGGATCGTTGAATTTGACGATGCGGCTACCAAGGAGCTTCGCAAGCTCGACCGCCAGGCCCAGCAAGAAATATTACGTTATTTCCGTAAGCGCATTGCCACTGATGAAGATCCCCGCCGTTTTGGTAAATCATTGCCCCGCGACCTCACGGGATTGTGGCGCACCGAAAAGATATTTACGATTAATTGGCACAGAAAAATGGGGCCAGACAAAAGGACTGCAAAAAGGCAATGGGACACGAAAAATGCGTCACGTATCCGTACGTATCTGTGTCAGGAAACAAATCAAGGGATCAGTTTAGGCTATTGACCGGGGTGGGCTGATGGGTATCCTGGATTTGTGCCAATCAATGATACGGAGATAGCAATGCCAAATATTGTTCGATTTTCTCTACTTTTAGTTGGATTGATGGTTGGGACGGTGGTCAGTGCGGCGACTGGCGTTGGGAGCGTCTCGTTTACCCCATTTTCTGTTAAGGGATTAACTGTATCGAAAACCATAAATATTGATTCGGCTTTCGCCAAGAAATACAGAAAGTCTGTAGCAGCGCCTTTTAGAATTCAGGTCCCAGTGAGCAAAAAGTTTCTCAATTACTATGACCCAAAAGTAGGTGGCCCGAGTGATACGACTTTATTAAAGATTAGTTTTGTCACAAAAGAAAAACAGATAATAGAAAATATCCGTCTGGTTCCAGTTCAGATAGGCATGGGTGATCCCGTTTTGCGCATAAAGACGGCTGCACACCTCTTGTCTAATCAAGCGTTTGCCGATGCGTCAAAAGGCTATCTCAATGCAAAATTACTCGGTATAGCACAAACAAAAATAAACGGTGCCGATGGCGTGGTGGGGGTCGGGCAGTTTGAAGACCCTACTATCGGGCTCTTATACGTTCGCTTGGTTGTAATTTTGAACCCTAAAGATAGACATTCTATTCTGGCATTCGCCACTATCAACCCTAAGCTATCTGCAGCAAATAAACCGGATTTACTGCACAAGGCTGGAATTAGCTATAAATTAATTGAATCCATAGGTTTTTTGGGAAGGTAGGATCAAATCACCGCGTTATAATTGCCTTTGCGGAAGCAGGGGCCAGCGTAACGAAACCAATCGTGCCTTATTCATTTTGTAGCTTGGAAACTTTGTCTCTTTGTGCGATTAGATTCGCCAGGTCGTTTCCCAAATCCGTTGCTCGCCGTCTTTCTTTGTCTGCTACTTCGGTCGGGGCACGGCTGACAAAGTTCTCATCGGACAATTTTTCTTGTAGGCGTTGATGATAGGATGATAAGGGGTCTAGGTATCTACTTCCCTCATCCTAACCTTCTCCCTGGGGTAGAAGGGACCAGAAAGCACCATATCAGATTAAGTAAGTGACTCTTTTGCTGTGAGAAAACCTGTATTGATGTTCTTACTTGCCATCGTTTGTGTTATTTGCATCGTCGATTTTTTTCTGTCCTTCCTCGTGAAGTTCCGATTCACGGGGGCCGCCTTTAAAAGCACCTCCCAAATCTGTAGTTTCTCCACCGATACGAACCTTAACTCTAACGATCTCTCTTGAGCTTCCGTCCTTGTCCTTTTGATAATTTCCTGTGCCTTGAGAATAAACTTCATCTCCAGCAAAGGCAGGAAAGCTAAAGGCCAGAAGTAATGCTAAAAATAATGTTTTCACATTTTTCTCCGTGGAACATGAAAAAGATTAAAAGGGATCAAGTCGCTTGCTTCATTATACTTGATAATCCACGCTATGGCCCATGTCCAGTCCACTACACAAAGAGGGAATGAGGCACGAAAAGTCGTCATCTATCTGCGTCAGGAAATGGGGGATGTAAAGCTCAAGGACATTGTCATGCCAAGCCAGGAAAAGAGAGGACAGGGTTAATTCGCACAGTCGATACAGAGTGGAAACTATCATGAAGCACGGTTTTTTTTGCAATGATTGGGTTATTAGCGTAGGTGTTCTGGAATCAAAACGCGTATGTGGGCACCGCCCAGGACGGAACGTTTTAGCTCCAATCGGCCTCGGTAAGCATCAATAATTTCTTTGGCTACCGTTAAACCAATGCCTTGGCCGGGCTTGGACTGATCCAGCCGTCCACCCCGCTGTAGAATATGTTTGATTTCATCTACTTCAAAACCTGGTCCATCATCCTCGATATCAATAGCGATATGGCCGTTTTCCCTGTCAGCAGAAAGGGCCACCTTGCTGCGACAGTATTTGAAGGCGTTGTCCAATAGGTTGCCGGCCAGCTCCATAAAGTCTCGTTCGTCGCACAGAACTTTAAGATTGAGACTCATTTTTTTTGCACAGTGTATGTTTTTGTCCCGGTAGACTTTTTCCAGCACCGAGACCAGTTTCCTGATCAAAAGTGCAGCATCTATTGAATGCATGACGATAGCTGCCTCACCAGTCTCTACTCTTTGTAGCTGGTGTCGTACGGTGCGATCCATTTGGTTTATTTGTTCATCCATAAGACGAACACTCTTTTCGTTAAACTTGCCCTCACCAATTGAACCACGTAGCACCGCAAGTGGTGTCTTGAGGCTGTGGGCCAGGTCGGCCAGGGCATTTCGGGATCGGGTCTGGCGGGCACGCTCGTGGCGAATGAGGGCGTTGAGGCGGTCTGTTATTTGTTTTAATTCCGTCGGGTACTCACCTTCTATTATGTCTTGTCGACCATCGTCAATGAAGTTCAGTTCTCGAACGACTCTACGCAGTGGCCGCAACCACCAACGCAGCACGATGGCTTGGGCAAGGAGTAGGAGTACTGCCATGATACCTAGCCACATCCATAGACTCTGGCGATAATGGCTGAGCTGTGCTTGGTACGCTGTACTGTCTTCTATTACCGTAAAGGTGAAAGGATAATTATTTTTGTCTACTGCCCAGCGCACGCCAAAATCGGAACTAAAATAGGTATGGCCAGCATCTTGACGAGCAGAAAATATTTTTTTGCCTGCGGCTAATGCTGATGTGGCGGGCAAGGTGATACCCATGCTTGAGCTGGACTGCCAGACTGTATTTCCGTTTGCATCGATAATGCGACCGTACAGCCCAGAATCCGGTAGATTGAACCGGGCTTCTTGAAGATTGTCCGGCATGGATAATTGTCCCTTGCGGTTGACCTTGGCTGCGGCCATCAGTAGATATATCTGGCTGAGCAAGCGGCTGCTTTCTACAGACCGGGCGCTTTCATGGAAGGCTCGATCCAGGCTGATGCCTGTTACTACGATGAAAATGCCCAGTACGATTGTTGCGCTCAACCCAATGCGGGTAGCCAGTGACCCCATGCTAATCGTTATCGCCCAGAGCAAAACGGTAGCCGCGACCGCGAAGGGTCTCGAGGGGCCGCAAGACATTTTCAGGGTCTAACTTTCGCCGCAGGCGACCGATCATGACCTCCACAACATTGCTGTCGCGTTCGTCATCTTCTGTGTAGAGGTAGTCGACCAACTCTCTTTTGGACACCACTTTGCCAGGGCGGCGCATGAGATACTCCAGCAGGCGATATTCGAATGCAGTCAGTTCGATTTGTGTACCGTCCATGCTCACTTGTTGGGAGGCGAGGTCGAGGTCACAGGGGCCAAAGCGTATGCGGTTTTGGCCACTGCCTGCGGCACGTCTGACTAATGCACGCAGGCGTGCTTGAAGTTCTTCCATGTGGAAAGGTTTGGTCAGGTAGTCATCGGCACCGGCCTCCAGGCCTTCGACTTTATCTCGCCAATTGCCGCGTGCAGTGAGAATCAAGATCGGGATACGGCTGCCTTGTTCACGTAGTTTTGTGATCAGGTCTATGCCATTGAGTAGTGGTAACCCCAGGTCAATAATGGCCGCATCAAATGGATATTCAGAGGCGAGGTACAATCCATCCTTGCCATTGGTGGACCCTTCGGTCTGGTAAGCGTCTTCTTCCAGTCGTGAGCGTATCTGTGACAGCAGGTTTTCTTCGTCCTCGACAATCAGAACACGCATAGCCGCAAACCTTACTGAATTCCCCCGGTGGTGGTATCGACATGGTAGATGCGAATCTCGCCACTTTTCAATAACACCTTGACCTCGTAAAAAAGCTGTCCTTCCTGCTTAACGGTTTCCACGGATAATACCCGTCCACGAGAACGTTTTCGTACCACCGAAGCTGCGTTCTCGGCCGTAAACTCCTCGCCGCCCAGGGTTTCCGTGGCAGCCAGTAGCAAAGGTATATGGGTGCTTTGTGGCAGGTGCCTCACAGGCTCCATGGAGGCGGAAACCGGCTGTGGACCAAACAGTGTGGCCAGGACCGCTAGCAGCAACTTGAATGTCGGACTCACGGGCATTTTGGCATATATTTAAGGTGACATTTAGGAATCAATGATAGTGTGATGTATATCACATTTGTTGAAGAACAGGCTAACCATTGTTCAGCTGCGGTTCAGCTTGTTTGGGGCATGATGATGCGCACAGCCGTATTATGGTTGCTAAGGAGACACAGTTACCGCTAAGGAAGGTCTGCGGCTGATCGTTATCGTATTGATTGCCGATATTTTCAGTGGAGAATAAGGAGACAGATAATGAAACGAGCAAATTGTACGACCCTACTTTTGGTGGCTGGCTTGATGTTTGCCGCCTTACCTGCGATGTCGAGTATGACTGTAAATCAAATTGATTGGCAACAAGCAATGACGCAGCCGGCACCAAAAGAGACTTCCGTCATCCAGATGGCGATATGGAGTGCGGGCAGCGATTCGGGTGGGCCTTATATCAGGAATGGCCGGAATCCCGGGGACAAAATTTATTTTAAAACTTATAAGAAAGCGGAGAAGGCGGCCAAGAAATTCAACAAATTGGAGTCAAAGGGGGTTAAGGCCGACCCGGATGGGCTCTGTGATGATCCCCGATCCGGCGTTGTTTGTTGATGAGCCCATGCCGGATTTATCCATATCTATAGTCATATCGAGGAGAAATTGATGATGCGAAAAATTATCCATAGTGTGCTTTTTGCTGCATTAGTGATGGTGTTTGTTGCCCCCCAGGTGATGGCAGAGTGGGTCGTAAAAGAGGTGCCGATGGTGGGTTGGGTTGTCACCAATGGTGACAAAACAGTTCGCGCGGGATCTAAAAAGGAAGCTAAAAAGAAGGCAAAAATACTGAATAAGGACGCAGCAGAATTCAAGTCCGATGGCAGTGGACCGTGCGATGATCCCAACTCTGGGGTGCGGTGTTAATAAATCTATAAGGGATGCAGAGGGGCTGCTATCAGCCTCTGCCCCTCTGTATTCTCATTTGTGCCCTTCCGGTGAAATTGTACGGGGCCTTCCTTACGAGGCCATCCTAATGGTGAATGAGTTAAAGGCTCTATGAAATATGGAAGTTTCTGTAAGGCTAAAGATATTGCAGGCTGTAAATTGTTTGTATGTCACCACCGATTATAATTTCCCACTATGTTGCAGTGCATTTGATGTAAGGTCAGCAGTCGAGTGGGTGTTGGTGCCAAAAACCTATTACATAAACAGCGCAGGGTTAAGGGTGACGAAAAAGGTAAACTGCTTCTACAAGCTGTATAATTCAATTTCCGTGAAGACTCTATTCAGTTGCGGTTCAGTGTGTACGTGTAAAATAGTTGCCGGTGAAAGAAATCCAGTTGGACGGCTGCAATACATAATAACGCCAGCATATAATTATATTTATAACTGCTTGAAACTAACGTTAGTTTGGCCTGCACGAGCTCAAATTATTTTAGTGCGTTAGCGTCTTTTGCCTATGATTTTTTAGGGAGCCTCTGAGGAATGAAAAAGAAACGGGTTAGTGAAACGATTGTACAAATATTTTCTGCCAATCAAGGGTTTTCCTTGCGAACGGTGTGCGTTGCATTGGTATCTGCGGGGCTACTCACCGCTCCGGCGGTCTATGGCGATAGCGGCCAATGGCAGGCGCAATTCGCGCCAGAAGTCGATTCCGTACGTCAGCCGCGAGACCCGTTACGGATTTTTCTGCCGGATGACTTCGATGCTAGCAAAATCGGTCAACTGCGGTTGGTGTTGGACAAGGTCGATATGACCCAGGTGATGCGTATCGAAGGCAGGCAACTGATACTGGAACCGGGCAGGCCCCTCAAATACGGTCAGCATATGATAGCTCTGCTGGAGAAGGTTGGCGCTAAGACCCTGGAGCGGGGTAGCTGGCCATTTGAGGTGAGGCAGTCCGATGCCGTGCGGGAGATGATGTTTTCCAGCAAGGCCACCCTCAATATCAAGCAGCGTGCAAGTGACCGTGGTTACGATGAAAACGATTTACCAGAACATCGAGCCCAGGCCGATGGTGCTATCAAGACCAAAGGCAGGGTATCTGGTAAGGATTGGCAGGTGAAGGCCAAGGCCAACTTCATATACAACAGTCTGCCTGAGTTGACCCCTGCAGGTCGAAGGGAATTTGATATCGGTAAATTTCAGGTTCAAGGTAATTACCAAAACCTAGGTTTTAATATAGGTGACCACAGGCTGGAACCGGAAGGTTTGTTAATCAAACGTTTTCGTCGTCGCGGTATATCATCACGGTTTAAGAGTAAGGACAAGCGCCTTATGGCGGATGTATTCGCCATGCGTACTGGCCGTGTCGTTGGGCTGTCCGAGGGGCTGGGGTTTAGTGATCCGGAGAATCGCACCCTCGGCGGCGGCATTACTTTTCAACCTTTTATTGGTACGCCCGAGAAATTGTCGCTAACCACCACTTATCTTTCTGGTAAAACCGCCAACAGCGATGATTTTGCCACCATCAGTGGTGGACTGAAGACGGACACCAATGCTTGGAGTGTTGCGGCTCGCAGCACGGTGATGGACAAACGGCTCTATATTGCGGGTGAGTATGCTCGTGCGCGGCAAAATGCAACGAATGGGTTGGCTGACACTAATGATGATGCCGTTAATCTGCTGGTGCGTTATCGACCGAAGACCGAATATCGCATCGCCGGCAGTCCGGTGAAGACATCTCTTGGATTGCAGTATTTGAAAGTGGGTGATCAATTTGAGAGTCCCGCCAACGCTGCACTTGCTGTTGACCGGGAGTTGGTGGCTTTTGTTGCTAAGGCCCAATGGGTGGGCCTCACCACCAGTCTTTATTTGGCTAGTGAAGAGGACAATGTGGATGGAACCAAGAGCCTGCCCACCCGGCGCAAAGATGTGTACAAGCTTGCTACTCGCTATAAACCAAAGGTGTCCACAGGCGATATGGACAAAGAACCCTGGTATGGCCAGCCCACCTACAATGTAGAGCTTCGGCGCACCAAAGAGGAGACCGTCAATCAGCCTAACCCCGGTGGTCTCGATATAGACAATCGTATCCAGGACATATCCGTTTTCGCCCGCTTTAATCATTCGCGTTGGAATGGTCTGGTTCGTTATAAGGTTGGTTGGTTAGATGACTTTTCCGATTTTAATCCGGACACCAAAAACCAGTTGTTTGAGCTGGAGGCGGACGTCTCCATCAGTGACCGGTTTAGCCTCAGTAGTCGAGCCCAATACAACCTGATTTCGACAACAGGTGAGCCGGACAGCAGTACGGTGATCGTTGGGCTGACGGGTGATATAGAGCTTATTCCGAGTCGGTTAGACCTCAATCTGGATTATGAAATCAGCGACACCCGCTTGTTGGATAATTCCGAAAGTACTCGGGACAATATATTGAGCGCCAATCTGAATTGGCAGGCCATACCGGCGCGTAGTAATAAGCCGGGCCTGTCATTTTGGTTGCAAGTGTCTCACCAAAGCTTCAATGACAAGGTCTTCGACGACGCCGATTTGAACCAGAATCAGGTCTTTGTCGGTGCCACCTTAAGCTGGCCCTATCGATTCCCGGTGGGGAACTAAGGAGAAATTATGAATAATAAAGTGATTGTAAGTACATTCAGCGTTGCGCTGCTTGCCTTGCATGTACAAGGTGTTTGGGCCGCAGTCACCGGGGTAGTGGTATCGCCATCATTCATCAGTGTATCGGATTCTGCCAGCAGCAAGAGTGTGTCCATAAGATGGGGGGTCGTTAACAACGCTACCGGTGCCATCGTTGGTTCCAAGAAGGCGGTCATACGCTCACCCGGTGGTGCGGTCATTAAGGTGATTACCAAGAGTTTCTCTAAAAAGGTGAACTGCCCATCCAGTAGCCTGTGTAAATTCTCCGAGACCGTTACCATACCCGTTGCATCTGCGGTTGCCAGTGGTTATTCGGGTGTTCGATATACTCGAATATTTAATGATTCTGAGGGTGGTGGTAACAAGTCGGCTACGGTCAATATCCGATTTGTGTCTTCGGGGGGTGTCTCGGGCAGCAACGGTGGTAGCTCGGGCGGCGGCTCGGGCGGTGATCTTGTGATTGACAATGGTGGTGGTAAGGATGGTCGTTCCGGTAGAACCATACCCATCTCCGGCCAACGTGCCCAGCGGGCAAGTGTGCGCTGGGTTTTGAATACAAGCACTTCGGGACCGACGTGTGATAAGGAGGTGGGGTGCACGGTGGTGTCACCCGGCGGTACGTTTACCACACCTGGTGGTTTGCCTCTAGGTGGTGTGTCGAGGGGTGTTACAGGAAGATTCAGTGGTAATACCCTGAGTATTTCCGAGAGAGTGCCGATACCCACCAGCGTAATTTTTGCGGCTCAGGCGGCGGGTGTGGATGAGATATTCTACACACGTATTTTTAGCGATGGTGTGACCACAGTTGAGGGCATCAAGGTATTCAAAATCACCTCCGGTGCTGCAGCCTCATTTTCGCTGGGTCGTGTTGGGCTGCAATTTGAAGACGGCTCGGTGCAAGAGGTAGCCGACAAGGGTGCAACGATAAAGGCGCTGGCGGAAGTCACGTATGCTGGCCGTGGTTTACTTGAGGCGCGCTGGGAAGTTGCGCTGCCTACGAGTACCGCTGGCCGACCGGTCTTCCGTACCTTGCGCTTGGTGCGGGACTACCTAAGTGGTCCCGATCAGACGGATATCCTGAGCCCGGCACTACCTACCCGCATGCCTGGTTTGTATATTGTGCGCCTGCGTATCAGCAAGCCCTTTATAGGCAAAGAGATGCCGGAGTTGCGTTATTACATTACCCCCACTGAGCAGCCGGCAGGACCACCTAAAAGTATGACAGTGATATCCCCTGTTACGGGCGCCACCTTGGCGCTGGATACCCGTTTTGAATGGCAGCGTATCAAAGGTGCCAAGACCTATCATATTGAATTCTTTGCTTCGCCACCGGGCGATCAGGCACCGGTGTCCGGTATGGTAGTCGATGGCAGCAAGCAAAGCGCACAGCTCAGTGATGTGGTGGGTGATTACCTGAAAACCGGCACCGTCTACATGAGAGTATTGGCGGTGGACAGTAAGGGTAGCGTCATTGGTGAGAGCAGACCGCTGTCTTTGAGAACCGGTAAGTGAATAGAGTGTGTCAAGAGTTTCAACATATTGGACAAGTTCAAATCCGTTCAGTCCTTGTTCATGTGGGCCATGCTAAGCTGAGCGTCAACCGGTGCAGTATAACCGAGTAGCGGTTGATATCGAGCAAAGCTCATAAATTGAAATTAAGGAGAAATAAAATGATGCGAGCCAAATGCTATTTGTTCGTGATGTTAAGTCTTTCAGCGATGGGTGTTTTAGCTACGAAACACCCAGTAGAAATTGTTACTACAGAAGGCAATGGCGCGTATACCGTCGTTGATGGTGTAGGTTGGTATTTTCCGGCCGGCGCTCAAAGCAACGGTATTAATTGTGATAAAAATCGCAAAAAATGCACTGACGCCATGAAGAAAGATGCGGATGCTGACGATACCAAAACTTCCGATACCAAAAATGATGATAGGACGAACTAGATTTCCAGAAAAAGCTGCTAACTTATTGTTCGTAGCTGGAATAGTTGTCGTATTTTCATCGGGGAAAAAATAGGGTTAGGTCTTGTCTTTTGTTTAGCTAGGGTTGTCAGGGTCAGAGCTGCGGCTCTGACCTCACGGGGTGCTAATTTCAGGGATGGGCCTGATTCCAGTTGTTGCCGGTTGCAATATCCACCTCCAGGGGCACCCTTGGGGGTTTTTTGTAGCACCGGGAGTTCCAGTTTATCAAACAGAATCTCCTGGATTTGTTTGGGCGAACCCATGAGCAACCCCTTTAGTTATAGGCGAGGTAAATGGGTATACTGTCCCCAGATTCACGGGCCGGATGATGACCTGCTGCTTCAAATTTGAAGCCTTGACCCGATTCGCACCGGAAGAGAAGAGGGTCGCCAAGGCGGTACTGGAAAGCCTGATCCTCAAGCACGATGCCAACCGATTCTCGGCGACTGGATAGCGTAAAATGACAACCGCTTTTGATTATCACTTTGAATGGGATGCAACCAAGGCCACCAGTAACCAGCGCAAACATGGGGTCAGTTTTGATCTGGCGGCAACGGTATTTCGTGATCCCTTAATGATTTCTATCCCAGACGAGGAAAGCAGCGAGTTTGAGGAACGCTGGATCACAATAGGACAGGCGGAGAACAGCAAATTATTATTGGTGATCCATACTTAGTCTGGAGATCAGCGCCAACGCGGCCAATGTGCGGATGATTTCCGCACGACCAGCCACCCAACATGAACAACGGCAATATGAGGCAAACGCATGAAACAGGAATATGACTTTTCTAAAGGTGAGCGCGGGAAGTTCTTCCGTGAGAATGCTAGATTAAACCTGCCGGTTTATCTGGATGAAGAAGTGCTGAGTTATTTGCAAGAACGGGCTAAATCAAAAGGTGTGGAAGTTTCCAAGCTCGTCAATGAGATGCTCAGGCAGGATATCAAGTTGATTGAGGTGGTGAAATAGCAAGCCCGGCGAAGCCGGGCTTGGTTGCTGGCCTTGATCTCCGGGACATAGAGACGCCGCCCGAATACGGTCTCCACATAGCCCCGGTCGCGGGCGATATAATATCCCCTCGGTAAGTGTAGTCGTCTTTGTCTTGGCACTGAATAAAATAACAGAATCAATCTCGTTTTTCCACTAAAGCATTAAAGCATCGGTGTCCCCTTGTTTGGGTGCTATTTAAAATGACTTACCGATTAATTCTGCCATCCCCGGGACGATTTTGCGTATAACGTAAGTGTCGGTGTCCCAATAAAACGGACCAATGCGCATGTTTATTTCAAGCACGCGGTGTAGCAAAGTGCCGATAATTGCTTGACTGCAAACCATCAAAAATAGGTTTCGGTGTATATAGTAGTGCCAGGTAAACACAGTTCCTATGATCATTGTTAAAATCATCATAGGCCAGTTTGGTAGGTGGAAGAGGCTGAATAGGGAGGCGATCACCACCACGGTTTGTACCCGGTGAGGAATTCGAGCTGTTAATGGCAGCGAGTAATATACAATGTTAAAAGCATAGCTGATAAAAATTAGGTTCTGTAAAAGCGAACTAAAGAAATAGATGAGAAACTTTAAGGATAATGCGCCCCAATCCAGGCTTAAAAAAACATCTGGCCGCTTCCACCACGCTGCTAGTAAGATTAAAATTGATAGTATGAACACATTGCCTGCAAAAATCTTGGCGCCTTCCATCAGATTGTCGGTACGGATAAAGAAGGTGCTGGGGGGGCCCAAACCTCGACTTTGAAGGTCGTGCTTATGAATATAGACCGGACTAATAATAACTGTGTACAAGATTACGGCAAGAAAGGCACTGGTCAATATTAAAGAAACGATGCCGTTATCAATATGGGGGGCCAACCACCACACGACAATATAGTTACCGACTAATAAAAAAGACGGTTCGATCAGTCCAGCCGAGAAATATTGTTGACTTGGATCTGCGGCCAAGGCATCCGCCTGTTTATCAAACGCCAACCGAACTACTCCGCTCGCGTGAAGCCTCTAAGGCCACCACCAATAAATAGAACACCCAACGCAACGATGCCCCCCAATAAATTTGCCATAGGAACTTGCATAATGTTGTTGTAACCGCTCACACCGTTATTCTTGACCTTCAAGCCGGTTGTCCATACAGGCTGACGGACATGATGGCTTTTATATTGTCTGCTCTTTTTGCTTCGATCAGGCTCGTATCTATATTACGGGTATCTGGTCCTATGTCGACGAAAGCCGGTGTCACCCCTATCCGAACGGTCACTTCGGCCGTAGATATAATGCTAAACGAGGTTGTTATCGATTCATCACCAAGCTTGACCCCCAATGACATCATGCCAATCAGCGATTGGCACTATGGGCAGAATAAAACCCATTTCCCCTAAAGTCCACTGTTATTGAACAGCCGATTATCTCGCTTTTCACCCTGATCATCGTAAAATCTTGTAGAATTCCGCCGCCCAAGCTTGAATTCTACATCCATTTCCGGCCAATTTTTGCCCTTAGCCCAACAGATGCCCTCGGCAACTCACTTGCTGTTCCCGACTCTACCGATTCCATCCTTGGGGTCGTACCTTACTCTATGCCGCCTCCGCCAAGCGCAGCAATATGAGCTAAATGGTCGGTTTCCTTAAGGACAATCGAACAAGCCAGCTTGCGGTGGTGCCTGGACTTCCTGCAACAGACCCGTTCTGGGCCGTACAGCGTTTGGTTCCTTGCAATACTGTTTTCTCGTACAGCCTTTCTGCAACGGGATCTAGGCCATCCTCAAATTAATAATCACTTCCTAACGCTTCGCATAACGCTGTGGAGCCGCATTTGCGGCTGTTCGCTCAGGTCGTGATGGGTGAAACTCGAGCGCTATGAACGCAGGTTGGATAATCGAGCGTTAGAACAAGATGACCCGGCGGCACTTGGATCAAATTATCGTTGTTGTATTCGCCTGTGGTATTATTGAGAGCCTGTTGTGCCAAACGCAGTTCTTCGGTCTTGTTGGCTTCGGGTTTTGAGGATAGTGTGCGACTAAATTAAGGATAACGAGCAGAGGATGCCGATATCGGCTGCTTATATATTGTGAATATCAAGTTAAATTTTAATAAAAATATGGCTCAGAAAATATTTGGAATAGGTCTGTCTAAGACGGGAACCACCAGCCTCACCCACGCACTTAAAATAATGGGCTATCATACAATTCATTATCCATTCAATGTATTGAAATACCAAAATGGAGAGCTGGTATTAAATGCGGGCCGCCTTAATCGTTATGATGCTTGCACTGATTCTCCGGTTGCGCGTTTCTTCCGCGAATTGGACAAGCATTTTCCAAATTCAAAATTTATTCTCACCCAGCGCGATGTAAATAGTTGGCTTACGTCGTGTGAGCATCATCATGTGTGGCCAGGTGAATATGCAGAGAAGGTTTCCTTGGGGAAGAGTCCGCTCATTCGTAGGGTTTTGAAGCTCCATGAGGATCTGTACGGTTCAGCATCGTTCAACCGCGAAACCTTCACCAAGTCATATGTTAAGCATGAGAAAGCGGTGCTCGCTTATTTCAAGAACCGTCCTGAAGATCTGTTGCAGATCGATATCTGCGGTGGGGAAGGTTGGGGAAAGCTCTGCCAATTTTTAAATCGAGACATCCCGGATCATCATTTCCCGAGGAGAAATATTGGTGCCAACAAGGTTTTCAAAAGAACCTATAGGAAGTATTTCTGGAGAACCCTTTCGGCGTTATCACCGTGATCTAAAAATAATAAGTAGCTGTTAATATTTCTACAATCCACAGGGTTAAAAGACACCGCCCAATATTCAAACCGAAGGGTTAGAGTAACCGTTATTAACTTATCTCTCAGGCAAATAATAATGTCGAACGATTTTTCTTGTGCCCACAAATAGAAGCCAGCCGGCCAAGGTTGCAGTTAGCGCAAGTTGGATACCTCCAAAGACATTAAGGAATATACTCGCACCTTTCCCCGCAGCCCAGCCGACGCTAACTATGGTTGCTGTTATTATGATAACAGCCGTCGCATCAAACACGAGAAATCGTTTCGTTGAATACCCTATTCTTCCAAAAAAGATGATCGCGATAACGCGCAATCCGTAGAGAAACTTTACGAATATAAATATTGCGAGATCCCGTCGATTGTAAACCTCCGCCAAACGCTCTACACGCTTGTAACTTCGTCGAAGCCTACCCTTTGATGTCCATTTCATCATGCGATCTGATTTTCCGATTACAAACCAGACTATATCAGATGAAAGGTTTCCACATGCCGCTCCTACTGCGAGTTCGAGCAGGGGGACCTGGCCTTGTCCGGCGAGGATCGCTAGAAAAAGCGTGATGCTTGTTCCGCCCAGAGATGCGCCGATAAAACTTGCGATAATTATATGTTCGGAAAATGTCGTTACCAATGATTCCAATATGAGCCCCTAATCAAATGCCACTCGCAGAGCGGGTGGTATGACGAAAATACTGTTATATGGTCCTGCTAAGCTCATCTGCTCCTGGCGTTTCTCTTCCTGTACTTGGTACTTAATGTGCTACCGTCCCGTATTACCCGATTCCAAACCCACGGCGCTGACACAATTCCCACGTGTCCATAAATTCCACTCCAGCTGTAAATAGTCCATGAATATCCGTCTGGAAATAGCGCAGAGCAAGCAGAATAAAAGAATCGGGTCTTTTCTCAGTTTTCTTTCCCATGGCGATTCCTTGTTGCCTTCGGACGAGTAAGCTTCTTGGGGTAGCAAATAAAGCCAAGATTTCCTAATCCATTTGTGTCTTGGTGGGTCGCTGGGAAGTAGCAAAGGATGTTGTTTGACCAAGCTCATATTTCGGCCCAATGCCTCGGTTTTCCATCCATTGCAACAATACGGGTAACAGGATCAGGGAACTGACCAAACAGGTGCTCAGTCCAATGCAGGCCAGAATGCCAAGTGATTGAAGTCCTGGGTTGGCGGCCGACAGCATGCCGGCAAATCCAAACAAGGTAGTCAGTGTCGTAATCGCAACCGCCCAGCCGGTGGTGCGAATGACATGCCGCAGGCTGCGAGCCCCCTCTTCCTCGTAGCGATGGAATATATGAATGCCATTGTCCACACCGATGCCAACGATAGTGGGCAGTACCACCATGTTGAAAATGGACAGACGGATATCAAATATCCCCATGATGCCTGCCATCATGATCATGCCGGTAACCACCGGGAACACCACGATAAACACTTTACGCAGGCTGCGGAAGTTGACCAACAACACCAAGATGATAACAAGGCTTACCGCAAACACTGCGATGGCAGCATCATTACGCATAAGGTCCCGCATATCGACAAAGATCAGTGCTTCGGTGGCGGGATAGTAGGTCTTACCATTGACTGTCAGTTCCCGAATGTCGTCGGAGTAGGCTTTAGCCTGGGTCAAATCAGACAATGAGACACTGTCGTAGATATAGATGAGATAGCCGCCCGATCCGGGCAAACCGGTATAGAGTCGGCGCAGAGCGGGGGGTAAATCGCGGGCACTGAGGCGGTCTATATCGAGATAGTCTAGAATATCTGTGAGCTTGGTTCGTTGTTCATCGTTAATGTAGTCGGTAATCTCTTCAGTATTGAGTTTGATGCTGCGGATGATGGCGAGACGTTCGTCTTGTTCCTGCTTGCTGGGCACGATAGTGTAGATGGATTTCACCTCCTTGATGGTCGGCGACTCATCATCTGTGGCTATTTTGTAATTCAGATGCTTCACCAAGGCGGCCACTTCCTCGAGAGTGGGCACAAAAATGACCGCTGCTGTGCCTACTAATGGAAAAACCTTGTTGATCTTTTGTTTGACTGCTTCATACCGAGGGATTTTCGTGTTTAATTTATTAAAGTCATCTTCGTAATGAATCTTGTTGCCATAGAATAGTGAGACTACTAGTACCGCCAGCGTGACAAAAAGGACCGCCCGTGGTTTCGGAAAGCCTTCGCGGGTGACGTTGCACACGTCTATCTGAGGCACGCTGACACGGTACAGACCAATACGCTCAGCCAGTAACATGAGCGCCGGAAACACCAGATACATGGATAGGAAGATGAGAGCCACCCCGGTGCCGGCGATAAATCCAAACTCAAAGAACGCTCGAAAATCGGTGACCAATAAGGCATAAAAACCGGCAATCGTGGTGATGGCGGCCATAAAGGACGCCATGCCGGTGCGGCGGAACACAATGGTTAGGGCCTCCTCAAGGGAGCCACCGCAGCGGCGGACTTCATCATAGCGGGTGAGATTGTGTATGCCGAAATCGACACCCAGACCAAACAACACCACCACCAAAAAAACGGTAATGAGATTAAGGCCGCCCAAGATCAGTTGGGTGATGCCAAAGGTCCATAGAATACCCATGATCAGGGGAAGACCGATATAGAGAATGGAAAACAGGCGGCGGTAGTAAAAGGTCAGTAGCAACAAGATGGCGCTGATTGACCAAAGCGCACTGCTCCTCAAATCATTCATTACGGCATCAAACCCCATCACACGACCCTGCATTAGACCGCCAATGTCGACCTGCATGCGTGGGTGGTATTTGCTGGGGTCAACGGTTTCCACAAGCGTGCTTAGATCGTTGATGAAGTGGCGGGAAAACCCAATATCATTAGTCTCTCCCCGCGGCCAAACCAAGAGGATGGAAATCAGGCCATCATCACTTTGGAATACCCGTTCGGAAGAGCGAGTTTTATCACGATGACCCTGTTTTCTTTGATACTTGGCTTCAATATCGTCGAATTCCAACGGTGGTGGGCCAATTGTGGGGTTGTCCTTGCGCCCGTTGCGCCCCGACTCCCGCTGGGTCTTGGACATTGGTTTTGTGGTTGGCATTATCGGAGCCGAGATCTCCAGTTTTGTCTTGTCTGTACTTTTGGGACCGTAGGGTTTGCGAGTACTGATTTTTATCTCAACATTTCTGAAGGTAATGTTGGGGTGACGTTTTTCGTAGTCGACACGCACGTTAATACGGCGTTGGATCTCACGCAGATCTGCGGTCTCCATGTAGAGCAACTTGTGGCGTTGGAAGACCGATGTGTCTTCGGTATATTCCGCTGATCTGACCCAGGGGTGTTTGAGTGCTTGTTTGCGAAGTTTACGCAGAAACCGAATAGCGGCGGCGGGGTCTGGGGATTCCACCACTACCATGGCGTTGCTGAAACTACCTGTTTTCTTCATAACCTGGTTGAGATTGTCGACACTGGCGACACCGTCAGGCATGAGCGCAAAGATATCGGCGTTTAGTTTTAGGTCAGCCGCCAACTGAAAAGACGCCGCCGTAACCACAGCGGTGACTACGATGATGATGAGGTAGTAGCGCATGATCCAGCGTGACGCTGCACCTGCAAAACTGTCCATAAACATTACCGTAGCTGTTTCAATACTCTTTTCGTCGTTGTCGGCGTTTCCGGTCATGGGCGCAAGTTCTTGAGATGTTCAGAGGGTCAGTTAACTAAATCGGCCCCTAGCTCTTGGGCAACAGTCCAGCGACTAATCCATGATCGCCGGGCGGCTGATAAAGTTAAAGAGGGGCGACTAGGTTTACTTTGCTTCTTTCTTGATTGTCTAAGCCATTCCCTGTTCTAGTGGTGGCTGAACCTACTTGCTTGGCGAGTGATAGGGTATCGCTTGTGGGTATCCTAGGGATGGGCCTCATTCCAATTCTTTCCGGTTGCGATATCCACCTCCAGGGGCACGGCAAGCTCTGCCACGCCGGTCATGTGCTGGTGTATCATAGCAGTGGCGCTGTCCAGGGTCTCTTGGGCCACCTCAAACACCAGTTCATCGTGCACTTGCATGATCATCCTGACCTTGGCGCCGCTATCGCTAATCCAGCGGTCTACCGCCAACATGGCCAGTTTGATCAAATCTGCTGCCGTGCCCTGCATGGGGGCGTTGATGGCGGTGCGTTCTGCGTATTGGCGGCGGGCCTGGTTGCTGGCCTTGATTTCCGGGACGTAGAGCCGTCGTCCGAATACGGTCTCTACATAGCCCTGGTCGCGGGCGGTGTCGCGCATGCGGTCCATAAACTGTTGTACCCCAGGGTAGCGATCGAAGTAGAGTTTGACATATTCCTGGGCGCTGGAGCGGTCGATCTTGAGCTGTTTGGCCAGACCGAAGGCCGACATGCCGTAGATGAGCCCAAAATTGATGGCCTTGGCGGTGCGTCTTTGGTCGTTGCTCACCGCCTCGGGTTCGCAGCCGAACACCTCGGCGGCGGTGGCCCGGTGTACATCCAGTCCCTCGGCAAAGGCCTTTAGCAGGCTGTCATCGGCGGAGAGGTGGGCCATGATGCGCAGCTCGATCTGGGAATAATCTGCGGCCAGGATCTTAAATCCTTCTTCCGGTACAAAGGCCTGGCGTATACGTCGACCCTCTTCGGTGCGTACCGGGATGTTCTGTAAATTGGGATCGGACGAAGACAGCCGTCCGGTGGCCGCCACCGCCTGGTGATAAGAAGTATGCACCCGCCCGGTGCGGGCATTGACCATTTCGGGTAGTTTGTCGGTATAGGTGGACTTGAGCTTGGCCATGCTTCGGTGCTCCAGGATCAGCTGGGGCAGGGGATAGTCCAGGGCCAGTTCCTGCAGTACCCCTTCGGCGGTGGAGGGGGCACCCTTGGGGGTTTTTTGTAGCACTGGGAGTTCTAATTTGTCGAAGAGAATCTCCTGGATCTGTTTGGGCGAGCCCATGTTGAAGGGTTGGCCGGCGTGCTCATAGGCCTCAAGCTCAATCTCCTGCATGCGCTTGGCCAGCTCCCCACTTTGCTTGCGCAGCATGGCGGTGTCGATCTTGACCCCGTTGCGTTCTATTCGTGACAACACCGGTACCAGGGGTATCTCGATATCATTAAATAGTTTGCTCAGTGTTGGGGTGTCGCTCAGCCGTGGCCACAGGGTTTGGTGCAGGCGCAGGGTGATGTCGGCATCTTCAGCGGCATAGGGGCCAGCCTGTTCCAGGGGGACCTCGCTAAAGTTGATCCTGTTTTTACCCTTACCGGTGACTTCGTCGTATTTAATCGTTTTATGCCCCAAATACTTTAAGGCCAGGCTGTCCATATCATGGCGTGAGGCGGTGCTGTCGAGCACATAGGATTCCAGCATGGTGTCGTATCGGATACCGTTCAGGGTGATACCGTAATTGGCCAGCACCGACATATCGTATTTTAGGTTTTGTCCGACCTTGTGTTGCTTGGGATCTTCTAGAATGGGTTTGATCTTTTTCAGTACCGCGTCCCGATCCAGTTGCTGTGGTGCACCGGGGTAGTCATGGGCCAGGGGGACATAAGCGGCGGTCCCGGCTTGGTCGCTAAACGAGAGCCCCACCAATTGCGCATTCATGGTGTTGAGGTCAGTGGTCTCGGTGTCGAAGGCAAACAGCTCGGCCTTGTTGAGTCGCTCTAACCAGGTGTCTAAGGATTTTTCGTCCAACACCGTTTCATAGTCGGCAGCCACTTGGCTGGGGACCGCCCCGTCTTGTGAACCCCCTGATTTCCCACCCAGGGCAGCCAGCCAGCTTTTAAATTCCAGGTGGGCAAACAGTTCCCGCAGACGATCCCAATCCGGTGGCCTGCGTTTAAAATCGAGTTCTGATTTATCCAGTTTGACGTCGCGTTTGATGGTTGCCAGTTCCCGGGACAAGGACAGTTGATCCAGGTGATCGCGCAGGTTCTCCCCCACCTTGCCACCGATCTTGTCGGCATTTTTTATAATTCCATCGAGAGAGCCATATTCATTCAGCCATTTGACTGCGGTCTTGGGCCCCACCTTGGGCACACCGGGGATGTTGTCTGCCTTGTCGCCGATAAGGGCAAGGTAATCAACGATGGCCTCGGCCGGTACACCGAATTTTTCTATCACACCGTCGGGGTCGCTCAGGGTGTCGGTCATGGTATTGATGAGGTGGACGTGCTGGGTCACCAGTTGGGCCAGGTCTTTGTCGCCGGTGGAGATCAGGACATTCGCCTTTTTTGGGATGGAGTCACTGGCGAGGGTGCCGATGACATCGTCGGCCTCTACTCCCTCAATGATCAGCATGGGCAGACCCATGGCGGTGACGATGTCATGGATGGGTTGAATCTGACAGCGCAGGTCATCGGGCATGGGAGGACGATTGGCCTTGTACTGGGCATACATATCATGACGAAAGGTCTTACCCTTGGCGTCAAATATGACCACCATCTCATCGGGCTCATAGTCGTTCACCAGCTTGCGCAACATATTGGTGACACCGTATATCGCCCCGGTGGGTTCACCGTGTGAATTGATCAGATTGGGCATGGCATGAAAGGCGCGATAAAGGTAGGACGAGCCATCTACCAGGATGAGGGGTTTTTGTTTCGGCATAGGGTGTTGCTTTCCAGGTTAAGGCCCATGTGATGGTCTGGGCTGTCTCGATTTGGCTTATGGGTGATTTGTGACCATACTACTTCATATGAGTGATGAAGGTAGCAAGCCGAGCACCCCCCGTTCCTTTTCCATGCCATCCCGGGTTTTGTCACGGGAGTCATGGAAGATTTTCCAGATCATGGCTGAGTTCGTCGAAGGTTTCGAGCGCCTGGCCTGTATCAGTCCGTCGGTCAGCATATTCGGGTCTGCCCGGACCTCACCCGAGCACCCCTATTATCAGTTGGCCGAAGATATTGCCAAGCGTCTGTCCGATGCGGGTTTTGCGGTAGTCAGCGGTGGTGGCCCGGGGATCATGGAGGCGGCCAACAAGGGTGCCTTCAACGGTAAATCTCCCAGTGTGGGGCTCAATATCGTCCTGCCCCATGAGGAAGTGGGTAACCGGTACCAGGATATCAGTCTGGTATTCAGGCACTTTTTTGCCCGTAAGGTGAGTTTTGTTAAATATGCTTCGGCCTATGTCGTGCTCCCCGGCGGCTTCGGTACCCTGGATGAACTGGCGGAGATATTGACTCTGGTGCAGACCGGCAAGAGCCGCCGTATCCCCATTATTTTGGTGAATCCTGAGTTTTGGGCGGGTTTGATAGGCTGGTTTCAAGACAAATTGGTCCCCGAGGGGGTCATTGATAAAGCCGACCTGGATTTGTTCGTGGTACTGGAGCGCCCCGAAGACGTAGTGGATGCTATTTTCAGGTATTATGAGTACCGTGGTTTTGAGCCCTCGGAGGAAGAGGCCGAGATTCAGCTCAATTTGTAGGCTGGGTGGCGTTGGTCCCGGCCCAATAACAATAGAGGCATAGTTATGCGAGTTAATTTTTTAGTGATTGCCATAAGCTTGATGGTGCCTGTTGCGATGGCCCAGGCTGAACAGAAGTTGGAAAAGATGCCTGATATTCCACCGCCGCCTCCGGCCCCAAAGATTATCAAGGCGGATGATACGGATGGGTCTGTGTTACAGGAGGAAGGTCCGGTGGTGACTATCAAGACCGAGGACAACCGCACGATTGAAGAATATCGAATCCGCGGTCAACTCTACATGGTCAAGGTCACCAGTAAAAATATGCCCACATATTACCTGATTGATCGCGACGGTGACGGTAACCTTGAAAGTCGCCGCAACGATATGGATCCGCGTATCTTTGTGCCCTTGTGGGTAATCCATAAATGGTAGAGGGGTGGAACCTGAATAGCCAGAAAGGCCCTCAAAACCAGGCCGTTTGGCGTGCCGTGCCCTGCTTGTGGATAGAAAGGTTGTGATCAATACCGCTAAGGCCCATGACGGATGGGGCTGGTATGTCTGTGCCTGGGTGTTATTTTCTCGTAATCCAGGGATGTGGATTGCCTTGGCCCTGATCTATATGGTCATGATCCTGGTATTGGCTATGGGTGTGCCATTCATAGGTGGTGTGGTGACCTCGCTGGTATCCCCCGCCTTGCTAGGTGGCATGATGTTCGCGGCCCGTGAGGTGGAACTAGGCCGCAAGCTGGAGCTGTCCTGTTTGTTCAAGGCATTCACTGATGACACCAAGACCGCCCCCATGATCATATTGGGGGCCATCACCCTGGGTATGTGGATGGTGATCTCCATGGCCATGGCATTCTTCTTCGTTGGAATCTTTTTCGACGTGTTTTCCGAGAGTGGCTTTGATCCAAAAAATATTGATCCAGAATTATTATTACAGATGGTCAGTTCCGTGCCATTTTTTATTGGCACCTTTGTGATTCTGAGTTTGTGGATGGTGGGTGTCATGGCGACATTCTATTCTCCAGCCCTGGTGATGTTACGCGGTATGGACCCGTTTGCGGCATTGATTACGAGTTTTAAGGCCGCGCTGAAAAATTGGTTGCCCCTGCTGCTTGTATTTTTTTCTATCAGTACAGCATTATTCATTGTAGCAGCGCTGCCATTTTTTCTGGGTTTGATTCTATTTTTTCCAATTTACTTTGTGGCCACCTATTGTAGCTACCGAACGGTGTTCCAATAGGCCGGGTGCATTGCCCATGTTATTTTGGTGTCTTTGCCAAGTGCTGTGAAAAAATGTGACTGATTGTTCACTCAATATGGGGTTTTGTATTACATTAGGTAAAAGCTGATGAATTTTAAAAGAGTATCGGGACGTAGCACGGTGATAGGTATATTGGCTTGCCTGCTGATGACTATGGGCGCCGTCGTCCAAGCTGAAATCAGGTTCTATAAAGTGGATAAGCACGACGGATTGAAGCGCCAGATGTTCATGCGTAATGACGATAAGCCGGGTTGTCATAATGCTCCGGGTGCACGCAAGGTGCATCGAGTTGCGGTTATCGACTTTGCCCACTGCAGTGTCTACGCCGAAAAAAATTGTAAGGATAAGACTGAGTTACCGGCCTATTGGAAAAAGAAACCTGACCGTGAAAAGATCAAACTTACGGTAGGTTCGCGCTGGTATATGAACGTCGACGGTGCCGATAAGAACGTCAAAGTTCGCTCCTGGCGTTGTGTGAAATAGCCGCAGGCTGTGTGCTAAGTCGATTCCCATGGCGGTCGGCATCTACTTCGGTGATGACTTGGGCCATTATGGGTTTGGCCACAGCCATCCGTTTGGGTCGGACCGCATCCACGCCTTTTGGGAACAAACTGTCAAAGAGGGTCTGGATAAGAAGGTCCGTATTGGCACCCCAGTCAGTGCCCAACAATCACAGATCGCGAGATTTCATACCGCAGAATATATTGACCGGGTTATAAAACAGTCTGTTAACGGCGAAGGCCATCTGGATTGTGGTGATACCCCGGCCTTTAAGGGCGTATTTGAAGCCACGTCGTTCGTGGTGGGCTCTGACCTGGACGCCCTTAATGTCATCATGTCCGGCAAGACCCCCCGTATCTTTGTGCCTATTGCCGGTCTGCACCATGCGCGACGAGACAGCGCCGCAGGCTTTTGTGTCTTCAACGATGCCGGTGTGTTGATCGAAACCCTACGGGCAGAGTTTGGTGTCCAGCGCGTGGCCTATGTGGATATTGATGCCCATCACGGTGATGGCGTGTTTTACGCCTTTGAAGAGGACCCGGATTTGATCTTTGCCGATATCCACGAAGACGGGCAATACCTCTATCCTGGCACCGGTTTTGCCCATGAGACCGGCAAGGGTAAGGCGGCAGGCACCAAGCTCAATATTCCCATGGCGCCCGGTAGCGATGACGAGGCCTTTCATCAGGTATGGCCACAGCTCGAAGAATTCGTGCGCACCGCCAAACCCGAGATCATCTTGCTACAGGCCGGTGCCGACAGCATTAAAGACGATCCCATCACCCATATGTGTTTCAGTCCCAAGGCCCACGCGCACGCCACAAGACAGTTGTGCAAGATTGCCGATGAGTTTTGTGACGGACGCCTGTTGGCCATGGGCGGTGGCGGTTACAACCGCAGAAACCTGGCCCTGGCTTGGAATGCTGTGGTCAGGGTGATGTTGGAATGAAGATGCAAGAAGAAAGAGATAAATGAGATTAAACTCACTTTTCGGAAACCAACCCAAACTCGAATTTTTAGCTCCTTCTCCCTTGTAAATAGGGGTAAAATGCGTCGCCCAGTAGGGGGGTAACAATACCGTCACTGGTGAGCACAATATTTTGAATGGGATTCTCCGAGTAACTCTGAAGGGTAGGAACATGAAAACAAGTAAAATTCTATGGTTGATTGCAGTCCTGTCCATCGTTGGTTTAACGGCCTGTGGCCCTGATGATAAGCAAAACGCATCACAGGAGAAGACCACCGCCGCCGAGGCAGCAAAGATCTTTAACTGGCGTATGGTGACAACCTGGCCGCCCAATTTTCCCATCTTCCAGGAAGGGGTGGAACGCTTTGCCGAAGAGGTCAAGATCATGTCCGGCGGCCGGCTCAACATCAAAGTCTATGCCGGTGGACAATTGGTCCCACCCCTGCAGGCCTTTGACGCAGTATCCCAGGGTACGGTGGAAATGGGACACGGTGCGGCCTATTACTGGGCCGGCAAGATCCCGGCGGCCCAGTTTTTTACCGCAGTACCCTTTGGTATGAATGCCCAGGGTATGAATGCCTGGTTCTATGGTGGCGGTGGGCTCGAGCTGTGGAGAGAAATCTACAAGCCCTACAATCTGGTCCCTTTCCCCATGGGCAATACAGGTGTGCAGATGGGGGGGTGGTTTAATAAAAAAATTCAGTCTATTAAGGACCTGCAAGGTCTCAAGATGCGTATCCCGGGGCTGGGTGGCAAGGTTTTGGCCAAGGCCGGTGGTACACCGGTGCTATTGGCCGGTGGTGAAATCTATACCGCCCTGGAGCGAGGCACCATTGATGCTACCGAGTGGGTGGGTCCTTTTCATGATTTGCGTCTGGGTCTGTATCGGGCCGCTAAATTTTACTATTACCCCGGTTGGCACGAGCCGGGTACGGCTCTGGAACTGATCATCAATGACAAGGCCTGGCAGAGCCTACCCGATGACCTCAAGCTTATCGTTAAAACTGCGGCACGTAGTGCGAGTCTTTCCATGTTTTCCGAGTTTGAGGCCAAGAATCTGACCGCCCTGGATACACTAAAGAATCAATACAACGTTGAGGTCTATCGTTTCCCCCAAGAGGTCCTGGATGCCCTGCGCAAGTTGGCAACCGAGGCCCTGGATGAAGAGGCAAGCAAAAATGCCGATTTTAAAAAGGTCTATGAGGCCTATAATAAATTTCGTGCCAGCAACGATGCCTGGAACGCCATATCAGAATCAGCCTATGCTCAGGCCCTGGGTAGATAGGTGGTAGTACCGCAAAGGATTTGCAGAGAAGGGCGATTGTGTGAGCCAGAGATTATCTGACAATCGCCCTTGTTTGGTTCTGCACCCTGTAACCCTTCCGTGTGTAGCCACCCACTATGGGCCCGAGGTCCATATAGTCGTGTATTGCTCTAGCGTTTATCTTTGTGCAGATATTCGCGGAGGTGGCGGGTCACGGTAATAAGATTCCGTTAGCCAAGGGCTTAATGTTTCTCTGAGCTCCCATTGGCGTTCGGATTGTGTCCAGAATGATCTTGTTGACCGAGATTCGGTGGTGTCATTTCTGTCTTATCAATGACACCGTTACCATCCCGGTCCATGCGGCTAAAATGTTTGTTGGCGCGATCGCTGTGGGCCTTGGAAAATTCTTCCATGCTTACGCTACCGTCCTTGTTGCTGTCGAGGTGGGTAAAGTGTTCTTGTCTGCGTTTCTTTCCAAAGTCATCGAATTCTTTTCGGGTGATACTGCCATTTTTGTCGACATCCATTTGTTGCATCATGTTTCCCATCATACGTGGCCCTTTGGATCCTGGGTGGTCTTCTCCTGCAAGTGCCCAGCCTGTGGTCAATATCAGGCCTAATGTGGCAGTCAAAGTTAAGGGTTTATTCATGATTTATCCTCATTTAGTGTGTGGGGTTTTATTGTGGTCTATATCGCTAGCGCGGCTCTCACCATTGGGTTGACGTTGGTGGAGGGCGTTTCATGTATGACGTATTTGTCGGGCTTTAGTTCGGCTAATATTTTAGAATTGAGTAGTTTTCTTGGTCCCGTTCAGGGTCTGGATCATCTATATGAGGTATATTTTCGATCAGGGCGATGTAGTGGGGTGGCAGGCCATGTTGTTTGGCACCTTCAATAACCAGTAACGTATACCACTCAAATGGCCTAAGGTCGGGGTCGATGTATTGTCGTTGTGCGGTATAGGTGATGGCCTCGATGGTGCCGGTGGCAGTCTTCGCGTCTATAACACATTCATTGTATCCATTGCCCAGGCCTTCAAAATAATCGAGACGCATCTTTTGGCTGGGGTCGAGTTCTATGAGTACACCAAAGATGCCATCCTTTTTGTTGCCGGTGTAAAAGGCATCGCACTTGGCAGAGCCATCTTTGCCACGCTTATGAAACTCCAGGCGGTGGCCCTTGAGTTGTGCCAGCCCATGACTTTTAATCTCACCCACCCGCTGGGTGAGGCGACCAAGATGCATATTAGATCCATAGGCGAAGTAGGTGATGTTCATGTAGTGTTAGCCTGGGTGTTCAATTTGACACGTGTCGCATTTTTTAATGCTTTTCGAGTTGATTGGATTCAGAAATAAGCAGGTCAATCGGAGATGCCAAGCTCTACGCCCCTTCAATATCGACATCCTTTTTGATAAAGTTTTTTGCATCTTTTAGTTCGTGAATAGCAGCCGAATAACCACTGCGCACTCGCCGGAATGAGGCATCCACATATCGGTCACGCAATGTATCCAGGGGGCGGTTAATCGCGGTACGTGCATGCATCATCTCCCTGTAAACACTCAAGGCATCATGCTCGATTTCACCCAAGGTGTTGGCATTAGATAGGTAGATATCAAAGTTGGTGTTTTCGGAAATTCTTAATGCTCGTGGTAGCGTCGTTAGGTGGTCGAAGGCCTTCATGAATTCCTCGAGTTCAGGGTCATTTTGGCGGCCAGTGTGAAAAAATTTAGACAGATGGTCATATGCTGTATTCAGGATGCTGGATATTTCGATTATTCTGGAGAGATAGGCAGCGAGGCTGTCACGATCCTCGAATATTTCAAATTGATAGCCCTGGATCGTGTTCGCATTCTTGGCCATTTGCTGTTTTTCTTTTTCAAATATTTCATCTTCCATATGCATAACATTAAGTGCATCGACGTAGGTAGGGTCACATTTCGCCGATGGCCCACCGGTCGACTCCAAAGAACGGCTGCCTAGAATCAGGGCGCGTAGTATTTGTTGAGTTGGCAGGCTGCGCCAGCGCATCGCTGTATAGGTGCTGACGATGTTGGCAATTCGTGCATAGTCATTGGGTTCCTCCTCATCTTCAGGATAACCGGTACCATCCAGGTTGCGATGGTGATGAAGTACACCGGACATGATATAGGGAGAGAAACTGCTGGATTCTGCCAGGATGCGTTGACTGATTATCGGGTGCATGCGCACTTTTCTGAAGTCATCTTGTGCCAGGATTTCTTTTTCAAGTGCATCCGGATGAACAAACAACATTCCCAAATCGGCGAACAGGGCAGTAGCAAAGACGTCCTGTAAACCCTCTGACGTCAACCCGGTGCGTCTACCAAGGCAAGTCGCCAGATAGGCTGCACGTAAGCTTGAGATGCTCAACTTCCTTAGGGCCTCATCCTCAGTGGTAATACAATTACGTAGATCCACCAGCCATTCGAATAATTTGTTTTCCGAAGGTAATTCACTAATACATCGTTTGATCAGAAAGATGAGTGGTGCAAAATCGGGTTGTTCAAATGACAGCACTGCCGAATAAATTGCGGTGAGCTGGTGTACTAGTGCAGCATTACGAACCTGATCGCAAAGGACCGAGGTATTGTCCAGTGTAGCAAGGGCATTTGATCGTAATAGTTCAAAGGTCTTGTCTGCTGTAATGACTGTATTTGCCGCTACCAGGAGGTTATCCCTTTCATCGTATAGATTCTGGGTGGATTGGTAGCCGAGCGTCTTGATCCGGTGCTTCCATGCATTGGCAATTTCTGCCGCGTCTTCAAGGCTCAGGTCGAGATCCCCTAAAATAAAGGACATATCCGCAGGTCCACGGACGGTTGCGACTGAGCTCATAGTAGGAGGATGGGCCATGGGTGGAGGGGGTGAAACTGCTAAGCCGGTGAGACCGGTCTTTGGTGGCTTTTGGGATCGTCAAAACCAAGCCCTACGTGCCGTCCACACCGGCACCGCGGACCATTTTTGGGCTCAATTTGGCACATGCTCAACTACCCTGTTGACTACCTTAGCCTAAGTATGGACTTACATTGCGTGCCGTCAATGAAAAATGGAACAAAAAGAAGGTCTTAGCTCACTTTGGTCGGCCAACACAGACAACTGGGCGCAAGTTCATGGTTTCTGTGCCAAATAGGGGCATGTGCTGATTCGGGTGGGTGACGGGTCCGTTTCTTAGGCCCGTTTCCCGTGGCCCATTTTCTAGTATCATCCCGTACGGCAATCACAAAGGAGTGCGAAATACATGCTTGGAAATGAAATTTTGTGCACCGATATTTTGACGACCAAGTACGATATAAATTGGATACATGGAGGAATTTAGCATGAAGAAATTTAATTACTTTCTGGTATTTGTTGTTCTGGTATTTTCAATGCAGGCCCGATCGATCGCAGGTGAAAAGACAGTCGATGATATTAAAAAGGCTTTCGACAAAGCTATGGAGTATGTTGAAAAGGGGAACTACGTTAAGGCGAGCAAGGAAGTGGAATGGGCAAAAAAGGACATCGACAAGCTTCATACTCAACGTTTGCTGACATATCTAAAGGATGAACTTGCAGGTTTTAAAGGTAAGCCCGTTAAATCGACTGCCGTGCTGGGCATGGTGGCAGTAGAACGGGATTATAAAAAGGGCAGCACCACTGTGAAGGTCTCTATTACCACTGCAGGTGCCGGACTCGGAGCGTTCAGCCAGATGGCCGCCATGGCACAACGAGGCAACCCCAATGCGGAAAGTTTTCGTGTCGGCGATCATACCGGCATCATAGAAGCACAAAGAGGGCGTACTGCCATGACTGTGTTTTTGGAGGCAGGCCCGTTTCTAAAGCTGGAAATGCGTGGTGCCAGCGACAAAAAAATTCTTCATGACATGCTCGGTGAGATGTCCATAGACAAACTCAATAAATATCTGAAGGGCGACGCTTAGGCACAGGTGCCAGAGCTGATGCGGCGGGTACCCTGTGAAGAAGGACATATCATTTTCTTGACAGCTATTGTGATATGCAATAAGTTATCAATTGGCTATATTGATAATTATTTGGGTATCACTGCATGAAACACTCAATTCAACCCCTTACAGATGCCCTAAAGTCCGCACGTGAGAAAAAAGGGCTAAGCCAGCGAGCCTTTGGCAGAGCAATCGGTGTGCCCCAAAGCCGTCTTTCCAAGATCGAGAGTGGGGCAGTCGATTTGCGCACGTCCAATCTGGTCGAGATTGCACGCACGCTCGACCTTGAAGTCATGCTCGTCCCGCGCCAGTTCGTTCCCGCCGTGAATAGTCTGGTAAAGCAAACTGCCGAAACAAACGGGGGCTACGAAGCGCAGCGACCATTATATCAACTGAATGAAGAGGATGATGATGCCTGATATCACCGTCCTCAAAGTCATGTTGTACGGCGAAAAGAGGGGTACGCTGACGCTGTTCCCTGGGGAGAGGGTACTTTTCGCTTTCTCGCAAGACTATATTGATGACCCTGAGCGGCCGACCCTGAGCCTGTCGTTCAAAGATCAGATGGGGGCGTTGATTACAGATATTCGTCCCACACAAACACGTGTGCCACCATTTTTCTCAAATCTTCTTCCAGAAGGTGCTATGCGTGACTATTTGGCAGGACGCGCAGGCGTGAATGGCAAACGTGAATTCTTCCTTTTCTGGGTGCTTGGGCGCGATTTGCCTGGTGGTATTACCATTGAGCCTGATGAGAATGGGGCATGGCCGCCTGGGGGCAATGACGGTGGCGGTGAACAGGGCCATGATGGTCCGGAAACAGCGTTCCGATTTTCGCTTGCAGGTGTTCAACTCAAATTCTCCGCCATGATGGAGGCAGCAGGGGGCCTCACAATTCCTGCGCAGGGCGTTGGTGGTTCCTGGATCATAAAGCTTCCTTCCGTGAAGTTTGAAGGCGTGCCGGAAAACGAATACGCCATGATGACCCTGGCACGTATGATCGGTATCGACGTGCCGGAAGTCCGGCTCGTTGATCTGAAATCTATAGCCGGGCTACCGGATGGCATGGGGTGGCTAGAAGGTTCTGCGCTGGCTGTAAAACGTTTTGATCGAACGGATGGCGGTGAATCAATCCATATTGAAGACTTCGCGCAAGTATTCGGTGTCTATCCGGACAAGAAATATGATCGCGCAAGCTATCGTAATATAGCCGAAGTGTTATGGGCGGAAACCGGTGCGAAGGGTGTTGCAGAATTCATTCGCCGCTTGGTTTTTAACACGCTTATTGGCAACGCGGACATGCACCTCAAAAACTGGAGCCTGATATACCCTGATAGGCGGCATGCAGCCCTTTCACCGGGCTATGACTTTGTCTCCACAATTGACTATATCGACGATAAAAATATGGCGCTTAATTTCTTAAAATCAAAGAGCATGACCGATCTATCAATTGATACGTTAACACGCTTTGCCGCGAAGGCGAGATTACCTGAAAAGCTCGTCCTGGATTCGGGTATGGAGACGGTAGAGAAATTTTTATCCGTATGGTCAAGTGAACGAAAGAATCTACCGCTATCAATCCATACAATTGAAGCGATTGAACAGCATTTAAAGAAGATAGAGCTTGTGCGGGAAACGATAAAAGTCTAGAGACTTCCCACAAAACTCACGCAAGGTGATAGTTGCCCGATTTGCACGACGGGTGTCGTCAGACATGAGGGCAAACAGCAGTAAAAGCTAATATCCGCATGACACCATAAGCTAATGATCGTCTGATATTTGTCGGGAAGGAAAGAAGCCCGAAACAGCCCCGGGCAACGCTATTTTTGGAAGCGGACTATAAACCGGCCATTTAAATGGCATAATATAGCTTAACATGGCCCCAAGACTATGATATTAATCATATTATGAGTGATTTAGAACCGGACATATTAGCGGCCCTCGATAGGGGCGAGCAGGTGTCCATAATGGAGCCCCTGCTGATCTCGGAAAGCTCGCGCCATCGTGGGGATCTGGCCGACCTTGCGGTCGAATTGGCAGCGCATTCAGCAGGATTTCGCCGGAGCCTTCCGGAGGGGGTGCTAACGGCCTTGGCCGATCTGGTTCGGGCGATGAACTGTTACTACAGCAACTTGATCGAGGGCCACGATACCCATCCGATTGATATTGAGCGTGCGCTTAGGAACGATTACAGCACCAACACCGAGAAACGCAACCTTCAGCTCGAAGCCAAGGCCCATATTGCCGTCCAGCGCTGGATTGAGGAAGATGGACTTCGTGGCAGGACCGCAAGCCTGGAGGGAATTTGTGAAATTCATAAGCGATTTGGAGAACTACTACCCGATGAAATGCTTTGGATAGAAAATCCCGATACGGGCGAGCGCATGAAAGTTGTTCCCGGAGAATTGCGTCAGCGTGATGTTAAGGTTGGCCAGCATGTGCCAATAAGCCCTGGTGCTGTGCCACGATTTCTAGGTCAGTTTGAGCGCGTTTACAGCGGCCTCGGTAAAGCGGAAACAATTATTGCCGCCGCCGCCGCCCATCACCGCCTGCTTTGGGTTCACCCGTTCCTGGACGGCAATGGCCGTGTCGCACGGCTAATGTCCTACGCGATGTTGCTTGAGGCGCTTGATACCGGCGGCGTTTGGTCAATTGCACGTGGTCTTGCCCGGAACGCGCAGTCATACAAAGGCCATCTTGCCCAATGTGATCTACCACGACGTAACGATCTCGATGGGAGAGGCAATCTGAGTGAAGAAGAACTGGCATCCTTTACACGTTTCTTTCTCGAAACGTGTTTAGATCAGGTGAAATTTATGGAGGAATTAGTGCAGCCGGATCGGTTGCGTGATCGCATTCTTCTATGGGCAGAGGAAGAAATTCGCGCCGATAAATTGCCGCCCAAGGCTGGGAGTATCCTGGAGGCAATCCTGTACCGGGGTGAACTCCCTCGCGGCGATACCGCTGGTATCCTGGGGACAAGTGACCGCCAAGCCCGGCGGGTAGTGGCGGCGCTGATCAAGAGCGGCGTGCTGGTCTCAAAGAGCACGCGTGCGCCTTTGCGCCTCATCTTCCCGGCCACGCTGGCATCACGCTGGATGCCGGGATTGTTTCCAGAGAAGCCGTGACGAAGGAGAAATCAATAATCAATGGGTCACATAATTGATCTGCTGCGGCAGGGGAGCCGTAGTTTCCTTTCAGGCCCGCCTTTGCGCACCAATGTTTGACCATATGATTTAGAGCGGCGACACTAATTCCCTGCTCGCTGCGTTGTGAGCGGAATAGCGGTGCGTCCTTTGTGTTCTTTGCCGGGTGATCGGCGATCCATTCCTGTATTACCTCCATCGCCACACGAATATCGTGCACCTGATCCGAATCCAGAGACTGTCAAGATAATTCACGGTAGGCATACCACCACACACTCTCGTTTTACTGCGGTTGTGTCACTATCTCACTTTGTAGCAGTTCAATCGTTTTTTCGATGGCCTTTAAGGGATCGTCCACGCGCATGATGCTCGGTGCCAAACTTTCGTTCACAGTGGGCATTGACCCAGGTTGAAGGCGGGCGCTGGGTTGCGCGGGGTTCTCGAGCATTCGCACGATGGGGACACAGGCATCGTCGGGTCCGGGTGTTGTGCCCGCAGGACACGGGCGCACGCCAGGAAGGCCCCCATTACCGGCCTTGCTCAGATCAATCACGCAGCCACCGTCGATAGGGCTGGGTCGTGTCCCTGAGGGGCAGTTGATATACCATTGGCCGCCCTCATGAAAGACACCGACCACACGTATCTTTGGTACACATTCATCTGTTGGCCCATGGACTGCACCCGGGGGGCAACCTTCACTCCTAACGGTGCCCGCAGAATTGCCACGTGGTGCCAGCAGGGTGACGCATACTCCCAGGGGATTGGCTTGACTCCCCGGCGGACACGGTTTGGTTTGGTAGCCGGCACTGCTGCCCGTCCCTCCAGAGTCAGACCCCTGTTTGCGTTCCTTGCGGCACTGGGTGTAGTTCTCTTGGCAATCCTGCCGACAGGTTTGGTCGTGCTGGTAGTTGGATTGGCTGTAATCAACATCTGGATACTTCGTCTCAATTGCGTTGAGTCGCTGAGTATGTACAGCATTCGAGATGGCCACGCAATTCATTTCGGATATGGTCGTCCCGTTATAATTAATGTTGTAGATATTGAGCGTCTTGGCCCGGCAGGCAGCCGTTGTGCATAAGGCCAGTTGGGTTTTGTACTGTTGAGTGAAGTTTTGGCGGCCTTGGTCACCTGTATTTCTACAGCCTTGCATGTCATTCTGGTATCGTTGATTCTCCGCAGCAATCTCTGCGGCACGCTGTCCCTTGTTTTGATTAAAAGTTTGCGTAGTTTGTGTGCATGTCTGGCGGCATTCGTGATTGATGAGGCTACAAGATTTATGCTCATCTGCGAGTGCAAAACTACCGGCAAATAGTCCAAGTATAAAGATGAAAGCTAAGCTGAGGCTTGACATATTAAAGCTCCTTTGGCGGGAGAGGATTAGCAGTGCAACCCTATCCTGCCTCCTTTTGTCGAAGAAGGGCGAGTGTGGCTTCGCCTATTAAAAATCAATGGGGCTATCAGATACGATTGATCCTTAAACAACCCCTACGCAAAACTCACGCAAGGAAAACTCGGAAGGAAGTAGAAGGACGCTAAGTCCTTGATAATATGGTGGCCAGGGACAGAATCGAACTGCCGACACGGGGATTTCAGTATTCTGGGTTGCCCGGCTATTAAATTCCCGGTTGTTCTAACTTGTTCTCTTGCGGCCGTATCCACAGTATTTGTTTCTGCTCGTTGTCCGATATTTTCGTTTAATTTCCTGAATTTTATCATAAACAATTTGACAATTTGTGGACACCCATAAATTGGATATCCTGGGTGTCCCTATACCCAGATATGAAGCAACGAGAACCGCGCTATCGTAGCCACGTATAAATGTCACAGGCAGGAGATTGCAAGGCCTACGTAGAACCAGGCTTTTCACAGCGGATTTAAGGCAACGGTAGACATTGTGATGCTCAGGACAAGGATACTGTTCCTTGAAACATCATTTTGGGGGGATAAATATGCCCTTAAGAGCATATTATGCTTGTTGATTCTATAAATTATTGATAAGCTCTTAAGAGCTGATTAACCTAGATAAGAGGCTCCCAAGGGAAGATGACAGCAAAAAACACTCTAATAAAGGCACCACCCTACCAGGTCGAACAGGCAATTCAACGCCTCGGCACAAACCTGCGCACGGCAAGGCTACGCCGGAACCTGACGATTGAAGAGGTCGGCGAAAAAATCGGGACAGGCCCACGTGCAGTGACGGATGCGGAAAAAGGCAAGATTTCAACCGGCATTGCGGTCTATACCGCTCTGCTCTGGGTGTATGACCTGCTCGAACCGATGAACGAACTTGCCGATCCTGCGCTGGATGAGGAAGGCCTGTCACTTTCTTTGTCAAAAGAGCGTACCCGTGCCCGCCCGAGAGGGGAGCTTGATAATGATTTCTAAAAGCTCCGCGAGTGAATGCTACGTCTATATCACCCTGCCGGGTGAAACGAAGTTTGTCACTGCCGGAAAATTTGAGCTAACAACCAATCGACAGGGTATTCCTACCGGTAAATTTATTTATGGCCGCACATATCTTGCACGTGAAAACGCAGTCGCAATAGACCCGCTTGAACTCAAGCTCAGCAGCAAAACCTATGAGACAAATATACTGAAAGGCGTTTTCGGCTCACTACGCGATGCCAGTCCCGATTACTGGGGTCGTAGGGTCATAGAAAAGTACGCCGGAAAAACACAGCTTGGTGAGATCGACTATCTTCTACATTCACAAGACGACCGCGCAGGCGCGCTGGGGTTCGGCCTCAATAAAGAGCCTCCTGCTCCTCGCCAGGAATTCAACCAGACAATAGAGCTGGAACGTCTGCAAGCCCTTGCAGATTTAATTATTGCCGATGAAGAACTTCCCGGTGGCGCTGACGCCGAGCAGGTTCAGAATTTGATTGATGGTGCCACGTCAATGGGCGGTGCCCGGCCAAAGGCAGTCGTCGAGGATCACAACGGTCTATGGATCGTAAAATTTCGCCACCCGGAGGATAAGTGGAACGATGCGCGTGTAGAGCATGCGATGTTAATGCTGGCCCGTGCGTGCGGCCTACAGACCTCTGATAGCAAAGTTGTTACGATTGGCAAACATGATGCGCTGCTTGTTAAACGTTTCGACCGGGTACAGACGAGAACAGGCTATCGCAGAGGTCGGATGCTCAGCGCCCTAACATTGCTGCGTGCAGATGATGACTATCAGGACAGGGGGAGATGGTCTTATGTTTTGCTTGTCGAGGAGTTACGGCGCATCTCTTCGCAGCCGCGCACCGATGCTTCCGAGCTATTCCGGCGCATGTGCTTTAACGCGCTAATCTCCAATATTGACGATCATCCTCGCAACCACGCCGTTATTGCCATGGACACGGAATGGAAGCTTTCACCTGCCTATGATCTAACGCCATCTACGCCGATTAGTATCGAACGTCGAGACCTGGCACTTGAATGCGGTGACATGGGCCGCTATGCGCACGCTGAAAACCTGCTATCGCAAAGCGCACGCTTTCTCCTTGAACCGGACATGGCCAAAAACATTGTCAACGAGATGGAAAAAACCATCACAAACAGATGGTATGAAGTCGCCCGCAGAGAAGGCGTAACGGAAAAAGACTGCGAGAAAATATCCAGCGCATTCGCTTATCCTGGATTCCGGCTTAGATGATTTAATCAGGTAGATCTCTTGGTTAGATCTATTCCAATAACTGTTATGTCGTCCGGGGAATTTGGGGACACCCATAAGTTGGGGATCCACTATTTTTAAGCTTTTGGGGAGTGTCCATCCGTGAAAATCTGGACTGAATGTGTTCTCGGACTCGTTTCTAAGCCAAGTTAGGACATTGCCAAGAAATATCATATATTTATGATATAAATAGATTATTATCACTCTTGTATGATAAGAATATTGATATATAATCACTTTTACGTGATAATTAGTGGTGTTTAGTCCCATCTAAAGGTGATTGCCATGCGCCCGAAAGATCGTGCTTCTGCCCGCCGACAGCTCGATAAACGGCTGCTTGTACTACAAAATAACGCGGAGCTGCTCACGTGCCCACCACGTGGCTGGATCAAGGCGATTCGTGAGGCACTGGGCATGACAAGCAGCCAGCTGGCAAAGCGGCTGGGTGTTGTTCAATCGCGCGTTGTTGCCATTGAGCAAGCGGAGGTTAAGGGCACAATAACACTCAACAGCTTGGAAAGGGCGGCCCATGCTCTGGATTGCCGGTTGGTTTATACCCTTGTACCGCGCAAACCGCTTGAAAAACTGGTCACCGAGCGTGCCGAACGCCTCGCCAAACGGCGTCTGGAATCGACGAGCCATAGTATGTCCCTCGAAGCCCAGGGTGTTGAAACAGTCGACGAACAGGTACAGCTCAAGCAAATGATCCAGCGCCTGTTAGAAAAGTCTGGCTCCGTACTTTGGGAGGAAGGTACATGACTGATCCCCTGGAGGAACAGGATGACGCCTCTACACCGCTGACAGGAGAAGAGCGGGAAGATTTGATCCCCTCCTACATCACACTTCGGGCCGAACTCAATGAAGCGGAGCAAGCCAATATTCTTGAGGTGGAAGAATGGGCGTTTACACGCAAGCGTGATGTACTGGATGAGCGGTTTCTCACCAACCTTCATAAGCGGGTGTTTGGCCGTGTCTGGCGGTGGGCTGGCACGTTTCGCCGTTCGGTGCGCAATATCGGAGTTGATGCCTATCGCATCCCAAATGACCTCCGACAGCTTATCGATGATTGTCGATACTGGGTTGAGAACGAGACCTATGAGCCGGATGAAATCGCGGCGCGGTTTCATCACCGCCTTGTATCGATCCATCCCTTCCCGAATGGTAATGGCCGACATGCTCGGTTAGTGACCGACTTGCTATTAGTGGCTATGGACCGCCCGCGTTTTTCGTGGGGGCGTGCCAATCTGGTTGATCCTGGCAAGACGCGACAAGCCTATATCGCAGCCCTCCGTGCTGCCGATAACCACGATATTGGTCTGTTGCTGAATTTTGTTCGGTCCTAATGGTATCGATTCTACCCAAACATCCAGTATCGCAGGTGCTTGGGTTCATAAAGGGGGAAAGCACCATTCACATTGTCCGGACCTATACGGGTAGACAAAGAAATCATGTCTGACAACATTTCTGGGCAAGAGGATATTTTGCTTCAAACGTAGGTCGAAACGAGCAGGTCAAAAATAGAGTCTTGTCTTTTGCCCTTCTCGCATCGTGGTTTTGCGCAGGCTGAGTGTTTCTTAAAACAGTCCTTCCGCAAGATTTACGCAAGGAAATTTCGGAAGGGAGCTAATGGACGCTAAGTCCTTGATAATATGGTGGCCAGGGACAGAATCGAACTGCCGACACGGGGATTTTCAGTCCCCTGCTCTACCGACTGAGCTACCTGGCCATAATCTTTCGTTACCATCTTTAGGCGCCGTGTCTGCGCTGGTGTCTTCACACTTTCTGGCCCGGACGGCGGAGCGCGCATTATAGAGAAGTCCCCCAGGCTTGTAAAAAATCCCGTTATTCCAGACCCCTGTTTCATTTCACCAAAGCGGGGGTATTTTAAAGGGTTGACACTCTGTAATGCAGAGCTATAATACTCTGCATTACAGAGTAAAGGAGCGCATCATGGCCACTACTGCCGATAGTCAGATCGAAGCCATCCAATCCATGCTCGCGAGTGGGCATCGCAGCATCCGTATAGAGCGTCACAGCCTGGTAATTTGGGGCCTGGCCGGGGCGCTGTTGTGTGTCATTGGCGAAATGCTGATCAACCACCAGACCCTGCCAGAACGTTGGCAGCGGGCCGTGGCGGTGGTCTTGCTTTTGGGCGGCGTCATTTTTTCCGCTTGTTGGCTGGATTTTCGAAGGACACGGGCCTTGCGGCGGTCTCGAGATGAAACGGTGTCCTTTGTTCAGGGCCAGGTCTTAAAGTTGTGGTGGCTGCTGCTCGGTATGGGCATCCTTTTGAACTTTGCCATGGTCTTTTTTGGTGGGGGGTATATGTCCTACACCATCTGGATCGTGTTAATCGGTTTGGGGCTTTTTGTGTACGGCCTGTTTTCGGAACAGGCCCTGGAGTGGGGAGGTGCGTTATTGATTACGCTGGCCATCGGCATGCTGATGTTTAAAGTGCCTTACCAGGGTATGCGCTGGACTGCGGTGGCGGCCTTTGGCGTGGGTATGCCCCTTTTGGGTTTTTTGGTGACCCCTTCAGGACGAGGTGTCATGCGTCGATCGGCCGAGTCTGGGCTATGGTTGTTATTAGTGGCGGTGTCGGCCTGGGCTTTGTACACCTGGACGGCACCTACCCGGGTACCCGATTTGCCCGTGGTGTCACTGGATGCGTTTAAACAACAGACCCTTGCCCCGAAGTATCAGGCGGTGACCCTGCCGGCAGGGACATCCATTCCCATCCGTATCAGCTTGGGGGGCGAGGTCATCGAATCTGTCATTGAGTACCCCATGTCCATCACCCTCAAAAAGTCTATTGATATCGTTTTGGCCGATGGCAAGCCCGATGGTCGGTTTCGTGTCCAGGGGGGGCCCTGGCAATCCCGTACCTACGATTTTCGCCTGCGAAGACTCAAGCGAGAGGCCCACTTGGGTGTGCAGGGGCCTGCCCTGGAAATCGATTTACAGTTCTGGACTCGACCCTAATTTTTCCTTCGATGCAGGGCAAGTCACCCGTGGTTTTAGATCCGGTATTGCATCAGCCGGTACGGACACGTATCGCCGCTTTCTTGATGGCGCGGGGAGAGAGCACCTTTAGTGACCTCAAGAAGGCCCTGGCCATTACCGATGGCAATCTGGATGCCCATATGAAGAAGTTGGTGGCGGGTCACTATGTGTTGGCGAGAAAGGAAAGTGGTCATGGCCGACCACAAACTTACTATACGATGTCGGCCAGTGGTGAGGAGAGATTCAGGCGCTATATTCAGATCTTGCAAGGTGTATTGCAACCCATTCAATCTGATAGAGGAGATTAGTTCCCTATAGCCACAGATGGGTTATGTTGGTCGCTAAGTGAGTCTTATTTTTCTGTTGGGATAAACCCGTCCGGGGTGGCCGAACCTTCACCAAAGAAAAAATTTTCCATTTCGGTCTCTAAAAATTTACGATGCTCGGGATTGATGGGGGTGAGTCGGTTCTCGTTCATCAAGATGGTCTGATGACCCAGCCACAATTGCCAGGCCTCTTGGCTGACTTCGTTAAAGATGCGCTGCCCCAACTCACCGGGGTAAGTGGGCTTGTCCAGGCCATCGGCTTCTTTGTTGAGCTTGATGCATTGTACCTTGCGACTCATGGGGTGGTCCTCAATTGTTCGAGTATTCGTTTGACCGGGGCCGGGAGTCCGCGGCGATCCGGGCGCTTGACGTTATACCAGACCGTTTCGTGCTTCTCCATCACGGCGTTGGCATTCTTTACATGGGTAGGAATGGGTGTGACATCAAGATGAAAATGGGAAAAACTGTGCCGGAAAGACGGCCAGGGTGGATTAACTTCAACTTTGAGCCCCAGGCGGGACTGACACCAATGATCAATATCCTCTCCCAAATCGCATTCTGGCAGACTCCACAACCCACCCCAAAGGCCGCTAGGGGGTCGGCGGGCGAGCAACACCTGTTGCTTGGAATCAAACAGTAACAACATGGCTACCGAACGAATGGGCCTTTTCTTGTGTGGTTTGGGCGATGGGTAGGCGTGAACGGAATCACCGAGAAGTGCCGCGCAGTGAAGCCGTTGTGGACACCGGTTGCAGAGGGGTTGGCGACGCCGACACACCATCGCCCCGAGGTCCATGATAGCCTGGGTATAGTCTTGTACCCGAAGGTGAGGTGTCAGGGTCTCGGCATGTTGCCATAGCCGGGATTCGACGGCCTTGTCACCGGGCCAGCCGTCGATGGCAAAGTAGCGGGCCAAGACCCGTTTTACGTTTCCATCGAGTATGGGTTGCCGTTGACCGTGGGCAATGGCCAGGATGGCCCCCGCCGTAGATCGTCCCACTCCGGGGAGGGCGCACCAGCCTTCCAGAGTGGCGGGGTATTGTCCCTGATGTTCGTTAACGATTAGTTTGGCGGCAGCATGCAGGTTGCGGCCACGGGCGTAATAACCCAGGCCCGTCCAGAGGTGTAGCACGTCATCTACAGGTGCAGCCGCCAAATCCCGGACGTCAGGAAAGGCAAGGATAAATCGTTCATAGTAGGGGCTAACAGTGGCCACCTGGGTTTGCTGTAGCATGATCTCCGAGACCCAAATTTTGTAGGGGTTCTGTGTGCCTTGCCAGGGCAAATCCTTACGGCCATGGTCGCCGTACCATTGTAATAGGCGCTTGGCGAAGGGGGCGGTCGCTATCATCGGTCCAGTGGGTGTGTAACAAATTGAATAGAGTCCGAACCTACCTGAATCGACCGAACAGGTCACGGCGTATAGGGGGACGATCAAGTGTTACTAAGGAAAAGGAAAGTTAGCCGACATCCTTTATCAGCGGGTGTTGGGTAACCAATGAACTCATTAGTAGGTTTGGCGGAGGTAGCGCAAACTTGCCCCGGTGTGAACAAGCCCATCAGGCCCGATTGAGAAGGGCATCACATTTTTTCTGAAACTCGCTGGCCTTTTCTTCGTCTATAGTCAGGCTGACCAATTTTTTACACTGTTGCACCGCGTAAACAAGCCCATCTTTGTCGTTTACGGCATCCCGGAGCTTCCTGGTCACCCGGCCTGCATCACCCCCCAGAATCATAACGGCGGTATCGATCAACTCTGCCTTGAGGGAAAACAGCTTATCTCTGTTATGTGTTCCTAGCGTGGGCTGCCATGTGGGTGAATCTGTTGAGATAAATCCATCTACTGCCAGAGACTCGAGCAATGACTCCAGTTCGGCAAGGCCTCCCGCCTTGTGGTGGAGGCGAGCTACGTCGGAATGCCCATCTACCAGGATTAGGGCGATGCGATGGTGTTGGTTCAGGTGATACTCTCGTGACGCAATCTCGTGTTCACCTTTGCTTGTCTTGGAGAAAACCAGAGACGAATCCATGGTTGTTTATTCTGCCAGGACTTGTATGACGCGATGGATGAGCCGAATCGTGACGACGACATAGACGGCACCAAACAAAAATATCCCGGCTACCGCAAGTCGTAGAATCTCTGGGGAGAGTTTCCCCAAAAAGGGCATGGCGACGTAGCCTACTGCAAACAAGACTACCAAACCGGTCAATACATTCCAGGTGCGGCCCACTACTCCACCAGGGACTTGGCCGCGCAGGCTGATGACTTGCCACAGGGCATAGAGCATAGCCACCATGGCAGCAATACTTACAGCAAAGGTCGTGTCGATAGGCATAATCTCCATCTCCTTTTTAGCTTAGCAAGGGGCCAGAATAGCCCTAGTTCTGGATAAGATCAATACATTCTGAAACTCTAATATTACGACAAAGGGGGGGGTGTACCGAGTGTTTGGAGCGGGTGATGGGAATCGAACCCACATTAAGAGCTTGGGAAGCTCCCGTTCTACCATTGAACTACACCCGCTTAGGTGTTCTGAAAAGGGACATTGCTTTGGGTTGTTCCGGTCTTGGGAATGATGTGGTTTTTGGTGGGGTGCGTCAAGGTGGTTGGTGTGCCATTAATCGTCAGGGTCGAGCTCGTGTCCTGCATACATGTCTTCGAGTGCCGCTTCGTAGTGTTGCAGGACTTTTTTGCGTTTGGGTTTTAGGGTGGGTGTTAGCAATTCATTTTCCACCGTCCAGGGTTCCAGTAGGGGAGTGACGTGATAGATGTTGGCATAGCCGGGAAAGTCTTCCAATTGCAGCGCAATGTGCTCGAGCAGTATTTTTTTGAGGGTTTCATTGTTCAGGCTATCTGGGTCCAGAGGGTCGAGGTGGTTTCTTTTTGCAAGGCTGGCCCAGCGTTCTGGGTTGACGACTACCAGCGCACACAGATAGGGGCGGTTATCGCCCACGACCATGACCTGGTCGAACATGGGGTCTTCGGAAATCGCCATCTCCAGATCCGCAGGGGGGAGTTTTTCCCCATTGGCCAGGACCAGAATTTCTTTTAGACGCCCAATAATGTAAATACGCTCTTCTTCGATGCGTGCCTGGTCGCCGGTGTAGAGCCATCCGTCCCGGTCAATGGTGTTGAAGGTGGCGGAGTGATTGTTCCAGTAGCCCAGCATGACACTGGGTCCACGGACCAAGAGTTCTTTGTCTTCTCCAATTTTGATTTCCACGTCTTTGAGTGCAGGGCCCACACTGGCAGGGTCGTTGTTGGTGAAGGTGTTAACACTAATAACCGGACTGGCTTCAGTGAGACCATAACCCTGTTGAATAGGGAGGCCCATGGCGATAAACATCCGCGCCACGGGAAAGGCAAGGGGTGCCCCACCACAGATAATACATCGTAACCGGCCACCTAATTTTGCCCGTAATTTTTGTGCCACCAGCAAGTCAAGCAAGGGCCATAACACAAAAAGCAGCGATTTACCGCTACGGCCCTGGTGGTAAAGAAAACGTTTCCAGCCCACGTAGACCGTAAGCTGAAATAGCCAGCGGGCAATGAATAGACGCTCTTTGAGTTGGCTGTTGATCTTGGTGTAGATGCGCTCGAAGATCCGTGGTACCGAGATCATGCCGGTAGGGCGTTTTTCTATCAGATCTTCAGCCAATAAGGGGATGGCACGACAAAAGGAGACACTGGCACCAGACATCATAGGCAGGTAGTAACCCACGGTTCGTTCCAGCATATGGGATAGCGGCAGAAACGACAGAAAATGGTCCGTTGGGTAGATCATGATGCTATGCAGACCACTGTAGGCATTGGACAGCATATTCCAGTGACTGAGCATGACGCCCTTGGGTCGGCCAGTGGTACCTGAGGTGTAGACAATGCTTGCCAGGTCGTTACTGCCGTGGCTGGGCTCATGGATGATGGTCTCTGCCGGTAGCCAATCGTCGAGATAGGTCACCGGCAGGTCGAAAGAGGCCTTGGCAGATGACTGTATGCAGATGATGCGTTTCAAGCCCTGTAGAGATTCTGATTCTTCTTCCAGAGCTTGTAATTGTGTTTCTGTATGCACGAACAGGACTGTGGCCCCGGCGTCAGAGAGGATGTAGGCAATGCTGTCGGCGCGGTCATTAAAATATAGCGGCACCACCACCAGCCCCAGCCCCAATACCGCCTGATCGATGGTGACCCATTCCCGGCTATTGGGTAGTAAGATGGCGACGCGGTCACCCTTTTTTAGATTTTCACGTTGCAGCCCGGCTTGCCACTGTGCCACGTCGGTGGCCACGTCGGCCCAACTGGCCGTGTGCCAGGCTTTGTCATTGGCGCGATAGTGGTGATAGGCGGGGGCTTGGGGTGAGCGCCGCAGACGCTCCCGAAACAGGCCATCCAGTGTTTGCGCGAGTTTGGGGGCGATAACATCCTCTTCGGTGGCGTCATCAGAATCGGGGGTTGGTGGCGGCGCAATTTGTCGAGCCCGAGCCCTATGTAGGTCGTCTCGGAATAACAGTGAGCGGCGAGTGACGTCCACGCCCTAGCCGATTTCCTTCAGGGATGACCAGCCGGCGTCCGGCTTGAACCGATCACCGTGACGCTTGGCCAGTTCCTGCAGACGGCTGTGCAGTATGTCCACGCCGGTGTGTTGGAGGTAGTGCATAGGTCCACCATGGAAGGGGGCAAAGCCAGTACCAAAGATAATACCCGCATCCATCAGGTCCTCACCGTCGACCACGGATTCGCGCAGACAGGCCACCGCTTCGTTGAGCATTCGTAGCATAAGACGATCGGTCAGATCTGCGGGGAGTTTGGAATCCTGGGTAGCAGAAGGTTTTTCAGGCTTGCCTTTGTTGTATTTGTAAAACCCCTGTCCTGTTTTACGGCCTAACTGTTTGGCTTCGACGAGTTTGCGCAGTTTTTTCGGGATGTCTCCACCCAGGGATGCAGACAAATTTTCAGCCACATGCAAGCAGATATCCAGGCCCACGGTATCGGCAAGATGGATGGGTCCCATGGGCATGCCAAAATCCACCGCTGCCTTGTCGATGGCGGGGGCGGGGACACCTTCACTTTCCAACACCACCGCCTCCATGAGGTAGGGCATGAGGATACGATTGACCAAAAAGCCGGGGCCGCTTTTTACCGGCAGGGGCAGGCGTTTGATCTGCTTGGTAAAGGCGGCGGTACGTTGGGCGACGGCCTTGTCGGTAAGGTCTGCGGTGACAATTTCCACCAGTTGCATCATGGCCACCGGGTTGAAGAAGTGTAAACCCACCAGGCGTGCCGGATTCTTGAGTGCGCTACTGATCTCGTCAAGGGGGATACTGGAGGTATTGGTGGCGATGATAGTCTTAGGCCCGACCTTTTTTTCAACTTCCTTAAATAAGTTTTGTTTGGCCTCCACGTCCTCAAAGATGGCTTCAATCACCACATCTGCTCGTCGCAGCCCCAGCCCCTCTACATCGGGCATCAACCGATCCATGGCCGCCTGTACAATACGTGGGTGTTTGAGTTTCTTCTTAAACAGCTTGTGAGCGCGTTGCATGACCTTGGCCAGGCTCTCACGTTTGCGGTCTTGCACGCTGACCTGGAGACCTTGTAGTGCGCACCAGGCAGCAATATCGCCTCCCATGACGCCGCCACCAATAACGTGCACCCGTTTGAACACTTCTTTTTTTCCTTTGGCGGTTTTTGCCAGGCCTTTTAGTTTTTCCTGGAGCAAAAATACCCGGATCAAGTTTTGGGCGGTGTAACCGGTAATCAGTTTGGCGACAGAGAAGGCCTCTTCGGCGAGCATGGCCTTGGGGTCATCACCGTGGGCGACCCACAGATCGATGAGGGCATAAGGTGCAGGATAGTGTTTGGGCGACGCCTTTGCCGACACCTGTCTCTTGAGGTAGTAGCCCAAGGCAGGGCGCAACAGTCGATGATTTAACCAGCTCGCCCAACGTGGTGGTTGGTGTGCAACAGGGGGTGATTGTATAAGGTGGCGGGCGGCGTTGCTCAAGTGCCGAGCCGGTACTGCGTAATCTACTACACCCAATTTCTTCGCTGCCCGGGCACTGATGGTGCGTCCGGTCAACATCAAACCCATGGCGCTGGGGGCACCGATCAGGCGTATCAGTCGCATGCTGCCACCAAACCCCGGGTGGATGCCCAGGCGCACCTCGGGCAGGCCCAGTCGGGTACGGGGGTCCTCATCGGCGACCCGATAGCGACAGGCCAGGGCCAATTCCAATCCACCGCCCAAGCAAAATCCATTGATAGCGGCCACCGTGGGGCAGTCGAGGGCCTCGATCTTGTCGAATACCGATTGTCCCCGGCGAATAAGATGGGCTGCGGTCTCGGTATCTTTGAGACCGACAAATTCCTTTACATCGGCGCCGGCAATGAAACCGCTTGGCTTGGCAGATTGTATGACCAGGCCCTTAGGTGTGGATGCGGCGATTGAATCCAGGATGTCACCCAACTCATCGAGCACCTCGGCGGACAGTGAGTTGGTCCCGGCATTGGCACGATCTGCAGACAACCAGGCAATACCCGCATCATCTTTTTCCAAATGCCAGTGTTTGTGGCTGTTTTTCTTTTTGTGAGTGGCCTTTTTTTTTGCAGCAGGCGCCGGTGGCTTGGCTTGAGCCTCTGGGCTGGTTTCGTTTGGTGTCTGTGTGTCTTGCATGCGTTTCTCCTCGTCGGCCCTCTCGTTGGTCATTAGGCGGCCGTGTCCCGTTCCACCATCATGGCGCCACCCTGGCCACCACCGATGCACAATGTGGCGATGCCCCGGTGGGCCTTTTTGCGTTTCAACACATGTAGCAGGTGCAGCACGATACGTGCCCCGCTGGCCCCGACTGGGTGACCGATGCTGACGCCGCCACCGTCCAGATTGACTCGATCAAGATCGACCTCACCCAGGGCTTGGCCCAGGCCTAATTCGTTGCGGCAGTAGTCCTTATCTCGCCAGGCAGCGAGACAGGCCAGCACCTGGGCGGCAAAGGCCTCGTTGATTTCCCAATAGTCCACATCCTTAAGGGCCAGTTGGTGGCGTTGCAACATGGGTGTGGTGGCGTGTACCGGACCCAGTCCCATCTGGGCCGGGTCCAGGCCGGCCCATTGGCAGTCGGTGATGCGACCGATGGTGGGCAGTCGGTGTTTTTTTACTGCATCTTCACTGGCCAGGATGAGCCAAGCCATCCCATCGGTGATCTGGGCGCTATTACCTGCGGTGACACTGCCGAACTTACGGTCAAATACCGGTCTGAGTTTGGCCAGTTTCTGCATATCCGAATCACGGCGCAGACCGTTATCGTGCTCGTAGAACTTGCCACGGGTGTCATAGATTGCCTCAATTTCCCCCTCAAATATTCCATCATCCTGGGCCTGGGCCAAGCGGGCGTGACTGGTTATGGCAAACTCATCCATTTGTTCACGGCTGATGGAGAAATGCTTGGCCAGGTTTTCGGCGGTCTGGCCCATGGAAAGGCCGATTACCGGGTCACTCAGACCCCGTAGCAGGCCGATGATGGGGACCAGGTGTCCTGGCCGCAGTGCAGCCAGGGTCTTGAGTTTAGTGGGCAGGTCCTTGGCGCGGGCCCAGTCGCTCAACCAGCCCACCATGGCATTGTTGAGCAGCACCGGGGCATGGCTCATGGCCTCTACTCCGCCAGCGAGGACCAGATCAGAATGGCCGGCGGCAATATTGCGTGCGGCGCAGTCGAGTGCCTGCATCCCCGATGCGCAATTTCGTTGCACGGTCCAGGCCGGGACCTTTTTGCCACAGCCCAGGCGCAGTGCCGCCACTCTACCAATGTTGGCTTCATCGGGTCCTGGCATGACGCAGCCTAATATGACTTCGTCAAATTGGTCCGGTTCAAAGGGTTGGCGTGCGAGTAAGGGCCGACCCGCGGCTACCGTCAAGTCTGCAGCACGAAAGGGTCCTGGTTTTCCGGCGCGCAGAAACGGCGTTCGACTGCCGTCCACAACAAATACCGTTTTTCCATTCTTCATTGTCACTCCTCATTATCGACCTGCCCGGTCGTGTCGAGCGGGTTATCGGCGTTATTGTCCTTTTATTAAGTACTGTGGGGTGATCTTGGCGTTAATTCAATATAGTGCCTCTTTGACAATTCTCTCTATGGTTTCGCAAGATGGGTCGCGTATTACGCACGGTCAGCCCACCTTGGCAGTGGGTGCCGGGGGTTGTTTGCCCGGTTTAGTGCTGGTGACCGTAGCCTGGGGAAAGGCATCGACTTGAATAACATCAAGGCGTGCGGTATCCGCGGCGCGGACCTTGTCGGCCTGTCCATCGGTGATGATGTTTTGTGCCACCGCAGAGCCTAGCAGCGTTTCGTTGTCTGCCATGTTCAGGCTCCCATCCTTGACCGCCTTGCGTAATATCCCTTCCACTTCTTCTGCGGCGATGACCTTGACCAGGGCATCTTCAATTTTGGCAAGGCTTTCCTCGGCTGCGCCGGGCACGTAGACCCCCGCAGTGAGGCGGTCCCGGGCCTCGGAGGGGGCCAGTATCAGTTGTGCCACCTTGTGTCCCAAGCGATCACTGGGTCCCGAGAAGCGACGCCCCAGAGGAAAGAGGATGGGTCGCATGAGCCAAGCCACGGGGCGCACCGGAAAGTTTCTGAGTACACCATCCAGACCTTCCTGAATGCGATACAAGGCGTGTTCACAGGCCCATTGCATAAGTGGTTGGTCTGCGGTCTGTCGGCCCTGTTCCTCGAAGCGTTTCAGCACTGCGGAGGCCAGATAAAGATGACTCAATACATCGGCGAAGCGCCCGGAAATTTTCTCTTTACGCTTTAGCGCACCACCCAGGACCAGCATGGCGACATCCGACATCAATGCGAAGGCGGCACTAAACCGATTGAGGTGTTGGTAGTATCGCCGTCCCGCCCCATCCGGGGTACGGGTAAACCAGGCATGGGTCAGGCCCAGCAACAGGGCCCGGGCCAGGTTGGAGAGCACAAAGCCCACATGGCCGAAGAAGGCTGGATCAAATTTATCCAGGGCCTCTTTTTCGTCCGGATTGGCCGTGGCCTGCATCTCTTCAAGCACATAGGGGTGGCAACGTATGGCCCCTTGGCCGTAGGTGATCAGACTGCGGGTGAGTATGTTGGCACCCTCGACAGTAATACTGATGGGGATGCCCTGGTAGGCCTTGCCCAGAACATTACGGGGACCGAGACAAATTCCCGCACCACCCTGTACATCCATGGCGTCATTGATGGTTTGGCGCATGTATTCGGTCAGGTTGTATTTGACGATGGCCGATACCACTGCCGCCTTTTCTCCCAAATCCACTGCGGTGGTAGAAAGGGTGCGGGCGGCATCCACCATGTAGGTGTAGCCTGCTATGCGGGCGAGGGCCTCTTCGACACCTTCAAAGCGGCCAATAGGCAATTTAAATTGACGTCGAATGCGTGCATAGCCGCCGATGGCGCGACTGGCGAGCTTGCATCCCCCCACCGACAGTGCCGGTAGTGAGATACCACGACCTACCGCCAGGCGCTCCATGAGCATGCGCCAGCCCTGTCCGGCTTGGTCCTGGCCGCCGATGATCCAGTCTATGGGGATGAACACATCCTTGCCGTAGTTGGGCCCATTCATAAAGGGGAGGTTAAGCGGGTTATGTCGGTCGCCTATGCTGATGCCCGCCGTGTCGGTGGGTATTAACGCACAGGTAATACCATGTTCGTCCTGGTCCCCAATGAGGTGATCAGGGTCATAGAGCTTAAAGGCCAGACCCAATACGGTGGCAACAGGACCCAGGGTGATATAGCGCTTGTTCCAGTTGAGGCGAATACCGAGCACATCGGCCTTGCCATCGAAGTGGTCCTTGCAGACGATACCTGTATCCGGCATGGCGCCGGCATCGCTACCGGCCTCCGGGCCGGTCAGGGCAAAACAGGGCACTTCTTTGCCGGAGGCGAGGCGGGGTAGATAGTAGTCTTTCTGTTTCTCAGTACCGTAGTGATGCAACAGTTCGGCAGGCCCCAATGAATTGGGCACCATCACCGTGACCGCTGTGGTGATGCTCCGGCTGGAGATTTTCATTACTACCGCAGAGTGGGCCAGGGCGGAAAATTCCAGGCCACCATATTTCTTGGGGATCACCATGCCGAAAAATTGATTTTTTTTAATGAAGTCCCACACTGCTTTGGGCAGGTCGCCGTCCTCACTGATTTTGTAATCGTGCAACATACTGCACAGTTCTTCGGTGGGCCCATCAATAAAGGCCTGTTCTTCGGCACTCAGTTGAGGCTTGGGGTAGTCGAGTAATATTTTCCATCGGGGCCGGCCGCTGAATAGTTCGGCATCCCACCATACTGTGCCTGCTTCTATGGCCTCCCTTTCGGTGTCCGACATGGCTGGCATAATCTTGCGGAATAATTTGAGCAACGGTGTGCTCAAAAAATTGCGGCGTATATCAGGGATATTGAGAGGGATGGCCACGGCCAGGAACAGCAGCCACAACAGCGCGGACAAAACCCCGGAAAACCCATCCGCCAGGGTCAGGACCAGTAGAGTGGCCGCAGTAACGCCCGTGGTGATGAGCAGGCTGGTGCCTAGGTAGGCCACCGTCCACAGGACGCCTACGAGTAACAGGATACCGGTTAATGTATTCATGGGGCTCTCCTCGGCCAAAAAAATCTAAATGTGTTAGTCATGGTTGAGTTTCTTGTTTGCTGTTGCTGGGATCAGATACCTTGTCCGAAGCCAAGGGTTTCATATGCAAGGGTTCTTTTTCGTCTTGTTTGAATTCCACATAACAATCAGTTTCATCATTGCAAATGCTATTCTCCGCCCACGGTAAGAGATGGTAGGCGGCCAGATCATGGATGTTATGGAACGGGAACTTCAAGACCTCAAAGTAGGGTGAGAAATCGAAATCCTGGGGTGTAAATAACCGACTGTTGCGGTGAGAGATCTTTTGTTCGCTGCTGTCGTTGCTCAGGTTGATGGGCAGTATGGGAAAATGCACCGCTTGGAAGGCATCGGCAAGCAAGGTGGAACACACCGTATGGGTTTCGGGGCCCGCGTTATGTACAAACAGGGTGGAGCGCCAGCGTCGTGGCACAACACTGTAGGGAAACACAAATCTGGCCAAATCGATAAGTTGGCGAAGATTATAGTTGGTGCCCAGTTTTTCCACTGTATACGCAATCACCCGTTGACGGTCCTTGGGTGCCAGGCCTGCGGGGCGGCATAGTCTGACGCGGTAACCGCGATACTTATCCAAGGGGGCGACGATGGTGCCTTTGCCGAGGATGGCCTCAATCACTACCTGGGTATTCTGGTCCACATCAGAATACTTGGCGACACGGGCACGTATTGCGGGTACCTCAATATCCCGCAAGCGGCCAATGTAGATTGCAGAATGGCTCCATGGGCTTTGGGTGATGGTCTTGATGATATTGCTGACGGGGCTGCGTCCCTCTACCAAAAGGACATCGCAGGGGCGAATCTCGTCGCACAGGCGATCAAAATCACTCAACGTATGCCCGGTGGCCTCCACCTCCCGGTTTAACCAGGTGATGATCTTGGACCCTATCCAGCGTCTGACTCCTTTTAGCACGCGGTCACTCCATTATGTCTAAATGTTAGTGTTAGGGAACCCCTGAACTTTGGGGTTTCCGCAGCACAGAGGTGTTCGCGCTCTGATTTTTTCATGGTGGAATTATCCAAGCCTCACTAGTAGTTTAGACCTTTTGTTGACCCTATGGGGAAGCTGCAGCTAGGCTAGGCCCATGGAAATTCAGTTAAATGGTGAAACCACCGAGATCCCAGAGGATCTCAACTTGACCACCCTCATCGCCAATTTGGGCCTCAGCGCAAAGCGGATTGCGGTGGAGGTCAATCTTGAGATCATCCCTCGGGGTCAGCACCCCCAATACAGGCTTCAGCCGGGTGACAAGGTAGAGGTGGTTGTTGCCATAGGCGGTGGTGACGGGGATTTCACGCTATAATCCGCTGCCTTTTTCTATAGGACGTTTCAATACATGAACATAGATCACGATCCCTTGGTTATTGCTGGTGTCTCTTATGGGTCCCGACTCCTGGTGGGTACTGGCAAGTATCAGGATATGGAACAAACCCGCCAAGCCGTCGACGCCAGCGGGGCAGAAATTGTCACCGTCGCCATTCGCCGTACCAACATCGGCCAAAACCCGGGTGAACCCAACCTGTTGGACGTCATCCCGATGGACAAGTTCACTCTGCTGCCCAATACCGCAGGTTGTTATAGCGCCAAAGATGCGGTACGAACCTGCCGTATGGCCAGGGAACTTCTGGACGGTCATGACTTGGTCAAGCTGGAAGTGTTGGGTAATGAGAAGACATTATTTCCCGACATCCCGGAAACGTTGGTGGCCGCAGAAGAATTGATCAAGGATAATTTCAAGGTCATGGTGTATACCAACGATGACCCGATCATCGCCAAGCGTCTTGAAGAAATGGGTTGTGTGGCGGTAATGCCCCTGGCTGCCCCCATTGGATCGGGTCTGGGTATCCGTAATCCCTATAACATTCGTTTCATTGTTGAGGATGCCAAGGTGCCGATCCTGGTGGATGCAGGTGTAGGTACGGCCTCGGATGCGGCAGTGGCCATGGAGCTCGGTTGTGACGGTGTGCTGATGAACACCGCCATTGCCGCCGCCCAGGACCCGGTACTCATGGCCAGCGCCATGAACAAGGCCATCGTCGCCGGACGCGAGGCCTATCTTGCCGGACGTATGCCACGTAAGCGCTATGCTTCGGCTTCTTCACCACTAGACGGCACCTTTTTTTGAGGCCCGGGATAAAACGCGGAGTTCGCGGAGGCGCAAAGGCGCAAAGAAAAAATAGGCCAAGTAACAATTTGTTTTCTTTGCGCCCTCCGCGACTTTGCGAGCTCTGCGTTTCACCTGTTTGTGTGTAAATTAGAGAATCGTCGGCCGATCCGTAGTTTTGTGCGTCGTGAGGGGCGCATGACTGATGCCCAAAGACGTGCCCTGGATGAGTTATGGCCGGGTTATGGCGTGGACCTGGGTGGGGGTGAGTTAGATCTAACCGCCGTATTTGGTCGTTTGGCGCCGGTGATCATGGAGATCGGCTTTGGCAATGGTGAGAGTCTGGTGCAGATGGCCCTCGCCCGGCCCGACAACAATTTTCTTGGTGTAGAGGTCCATCGCCCTGGCGTAGGCCGGATGCTCGGTCGGATAAAAGAGTTGAATCTGAACAACCTGAAGGTGGTGTGTGTAGATGCCGCTGAGGTGTTGAAAAGTCATATCGCTAAAGATGTCCTGGATGGGGTGCACATCTTTTTCCCCGATCCATGGCCGAAGAAACGTCACCATAAGCGACGCTTGTTGCAAACCCAATTCATTCGGTCGGTTGAGCGAGCATTAAAGCCTGGTGGTCGACTCCATATCGCCACCGACTGGCAGGACTACGCTGATCATATAGTTGAGGTGATGGCCTCTATTGAAGGTTTTGAGAATATTGCTGGTAAAGGTGTCTATTCTCCCCGCCCGGAATATAGGCCACTCACTAAATACGAAGCACGGGGCGAACGTCTGGGACATGTGGTTCACGATCTCATCTTTGAGAAACGCGGGACATAGGATGGTGAGGGCGCGACTTACTCATCGTCCCGTTTGGCGAGCATGGACATAATGTTGCTGCCGCTATCGACCTTCAGGTGAATCTCAATGGGTCGGCAGCAGACGTAGCAGTCTTCTATGTAGTGTTGTGACCCGGCGGAGGCGTCCAGGCTGGACTCAAAGGATTCACCACAATAGGGGCATTCGATGGTGCAAGGCGTTAGCATTCTAAAAGTATAGCAATTGGTGTCTGTCGTATATTGCGACAGTCGAGCCTATTGAATGCTTTTTTGATTGAGAAACTTCGCCGCAAAGGTACGAAGACGCAAAGGTATATTCTATGTGGGACCCCCATTCTGACCAGCCCTATCGAATTCCTGCCACAGACAAAGACCGTTTTGCCCCTGCGGCCCTGGGCGAATACATAATCACGCTATTTACGGCACTTTCACTGTCCCCCGCTATTTTGTGGCGATACTTGTCTGACCGACCAAGTTTCACTTCGACGACCGCCCGGCAATTTGTGGGTCTGGGTATCTCGCTCGATGCTGGATATCCTGATGAGACTGTGGAGATGGTGAACGAGCTGGGTGTAGAGGAGTTGTTGTTGCGGGTGCCGGTGTGGGACCTGGAGCGTATTGATGAGTATGTCGCCTATGCGGAGCGATTTCAGGGATGCCGGTTCCTGATCAATGTGCTGCAACACCGAGACAGTGTGCGTGATCACAATGCATGGCGAGAGTCATTACGGACAATTCTTGAAAAGTTTAAACATATCACGAGCGATTTTCAGATAGGCAATGCCAGCAATCGCAGCAAGTGGGGCTGTCGGCATACTGGAGAATACTTGCGTTTACTCGAGATCGCCGAAGAGGTGCGTTCAGAGTTTCCTGGTGTTTATTTAATAGGGCCATCAGTAATCGATTTTGAGCCCCTGGCCATGATCCGGGCCTTATTAAACCGGCGCCGCTACCACTTAGACAGAGTCAGCGCCCTGCTGTATGTCAATCGGCGTGGCGCCCCGACCAATTGTCAATTCGGTGTGTTCGACCTCAAGGCCAAACTACAGTTGTTCAAGGCCATTGCCAGCCTGTCTGGGCATGGGAATGGAAAGTTGTGGATCACCGAGTTTAACTGGCCGTTGTTAGGCACCAAGCCTTATACCCCCAACTCAGGTCGGCCACAGACCACGGTAGACCCCGAACTTCAGGCCCAATATCTAAAAGACTATTACCGTATCGCCCGGCAAAGTGATTGCGTGGAAAAGGCCTATTGGTGGCAACTCATCGCGCCTGGCTACGGCCTGGTAGACAGTCGCGGCAGGCAACTTCAGAAACGACCGGCTTACTATGCACTGAAGGTGCTGTTGAAGGGCAGCGCAAATTAACTTGCACCCTGGAAAAATCGCTGACCTCGGTACCCCCTTGTGGGGTGGGCCGCAGAGGCGCGAAGGCGCAAAGGAGAACGGATCCACTGTAGGAGCGGTCTCCTGACCGTGAATATCAAAACATCGCGTGCGGCTATTTCGGGTCATATTCAATTTTTGTCTTAATGATCGTCAATTTCCATCATATTTAGTGAACGACTCAATACGGTTGTTGTGCCTAACCGTGAATCGCTTCTGCAATTGCTTCTTCAATTATTTCCTCACTAACACCATGTCGTTTTAAGCTTGATACTAATGCAGATACTTTATCGTCATCCAGATGCTCTAAATCTTTTCGGAGACCTTGGCCTACATAAGTACGTAACAATGGTTGATAGCCTGAAAATCCAAGCAAGGGTGCAATGCGTTTTAAATCTTCAACAACATCTTCTGGCACCCGTAAAGTAACAGACATCATCGGTCTATTTCGGTCTAGCCGCTTTTTGAGGGCCTCAATTTTCATAGTGGCATTTAAAGTGTGAGCATTAATTGTTTTCTGGCTCAGTTTTTCTTTTGAGTCCGCTGTAGCACATTGTTGGACGCATATGGGTTGAAACATGATGCTGAACCTAATATTATTCATAACGTATGAGCAAGTATTTTACAACAGAAGATGCGGCCAAGTATCTTGGTGTAACACCATCAAGAGTTCGGCAGTATATTGCTGAGGAGCGCCTAGAGTCCGAAAAATATGGTAGAGACCACATGATTAAGGAGAGCACACTAGCCGAATTTTCAAAACACGGAAAAAAGAAGCGGGGGCGGCCCAAAAAAGGGCAATAATCTCTTGCGTATGCGTTAGGAATATGTCACACTGTAAACTATGGCTATAGCCCTAAAAAGAGCCTCTAAAGCTGGTATTAGTCTACCAACCAAGTGTAAGCCTATTGTTGCGCTGCATGGGGATACGCGAGACCTAATTCACGAGCTACCGGATGATACTTTTCAATGCGTAGTAACGTCACCTCCCTACTGGGGGGTAAGGGATTATGGTATTGAAAATCAAATTGGTGCCGAGCCTGATTTATACCAATATATTGGACATCTTGTAGAGGTGTTTCGTGAGGTTCGTAGAGTATTAAAAGCTGATGGCACGTTCTGGCTAAATATTGGCAACACTTATTCATCTGGTGGCAGAAAATGGAGGGATTCGGACGATAAGAATAAGGGTCGAGCGATGTCATATCGTCCACCGACCCCGCCTGGACTGAAGAAAAAAGACTTGATTGGCGTGGCTTGGCTCTTGGCGCTTGAGTGCCAAAAAGATGGTTGGTATCTTCGTAATGATATTATCTGGAACAAACCGAACTGTCAGCCCGAAAGCGTAAAAGATAGATTAACAGTTGCGCACGAGTATCTTTTTATGTTCTCAAAATCTGAACGATACTATTTTGATCAGGATGCAATTAAGGAGAGCACGACAAATGGCAATGGGCTAAAGAATAAGAGGACGGTATGGTCGATAAATACTGAACCATGCCCAGAAGCACACTTTGCTGTATTTCCTAAGGCTTTGATTAGACCGTGCATTTTAGCTGGCAGTCGTGCGGATGATGTTGTTCTTGATCCTTTTTATGGGGCAGGCACGGTTGGAATTGTTACTAAAGAACTAGGTAGACGGTGTGTCGGCATAGAATTGAACGATGAGTATTTAGACATTGCAGACAGGAGATCAGAAATAGTACAAGTAGCCCTTATTCCTGAGGTATAAAAAATTCCCATGTCGCATGAACTCGACAGTAATTTTTATCCAGATTTTTTATCTGCAACTTTCTCTCGCCACCGCCATCAAAGTATAGATTGAAGATAATTTTTCCGTGTTCATTGCGCACATAACAATACCCGGGCTTCGGGTATTGTTTGCTATTTATTTTCATTTCCAACTCGCCCCCACGGGCGAGTTGTAGAACGTTGATTGGTATTTCAATAAGCTCATATTTCCAGTTAGGGGCCTTCCTTACAGTTCGGAGGCTAAGTATTTTTTCATAGCCCGCCATATGTCGTAAAAACTGGTCGCGTAAACCTTTAAGATCACTGGGGTCATCACCCCAGTTTCCTTTTCCTAATTCCATAAATTTACTGATCCATAGGGTATCTTCTTTTATATTTTTATCAGCCTGTGTTTTTAATGATAATTGAATACCATCAACTGTTGCGTCATGGCCAGGATTGCCCTTTGGGGCAAGTTCAGCCTTATGACCGCTCATTTTTAGGACATTAACGAGAACGTACTCAAATTTATCTTTACTAAATGGTTCCGACGAGAAACTATGATGAACTCGCATAGCATCGCCGAAATTCTGAATAGTGGATTCATCGAACAAGTCGCTCTCATTTAGGATGAATTTGTGGTCAGCAGAGTAAACTGAGACTACACGATGAATCCAGTGTAACTGACCAGCGGTTAATTCTGGTATTGTCTGCACTAATGATTCAATAATCCGTCGTTTATCGTTATTCATTATTTTTTACGCCCAACATCTTGGCCCATGGGCCGTATATCCCGTAGAGCCGGTTGTTAGTGTATACCAGTGCGTTTCGTATTCTGTGTATTCCAGGACATCTTTAATTCAGTCGGCCCATTCTAACCCATAAATAGTCCTGAAGAGCTAAGGTTGTTGACTTTGTTGGGTTTTTCTCAGCCTTCCGATAATTATTTCTCCGCGTCTTTGCGCCTTTGCGGCCACTGCGTTTTTCCAGAGCATCGAGAGTCTGCAACATCTAACTAGCTGGGTCACTTCGTCAAGTACAGCAGGCGTTCTTTTTGGCTTAGGGTGAAACGGTAGTGCCGCAGATAGTTCATGCCCAGAAGACCATCAAAATTTCCCAGTTCCGGTAGCGGCATGACTGCCACCTCCAGGTCTTTGACCTGCGCATCGCCCAGACTCAATGAGTCTAGTTTTATGATGGGCGCACGTACCGATCCATTTGCGGTTTGAAAGACGGTGCTGTGTTGGGGTGTGGGTGCGTTGATTAAGTCCGCGAGGCTTGGGCGAATTACTGTCATGGTGGCGCCGGTATCGATTAATAATCTTATGGCATAACGACCGTCTACAGTGGCGTTGATTGCGAAGCCATTACCGTAGGGGATTAACGGGATTGTTAAAGGGGTGCTGTCTTGTGAGTCGCGTAGTTTCTCTGCCGCTGCCCGTAGATGGTTGCCGGCAATCTGCCATTTTTCATCTAAAGCATTATTGGAAAGGATGTGCAGGGCCTCCTGGTAACGGTCTGTTATGAGGTAGGCCTCGGCCAGTTTGACGATGTAAAGGGAATGGTTGGGGTCGCGTTGATTTAGGGCCTCATAGAAAGCCACTACTGCGTGGTCACCTTGCTGACTTTTAATCACAAAGGCTTGTGCGGTGACGGCAAGGTTCAGGCGTCGGCGCAGGTCCTGGCGTTGCTGCTCACGGTGTTCCAGAGAAAGTGCCTGATAGAGTGTCTCAATTTCTTTGTTAGTTTGGGTCAGGGTATTTTGCACTTTGGCCAGATAAGAGAGGGCGGCTACATCCTGGATAAACGCAGCACTATAGACAGTGAGTAAGCTTGCCGCACTGTCGTATTTTTTGTTGCCTATCAGATTGTCTGCATAACTGAATATTTGGCCACGCAGGGTTTTGGCAAGAACGGCATCGCTACTGGAGTAGGCCTGGTTGTAGAGCTCAATGGCCTGTTCGTATTTACTCTGTTGAAGCAATGTAACCAGTGATGGAGAATTACTTTTAGTCTTTGTGTTGGGAGGCCCAGGAACTGGGGCGGGAGAGATTGCCTTTGGTTCAACAGGTTTCTCCAGGATAGTGTTTTGAGTAGATCCTGTGTGTGATGTACTGTTATTTTCGGCCTCACAAGCCACTAAGGTCCCAACTGCCAAGAGGAGAATAGTTTTGAAGTGGCTGTTTCTCATGCACAAAGGTAGAGGCTTAGCTGGAAAACGACAAGTATTTACCATTCCGGGCTTGATCTGAAATCCATTTTTTCGACAAGCTACTGGATGCCGGATCTAGTCCGGCATGACGGGGCGAGTTGATGGGGCAGCAATACATTTGGTCCCATTTTTCAATCAGGGTTCCTTAGTCCAGTTTGGTCACACCACTGTCTCCACCGAGCAACAAGACATCCGCCGGGCGTTTGGCAAACAGGCCATTGGTCACAACGCCGACGATGCGGTCGAGGTTCTCCTCTATTTCTGCTGGATTCAGGATTTCCAGATTATGGACATCAAGAATGATATTGCCGTTATCGGTGGTGAAACCTTCTCGCAGCACCGGTGTGCCGCCGAGTTGTACAATCTGTCGGGCCACATAACTGCGGGCCAGGGGGATGACCTCGATGGGTAAGGGGAAGGTCCCCAGGACATCCACCAATTTGCTGTCGTCGGCAATACAGACGAATTTCTCGCTGGCGGCGGCGACGATTTTCTCTCGAGTCAGTGCGCCGCCCCCACCCTTAATCAGGTGAAGATAGCGATTGGATTCATCGGCGCCGTCGACGTACAGGGCAAGGCCGCCGGTGGCATTGAGGTCCAGCACCGGTATCCCATTTTGTTTGAGTCGCTCGGCGGTGGCCTCGGAGCTGGCTACTGCACCGTCGAGCTTGCCTTTAATGCGGCCCAAGCCGTCGATAAAGAAATTGGCCGTGGAGCCTGTGCCCACACCAATAACCGTACCACTCTCAACATACTCCAGGGCTGCTTCTGCCACGGCCTGTTTCTTTTCGTCTTGGGTCATGCCTGATAACTCCGTCAAATCAAGGGCGCAAAGGATACTACCAAAATTGGTTTAAGGCCAAAGTGATCGGGCCGGGCCCAGTGGGTTTGAAAAGATAGATCCATAGAAACACTGACTTTATGCCGTGTAATTGTTATTTTGTCCCCATGAAGATTAATTACCTGCAAAAAATACTGACTGCCCGGGTCTATGACGTGGCCGAGGAGACGCCCCTGGACTATGCGGCTAACCTGTCGCGCCGACTGGATAACCATGTGTGGCTCAAGCGTGAGGACGAACAGTCTGTGTTCTCCTTCAAGCTCCGTGGGGCTTATAACAAGATGGCCCACCTCAGTGCCGCACGCCTGGACAAGGGGGTGGTGACCGCCTCGGCCGGCAACCATGCCCAGGGTGTGGCCCTTTCCGCCAATGTTTTGGGGTGTAGTGCGGTGATCGTCATGCCGGAAACCACCCCACAGATCAAGGTTGATGCGGTACGTAATCTTGGGGGCAAGGTGGTTTTGCACGGCGACAATTATGATGCTGCCTACACCCATGCCCGTAAGGTGTACGTCAAGCAAAAGGGTTTGACCTTCATCCATCCCTACGATGACCCGGATGTCATTGCCGGGCAGGGGACCATTGGGCAGGAGATCATCAAGCAGCACAAGGGTGGCCTGGATGCCATATTTGTTCCGGTGGGTGGCGGTGGTCTGATCTCGGGTATCGCTGCCTATGTGAAGGCGGTCCACAAGGGGGTGAAGATTATTGGCGTGGAACCTGCCGATGCCGATGCCATGTATCAATCACTCAAGGCCAGACGTCGGGTGAAGTTAGACCAAGTGGGCATCTTTGCCGATGGCGTGGCAGTACGACAGGTAGGGAAAGAAACCTTTTCTTTGGTGCGCAAATTAGTAGATGAGATTATTTGTGTAAGTACCGATGAGATTTGTGCTGCCATTAAAGATATCTTTGAAGATACCCGTACCATCATGGAGCCTGCCGGTGCCTTGGCCGTGGCCGGACTGAAGAAGTATGTAGGCAAAAGGCAGGTTTCTTCCAGGGAATTTGTGGCCCTGACTTCGGGCGCCAACATGAACTTTGACCAGTTGCGCCATGTATCGGAACGGGCAGAGTTGGGTGAACGGCGTGAGGCGGTATTGGCAGTGACTATTCCGGAGCAGCTGGGCAGCTTTCGGCGCTTCTGCTCTCTCATTGGTAAGCGGGGTATCACAGAGTTTAATTATCGTTATGCAGGTGCTGCCGAGGCCCACGTCTTTACGGGTATCCAGATTAGCGATGGTGATGAGTTGAAGGTGCTGATAAAGAAACTCAAGGCCCATGGCTACAGCACATTGGATCTTACCGATAACGAAATGGCCAAAGTCCATGTTCGCCATTTGGTGGGTGGGCATGCCCCCACGGACCACGAGATTGTCTATCGTTTTGAGTTCCCGGAGCGACCCGGTGCCTTATTGAATTTTCTGACCAAGATGGGTCAAACCTGGAACATCAGTCTATTTCACTATCGAAACCACGGTGCAGATTTTGGCCGGGTGTTGGTGGGGATGCAGGTACCGCCCAAGGACGCACGGGCATTCCAAAAATTTCTGAAGACCCTCGGTTACGCCTATGTGGATGAAACCGATAATCCGGCCTATCGTTTGTTTTTATCTTGAGGGCATTTGTACGCAACTAAAACGGCCCAGTGTATGATTTATGATCTGATTTTCTCGCCAAGACGCCAAGACGCCAAGACGCCAAGCACGCAAAGGGAAAGACGGCTTATGGTAGAAATTGAATAAATCCAGTTATTCTTTGCGTGCTTGGCGTCTTGGCGAGAGCCCAGTCAACTTGATACCCACGTTTCCCTGAAGAGCCAATCAATCAACATCGTCCACGTCGAGCTGCCCTGTCATGCGTCGGCGGATAAAGGACCAGGACATGCCCATGCCTATTACCAGGCTCACCATAACCAGGATGATATAGGTAAACGCACGGATATTGTTGGGTGAGACAATATCTTGTTCGACCATTAACCATACCAGGGTGCCAAAAAAGGCCGCTGCAAGGACAACGCCAATCAAACCCAGAGAACGCAAGGTGGCACGGATAAAAATGGCCCAGCCAATCAGTAGTGCGACCCCGGCGAAGGCCATAATGGCATTAAGGCTATCCAGGTTTTGAGAGACCCAGTGGTAATAGGATTTTTCTTCCGGGTTATAGGTGGCCATCACCAGGACGAGTGCGGCCAGCAGGCGCACCAAGAGCCCACTCCAGCCTAATGTGGTTGTACTGCCGTTCATTTTTGCCATGTGTTTGATCCTCTTTTTTCTATCTTACCCATAAATTCAGGTTCACGTCAGCATTTTTGGGGCAGATCCACAGAAAAAGAGTGCAGCAATAGACCCTAATCTACTGATCTAAGCTGAACTGACAGACGGCCCGACAGTTGGGTACCGGTTCGGCTGTCGGAAGTTTATGCTCACTTATCGTTCGTGGGTCTGCCAGGGGTTGTCCTACTCCCCGAAACTTGGGAGCCTCTGGCTATCAGGGTTTCTTTTGGGCAATTTGATCTGTTGTTATAGTCCTTTTATTTGCAGTAAATTGGGCGACAGTGGCCTATACTCTAAAAACCAGAAAGTACTCACAGGGTGTTGGGGATAGCGATGATAGCCAGCCAAAATATCTGTAGCAGACCTAGGGTGTCGTCTGAAGCAGGGCATTTTGGGCGTAGGGTGTCTGGGTTTGTGATCCTGGTTTTGTTGTTTGGTGTTAACGGTGTTATGGCCGAGGAGAAGTCTGGCGGTCAGCCCGACCGTCGAAGTGCCAAGGAATCCGTTAGCGGTGTGACACCAAATATGGTTATTATCTTGCCCGACATCCAGGCCCTGAATCAGCCCCCACCGGGATTAGGTTCCGTATCTGCGGTGGCCTATGAGGCCGACCCTCCAGGCAATGCTGAGGTCAGGGTATGGAGGCTACCTGAACTTATGTACGATACCTATGGAGACTGGGAAGTGGGGGTGGGCACCCGTCGTGCGGTGGGTTTGGTCGTCAAGCGCCCCTTCAGATAAAAAATTTCGGTGTTGTCTATATCCTTTGCAAGAATACGCACTTTAAATAACGCGTCTCAGGCATAGCCAATAGTGAAGGGTGGTCTTTGGCCTGTGAGCGAATCTCTATAATACGTGTTCTTACACCGCTGGCTTTGGCGGCCTGTTGCAACATCTGAATAAAATCCGGCAGACTGATGTGGTAAGAACAAGACGATGTTGCCAACAACCCCCCTGTCTTTAGTGCTGACATGGCAGATCCGTTTATGCTTTGGTAGGCCTTTAAGGCATTTCGAATCTTGGCTTTGCTCTTGGCAAAAGCGGGTGGGTCGAGGACGATGTAATCGTGGCTTTGTGCGGCTGTTTGTTTGAGGTGGTCGAACACATTAGCGCATTCAGCCTGTATCCGATTGCTGAGCCCATTGAGCTCGGCCTGACGATTGACTTGTTCTATGGCACGTTGGGCGATGTCGATACACTTTACTTTGACGCCTTTTTTCGCCATATGTATGGCCCACGCTCCCATGTTGCTGCATAAGTCCAAGCCATCCCCTGTGGAGACAAGATTTGCAAAGGCAATTCGATTTTCTCTTTGGTCCATGAAGAACCCTGTTTTCTGTCCCTCCCAGCAATCTATTTCGAATTGAACTCCGGCTTCGTCAATGACTGCCAGAGGTTGAAGCTCACCTTTTAATATCCGTTTGGATTCTGCAACACCTTCGAGGCGTCTTATGGTGGTGTCGTTGCGCAGCACGATACAACGTGGGGAAAGAAGTTTATTGACGGTCTCCACCACTGGGTCCAAAAGGCGATCCATACCCGCCGTAGTGGATTGAATGACAACAGTATCTGCATATCGATCGATAATCAGCCCGGGTAGACCGTCGGATTCGGCAAATACCAGTCGACCGCTGTCTGTGTTGCCATACAGCCTTTTTCGGAAGGCTATGGCATCCGTAAGCCTTTGGTTTAGAAAATCCGCGTCTATTTTTATCCGTTGCCGGGAAAGAATACGCGCTGCAATGAGACTATGGGGGTTGATATAGGCCATAGCCAGGAATTCACCCTGGGTGTTGATGAGTTCTACTAACTCACCAGGCTCAAAGTGGGTAGGTTTTTCCACCAGTTCATTGGAGAACACCCATAGATGTCCACTGGAAAGGCGTTTGGTTTTTCTGACAACTACAGATTTCATTTCCAGCTCTTCCCTCGATTCGGGTGGTTATTCCTTGATCATTCTATCTCTCGCAAAGACGCAAAGCACGCCAAGGAAGGATTATCGCGACTATTGCTATGGGGTTTGCATCTGCCGGGCAAACTCAAGCTTTTCTTTGCGTGCTTGGCGCCTTGGCGAGAACATCATTATTCCTTGGTAACAGCAAAATCCTATGTGCCAATGCCCCCGCATAAAGCGATGCAGGGGCATCTCGACAGTAGTGAAGGTGGTTAGTGAACTATTGAATCACTTCTACTTTTTCAATAATCACATCTTCTTTGGGCACGTCTCCGTGACCAGACTGGGTCCCTGTGGCGACTCCTTCGATGGCCTCCAGAGTTTTCATGCCCTTAGTGAGCATGCCAAATACCGTATAACCCCAGCCGTCAGGGGTTTTGGCGGTGTGATCAAGAAAGGCATTATCTTTTGCATTGATAAAGAACTGCGACGATGCCGAGTGTGGGTCACCGGTGCGTGCCATGGCGATGCTGCCACGTCGATTTTTGAGGCCGTTGTTGGCCTCATTTTCGATGGGAGCGGAAGCCTCCTTGTGCTTCATGCCTGGCGTAAAACCACCGCCCTGAATCATAAAAGCCTTCATAACTCGGTGAAAGATTGTGCCATTGTAGAATCCATCATTAACATATTTAAGAAAATTCTCCACCGTCTTTGGTGCGGCCTTGGGGTTGAGTTCGATTTCCATTTCTCCCATGCTGGTGGTGATTCGTACCACCGGGTTGGCAGCATCGGCGGCACCCGCCCCTGCTCCAGAAGGCACTATAAATACACTAACACTTAGTATGAGTTGTAGAAAGTTTTTTGGGTAAATCATTTTTTTCTCCTGTTAATGGGTGTGCCTAACAACAGGCAGTTTCAAGTTTCAAAATATGGTCCCAGTCACTTTTTTCTACTGGCATGACCGAAAGCCGATTGCCTCTCTGGAGCAGTTTCATGCTCTTCAGAGTGGTCTGCTGTTTGAGTTCCTTGAGGCTTATGGGACGTTTCAGTCTACGATCATACTTGACGTCCACCATAAACCAACGTGGTTTGGCGGGTTCGCTGTTGGGGTCATAGTACTTACATTTTGGGTCAAATGCGGTGTGATCAGGGTAAGCCTCTCGTACTATCCTGACTACCCCCACGATCCCGGGTTCCTTGCAATTTGAATGATAGAAAAAAGCCAGGTCTCCTTTTTTCATGCTATCTCGCATAAAGTTACGGGCCTGGTAGTTGCGTACTCCATCCCAGTGCTCGGTCTTTCTGGGCATTTTGATCAAGTGATCAATCCCAAATACATCCGGCTCACTTTTTAACAGCCAATAGTTCATGTTTTGATCACGCTTTCGCAGTTGTAGTGCTTGTGTTTGGGATAAAACCCATACCAACCTGAAATGTGTTTATATTTTGGTAGGGTTTCTGGGTAGACCCACGCGATATCGTTTATGTAGCTATGCTTTAATTTTAAGTCGACCCAGAAGCATATGCCCTTGTGGGGACAGGTGTAGGTTCTGTCGCTGGTTTCCAGTTCGGTTCGGTTCACTTCATCAGGGTGAAAATACCAGTTATCTTCCAGCCGAATCAGCTTTTCGGGGTCACTACTGTGGGCGAGGACCTCGCCGGTAGATTTTAGTTTGATGGTAACGGTGTGGCTCATGTTATTTTACTGAGTTACAAGCAATGCTATAACGGTGAAATAGAATCCCAAAAAGACAGGGTATCACCCCGGGGTGCAGTTAAAGCTACGGGTATCGGTAATCAGGGCGTCCAATCGGACATCCCATGGGTCAGAAGGCAGATTGTCTACAATTTGGAAGTCATGGGCAATACCGATGATGTGAGGTTGTTTCCAGATACGCCGCCTATGCAGGAATGCAAGGCTCTTGTCGTAAAAACCCCCTCCCATGCCTAGTCGGTTTCCGTGTCGGTCTGCAGCGACCAATGGCAATAGTATAAGGTCCAGATGATGTGCAGATTTTATCTCTCGAGATGTTGTGGCGGGTTCGGGAATACCAAAACGGTTTAGTGCCAGCTGACTCTTTGGGGTGATCGGGGCAAAGCGAAGTAGATTTTTACCCAGTGGCCATAGAATTGGAAGATAACAGTGTTTTTTTTGCCGCCATGCGGTGTTCAAAATAATGCTGGGATCAATTTCGCCATCGTTTGGGTAGTATATAGCAACATGTCGACTGCACCTGAATAGTGGATGTCTATTGATTTGGGCTGCCAATTTTTGTGCGGCCTCGTCCTGCTCAGCATCCCCCAGGGCTTGTCGGTGTTGACGCAATGTCTTACGTAGATTCGCTTTTGGTTGCATGACAATTATTTGGGTAATTTGCGGGAGGATAGTAGGAGGCGCCCCCCACCTGTGCCGTGAAACCCGTTTACCTTGAACCAGACGGTTCAAGTGGGGGCCTACGGGGCACATCAGGCTTTCCGGTTAGCCCGGACATGCACAACAATGCCCACAATATTGGTCCCCAATATGTAATATTAGGTTCTAAGGCGTCTACGGAAAATCACGAACACCGCAGGTGGCGCCAAACTTGTCAGCTGTTACAGCTTCAGCTCTTTTTGCTCATGTAATGCGGAACTGACCTTATTCTGCAATAGCTTTAATTTTGATTCAAACTCTTCCGACAGACCCGCGTCGCTACGCAAATTTAATAGTTCATGGGAAATATTGAGTGCTGCCATTATAGCGCAACGGTCCAGCCCGATAACCTTTCCGCTACGCTGAATACTGTTCATTTTTTGATCCAGGTATCTGGCTGCCGCAGTCAGTTCATCCCGTTCGTCTTCTGAGCAGGCCACCGAGAACTTTTTCCCCATGATAGATACATCGACACCTTCTTGTAGACGCTTCACCTACTGTGGCTCCAATGCCTTGAGTTTGCCAATAATAGATTCAATCTTTGTGCGCGCCAGTCGGTTCTTTTCGCCCAGGCGCACGTTGTCTTCGGTGAGACCCTTTTTGCCAACCTTCAATGAGTTGTTCTCTTCACGAAGCTTTTTGCAAAGTTCCACCAGAGACGATATTTGGTCTTCCAGTATCTCGATTTCTTCGTCTAACACGGGATTTCCTCTTCTGGCCTAGGGTGCAATATAGGGCTGACACTGGGGTGGGTCAACGGTTGTTGCCGCAGACCCACTATATTGCACCTTGGCATATTATTATAATAATACTATATATCTCTGCCACCGGGTGGTTCTGTTACTGTGCCTGCCGTGGCCTATCTGGATCATCCACCGGTTAAGCGGACATTGAGAGTGGGTAAATATGGCGATTTATGAGGAATTGACCGATCTATTGACGGATTGTGGGCTGCCCATTGATGCTGCAGAGGCCCATGGCTTGGTGTCTGGTCTGGTTTGCGCTACACAAGAGGGCGATGTTGCTGAAATGTTGCGGGGCGCTTTTAGTCAGTATGGGCTTGATTCACCCAAAGGCCAAACGGTCGTTGGACATCTGAGCAGCCTGCATCAGCAGACTCGTGAATTGCTGGAAGAGGCCATGGGTGAATTCATACTGTTGTTGCCCGACGAGGATAATGAAGAATTGGACAGACAGACTGATGTGCTGGCCGGATGGTGCCGGGGATTCCTCTATGGTTTGGTAGAGGGTGGTATTATTGATCTTGGTCATCTACCTGGTGATGCGGGTGAGATCGTCAAAGATTTATTGAAAATATCAGAGGTGGTGCCGGACAATGAATTAGATAGTGAGGGGCAGGAACGGGCTTTGACAGAATTGGTTGAGTATGTGCGTACCGGGGTTCAGCTTATCTACGAAGAGATGCAACCGGACAATAACAGCAAACAGCCCAAGTTGATCCACTAGTGTGCACCAGTTTGCGGCGAGTCTAATACACCATGAATAAGGACCTATTTGCCAAGCGTCGTACAGAAGTGATGCAGATCATGAAGGGTGGGATTGCCATTGTACCTACGGCCCCCATACGCAATCGAAATCGTGATGTAGACTTTCCATTTCGCCCGGACAGTGATTTTTACTATCTTACCCACTTCCCTGAGCCCGAGGCGGTGGTAGTGCTTGTGCCCGGTCGTGAGCACGGGGAATGTATCCTTTTTTGTCGCGAACGAGATATGGAAAAGGAAATCTGGGAAGGCCATCGTGCCGGCCTGGAAGGGGCCTGCGATATTTACGGTGCTGATGATGCCTTTCCCATTGAAGATATTGGCGACATCATGCCAGGCTTGTTGGAAAATCGGGAGAAGGTGTTTTGTACCATGGGGCGTTACCCTGATTTTGACCAAAGCCTGCTCAATTGGGTGAATGAGGTGAGGTCAAAAGGCCGGACGGGTATTAGCGCCCCTGGGGAGTTTGTGGACTTGAGCCACATATTGCACGAATTACGGCTGATCAAGCAGCCCGATGAGATTAAGAATTTACGACGGGCATGCAAGGTGTCGGTGGCTGCCCATCGTCGTGCCATGCAGGTCTGTCGCCCGGGGATGATGGAATATGAACTTCAGGCGGAACTGGAGTACGAATTCAGGCACGGAGGCAGTCAGTTTCCAGCCTACCCTACCATTGTTGCCTCGGGCCCCAATGCCTGCATTCTCCATTATATTGAGAACAACGCCAGGGTGGAGGACGGTGATATGATGCTGATTGATGCCGGTGCTGAGTTCGATTGTTATGCCGCTGACATTACCCGAAGTTTTCCCGTTAATGGCAAATTCAGCGCTGAGCAAAAGGCTCTGTATGAAGTAGTATTGGCGGCGCAACTGGCCGCCATAGAATCGGTTCAACCGGGTAATCACTGGAATGAGCCCCATGAGAAAGCGGTCCAGGTCTTGGTGGATGGGCTGGTCGATCTTAAATTATTAAACGGCAATCGGGATCAACTCATCGAGCAAAAAGACTACCGCCGGTTTTATATGCACCGTACCGGTCATTGGCTGGGTATGGATGTGCATGATGTGGGTGACTATAAAGTGGAAGATGAATGGCGTCTGCTGGAGCCGGGGATGACGCTGACGGTTGAACCCGGTTTGTATGTTGCCTCCGGCAGTAAAGATGTGGATAAGCGTTGGTGGGGGATCGGTATCCGGGTTGAGGACGATATATTGATTACTCGTGGCGGTAATGATGTGCTGAGTAGCGGTATACCCAAGACGGTTGATGAAATAGAGACCATTATGAATGGGTGATACGGTGACACCTGACTATGATGTGGTCATCGTGGGGGGTGGACTCGTCGGTGCCAGCCTTGCGGTGGCCTTGGCCCCCACTGGCTTGTGCATCGCAGTGATCGAGGTGGTGGCCCTGGGTGATGTTGGCCAGCCTAGTTATGATGATCGTAGTGTGGCCTTGACGTATGGGTCGCGGCGTATATTTGAGGGGATGGGGGTGTGGCCGGGTATTGAGGCCCGGGGTGTGACGCCTATCCATCAAATACATATTTCGGAACGGGGTCAGTTTGGCTTTGTAAGGCTGGATAGGAAAACTGCCGGAACCGAGGCTTTGGGCTACGTGGTTGAGAATCGAGTGGTGGGTGAATCCTTGCTCGATGCCATGCGAGGATTTAAAAATATAAGGGTTATTTGTCCGGCCACCATGAAGGAGCTCAAAGTCGGTTCAGACGCTGCAACCGTTAGCATTGAAGCGCAAGGCGAGAAACAAGAGCTCCGTAGCAAGCTCGTTGTCATTGCCGATGGTGGACGTTCTGGTGCACGAGAGAAGTTGGGCATTGCTGTGCGACGGGTGGACTATGGGCAGACTGCAGTGGTGGCCAATGTCAGCATCAAAAATACCCATCACAATGTGGCATTTGAACGATTTACGCCCTGCGGTCCGGTAGCCTTGCTACCCATGGCGGGCAAGCGTTATTCCCTGGTGTGGAGTGTCAATCCACAAGATGTGGATGCCCTGTTTGCTCTTAGTAATAGCGAATTTCTAGAACGTTTACACAGCCACTTCGGGGATCGCCTGGGGCCGTTCCTAAAGGTAGGCAAGCGTAGCGCCTACCCCTTATTTCTCTCCCAGGTCGATGAACATATTCAATCTCGCATAGCCCTTATCGGTAATGCCGCCCATGCCTTGCATCCTGTTGCTGGCCAGGGTTTTAATCTTGGGTTACGCGATGTGGCAGTGTTAGCCCAGGTTTTATGTGATGGTCATGGTGTTGGCCAGGATGTGGGCAGTAGTTCACTCCTGGGGCGTTATGCCCAGTGGCGCAAGCATGACCATCGTATGGTAACGTCTTTTACCGATGGTCTGGTGCGTGTTTTCTCAAACGAGTTTTTTCCGTTGACTATGGTCCGCAATTTTGGGCTCATAGCAGTGGATATTTTTCCGCCACTAAAGCGTGGTTTGATGCGCCGCACTATGGGCTTGTCCGGGAAGTTACCTCGCTTGGCGCAAGGTCTGGGCCTACAGTGATCCTTCCAGAAATCAAGCCCCATTAGTATTGTGCCAGACACACAAAAATTTGATGTTCTGATTGTCGGTGCCGGTATTGTCGGTGCGACCCTGGCTTGTGCCCTGGGTGGTTTAAGGCTGCGTGTCGGTTTGGTAGATGCCCATGTACCACGTACTCAAAATGATGGGGATAAAATAGAATATGATTTACGGGTGAGCGCCATCACCCGGGCCTCAGAAAATATTTTCAAATCCTTAGGTGCCTGGCAGGGAATGGTTGGGCGGCGGGTGAGTCCGTATCGTAATATGCGGGTGTGGGATACCGAAGGAAGGGGTGAGATACATTTTGATAGTGCAGAGTTGGGTGAGCCTCATCTTGGACACATCATCGAAAACAGAGTGATTGTTGCCGCCCTCCTGGACAGGATTCGCAGCCAGCAGAATGTCAGTTTGTTGCTGGAGCAGACTATTTGCGAAATTGTCGATGGAGACGAGGCGGTGACTCTGAGGCTTGCCAGTGGCGCAACTCTGGCTACCACGCTTTTGGTGGGTGCAGATGGTGCTCGGTCACAGCTTAGAAAACATGCGGGGATTGAGGTTCGAGGGTGGTCCTACGGGCAGCAGGCCATTGTTGCCACCGTGCAGACTGAATTGTTTCATCAGGAAACTGCGTGGCAGCGATTTTTGATTACCGGCCCGTTGGCCTTCTTGCCATTGGATAATGGGTATTGTTCCATCGTTTGGACCAATGTTGACACCAAGGCCCAGCGACTCATGTCCTTGGATGCCAATGAATTTAAACTTGTCTTGAGTGATGCCCTGGACGGACGATTGGGTGCGGTGGAATGGATCAGCGAGCGTGCTGCATTTCCCCTATCTCTGGCTCATGCCGACTCCTACATAGGGCAGCGTTTGGTGTTGGTGGGTGATGCCGCCCACACCATACACCCCCTGGCGGGGCAAGGTGCCAATCTGGGTTTAGCCGATGTGGCCGGTTTGGTGGAGGTGATCTCAATGGCCCTAGGGGCGAAAAAGGATATTGGGAAGCATAATGTTCTGCGGCGTTATGAGCGTCGGCGTAAGGGTGATAATTTGGCTATGATGGCTGTTATGGAGGGTTTTTATCGATTGTTTGGCACCAATGTGGCACCTCTCCCGTACCTACGAAACACGGGTTTGGATTTGATGAACCGGGCTATACCGATCAAAAGCTTCCTCGCCCGCCATGCCATGGGTCTGAATGTATAGCCCTATCTTCAGTCTCTGGGATAAACACAGTGATTACAGAGGGAATATAGTGATGGGTTGATAGGCGCGGCAAGGCCCATCAATTTATAGCAACTCTCATTTAGCGATATTCTTTCTGAAGGGCCATTGTGTTTACTTGATCTTTGTTCTCGTCGACCCCATTAAAGTCCGTTGAAGAAGAGAGTGCTGGACTGCCCCGCGTAAAGATATAGACAAGAATTTAAATATGCTTATTTCACTTTTGCTGATTGCCATGAGTTTGGCCTTGTTGTTTTCGATTAAGGATCGAATTCAACAGCGGTCCAGGTTATTTCGCTATGGCATTGTGGGCGTGTTAGTGCTGCTCACTGCGGCGCTAGCCACCATGGAATTTATGATCTATGTCCATGAACGTATCAGGGCATTTCTTGAGGCTGTGGCGGGGATACCACTTCCGGTAGTGGGAGTAATATTTCTTTTGTTCCTGGTATTTTCCGCCAGTCTGTTTGTATGGGTGGGGACCCTTGATAGAGATAGCCTGCGTCATTTTTTGTATGACACCTTTATGCCCAAGGCCCGCGAGGCGGTAGGTGAATTGGCCCGTAGTGGTAGATTGAGTTGGCGAGAGTTTATGCAAAAAGTGGGTGGTCGATTAAGACGCCGTACCGCTGCCAATGAAGAGGAACGGCATAAAGCAGAATCAAAAGAAGTTAGCTCAAAATAGTTATTAGGTTTTTATACCGTGAATGCAATTTCAATTAGTAATCTGGAAAAGGTTTACCCTGGTGAAGGTGAGGCCTATGCTCTTAAAGGTATTGACCTTGAGGTTGAAGAGGGTGACTTCTTTGGTTTGTTGGGCCCCAATGGTGCGGGTAAATCTACCGCTATTGGCATCATCTGTTCGCTAGTCAATAAGACTGCAGGTAAAGTGCTGGTGTTTGGCCAGGACATTGATGCGACACCAGTAGCGGTTAAGGCCTCTATCGGAATGGTGCCACAGGAATTTAATTTCAGCGTATTTGAGAAGGTCAAGCACATCGTTGTTAACCAGGCTGGATATTACGGTTTGGAGCGAGGCCTGGCCTATGAACACGCCGAGTATTATCTAAAAAAGCTGGGCCTATGGGAAAAACGCAATGTTCAGGCGAGGTTGTTGTCCGGGGGGATGAAGCGACGTCTAATGATTGCCCGTGCCCTGGTTCACGAACCGCGTCTGTTGATCCTGGACGAACCCACTGCAGGGGTGGATATAGAATTACGTCGTAGTATGTGGGATTTTCTGCGTGAGATTAACGCCAATGGAACCACCATTATTCTTACTACTCACTATCTGGAAGAGGCAGAAAGCCTGTGTCGTAATCTCGCCATTATTGATAATGGACGTATCGTACAACATACCAGTATGAAGGATCTTATTGCGCAGCTCGATAGTGAGACCTTTGTGTTGGACCTGGCCAGGCCCATCGGTATTCTGCCCGAGGCCCCAGGCTGTGTCTTGCGCAAAGTAGACAGCCAAACTCTGGAGGTAGATGTTCCAAAAGAGCAGGCCATCAATGAGATATTCACCTGTTTGTCCGATAAAGGTATTGAAGTGCTGAGTATGCGCAACAAGACTAATCGCCTGGAAGAGTTGTTTCTGGATTTGGTAAAAACCAACAATCCCAAGCCTTCCACGACTAAGGCGGCCCATGCGCACTAGACAGACCTTTGTCGCCTTTAAGACCATACTCTTTAAAGAGTTGATGCGGTTTACCCGCATTTGGGTACAGACCATTTTGCCACCAGCTATTACTATGGTCCTGTATTTTATAATCTTCGGAAACTTGATTGGACCCCGTATCGGTGAGATGGGTGGGTTTAATTATATGGAGTACATCGTGCCTGGTCTTATCATGATGTCGATTATTACCAGTTCTTACGCCAACGTGGTGTCTTCATTTTATAGTTCTAAGTTTCAGCGTAGTGTGGAAGAGGTGCTGGTGGCACCGGTACCCCACTATGTCATCTTATTGGGTTTTACCTTGGGTGGGGTGGCGCGTGGTTTGATTGTGGGTACCTTGGTGACCTTGGTGTCACTCTTCTTTACGGACCTGCATATTCATAACTTTTTTATTACCGTCGCGGTGGTTATCTTGACCGCTGTAGTATTTGCTCTCGGTGGATTTATTAATGCCATCTTTGCCAAGAGTTTTGACGATATCTCTATTGTGCCCACCTTTGTGTTAACTCCACTGACTTATTTGGGCGGGGTATTTTATTCTATCAATTTGTTACCCGAGTTTTGGCAGAAGGTATCATTGATCAACCCCATACTCTATATGGTCAACGCCTTTCGTTACGGAATATTAGGTGTGTCAGATATTAATGTGGGTATTGCCTTTGTCATTATTGGCCTTTTTGTCGGTATTTTGTTCGGTGTTGGCATCTATCTTTTACATAGAGGGGTAGGTCTGCGTACCTAAGGTGTAGCTATGGATAGAGCATTTTGGCAACAACGCTGGCAGGATAATTTGATTGGGTTTCACCGAACTGAAGTTAATCCCCATTTGGTCGATTATGTCGAATGTCTTGAACTAGAGCCTGGGGCAAGGTTTCTTGTGCCGCTATGTGGCAAGTCCGTGGACATGCTGTGGTTGCAGCAACAAGGCTTTAAGGTTATGGGGGTCGAGATCAGTGAACTTGCTGTTGAGTCTTTCTTTAGGGAATCGGACCTCACATCAAGTAAGCATATCCAATCCAGCTTTACCGTCTGGCGTAGTGGCAATATCGAAATTCTGTGTGGAGATGCCTTCGACCTAGGGGAAGAGGACCTGGCGGGTATTGATGCAGTTTATGATCGCGCGGCACTGATTGCCCTGCCGCCAACGCTGCGCCGGGACTACGCCCGTATACTTATAGAACACACACCCAAGATCACCAGAGCCCTCATGGTTAGTCTCGAGTATCCCCAATCACAAATGGACGGTCCGCCATTCTCTGTGCATAGCGAAGAAATTCACAACTTGTTTGGAGGTGCCTTTGATATTGAGCTTCTGTTAGAGCAGGATGTGTTGGCCGAGAGTGAAAAATTCCGAGATAGAGGATTGACCTCGTTAGTTGAGAAGGTTTTTGTGTTAAAACGGAAAGCTTGATCTTGAGATATCCATTGGATGTTGAGAACCAACGCAAAATACCGCTTATCCCCTTTGCGGTGAATAATTATTAAGGCCGTTATTTTTGGCTAACTTGGTTTGCGCGATTCCATTACCGGTAGATAGACGATCTCGCCTACCTGAGGTGGGCGGAATAAAATCTCCGGATTGAACCGGCGTAACAGCCACAAGGGGACTTCGGCCCTTTTTGAAATAACCCAGCCATTGTCCCCCCTTTTGACCTGATACTCTTCTTTGCCGGTGATCCTGTAATGTTCCTGAAACTGGGTTTCCAGGCTACGGTGAAAGCTGATACGACGCCGTTCAAAACGTTTGATTTGTTTCTCATTTTTGATAGGCAGCTTTAATCTTGCGCCAATCCTCATGTTTTTAGCTGCACTCACATCATTTAATTCACGTAGTGGCCTGGTGCTGCCAATACCCAGCCAGTCGGCGTAGTGGCCCAGGGTTTCTTCCGGTTCAATACGGATACGGTATATTTTGCTGCCCGCCCTGGGTAGCACTTCGACGTAAAGGTCTTCACCGATGCCGAAGGCCTTGGCGAGTTCCGCCGGTGACAATTCTCCTGGGGCATGGGCCAGGGGTACTTGGATGTCTTTTTTGGGTGACTTTATCGGTGTTTTTGCGACAATCTTTAGCTCCAGGCTGGTAGCACTGGCAAGCTTGACCGGTTTTGCTTTCGTCTTAGCTGTGGCCTTGAGTTTCTTTACAGACCCAGGGATTTTCAGGATTTGTCCTACATAAATCGTTGCCCGTCGACCGAGCCCGTTGATTGCGATGAGGTCTCTGCACCTAACCCGATGGGTGCTGGCAACACGGCAGGCAGTATCACCATGTCGGACGCGATAGTCACTTTCAGCCATACGGGGTTTTTCTGAAGGTAGTTGGGCCAATTTTTTGAGTTCGCTGTCATAGCCTTGGTTGCGAAAGGGTAGTCGCAGCATGAACCCCTTGGGGACATGGCGACGACCTGCCCACACATTACGGGTTAAGCTGGGGTTGAGTTGTCGTAGTTGTTTTTTATTTATATCAAAAAGATTGCTCAGTCTTTTCGCTGATGTCGATTTGCCAATCAAAATTTCTTGAAAATGTATGGGTGAATTTAAACGGGTATCCGGGAAATATTTTGATGCATTACGGGCAACATGACGAGCAGCCAAAAAGCTGGCATAAAAATTCTTTACCGCGACTCGAAATGTTCGGGCCCGGTATTCATGTATCACTTTGACAAAATCCGGACCCATTTTGATAATCGCCCGACGCATGCCGGTGATGCCGTAGTTATAGGAGGTAATCACAAATGGGAAAAGACTGGTGTTGCTAGAGATTTTTTTCTTACGTGCCGCCTTGTCCAGAATTTTATAGCTGCGTTTAAAATATTGCATGGCTGCGTTCGTGGCCATCTGTGGATCGAGACGCTCGTCGATAGTACTGCCAAGCTGTAGACCCAGTTTTCGGGCGGTTCGGGGCATAATCTGCCACATACCCGCAGCCCCTACTCGTGAGTAGGCCATGGGGTTGTAGCCGGACTCTACAAATGGAAGATACTGTATATCGGTGGGTAGATTGGCATCACGAAGCCCAGCTATGACCATCTTTTTGTAGTTGCCATAGCGTTGTAATGCCTCGGCAAATCGGTCCCGGTTGCCATCCTGGCAGCGAATCTGGCGCGCAGCTCTGCGTAATTCTGAGGGCTTTTCACCCTTAAACATCTGCGCCAGATGGCTTTCAAATTTGTTTAGGGAATGTTTTTTTTCAAGTTTGGTGGCGACCTGGCGTAGTTGAGTGGCAATCTGCTTGCGTTTCTTTTTGATCTTATGTGGTTCGCGGCGTCTGGAGCAATTAAGACCCACATCCATGACGGTGTAGATACGCTCAGGTCGTTTAGAATCGTGGAGTATTACTTGGCCCTTGCGATATTTTGAAAATACCTCAACCCAAAGGTCTATTCGACGCTGAAGTTTCGGTGGACAGGGAAAGGTGGAGTCGCAATCAAGCTCGTATTCCCCCAGTAGGTGATGGGCTTCTGTCAGGGACGGTGCTGTACTGAGCAGGGTGCCCAGTAATAGCACGATAACACCCATTTGGTGACGAAGTGTGGCAACGGTGTCTATGTTAGGGATGTTGTGATTCCCGCAACGATTATGCTGATATTGTGTCATAAGGCGTACTGCACTGACGCCTCGACCTGGGAATTGGGCGTGGCGGTTGTTTTTCCGGCACGTCGACTCCATCACGGCCGCTCTGACTAAAGAGCGGTTTGCGGGTCTATGGGTTCGTCTTTGCGAGGTCCATATTTGTGGTTTAGGCTTACCATTATACAGCAGAACGATGTCTTCGGTGATAATCCTGAAATTAAGTGGCTTAGTAGAGATATGCCTGATTTATTGACAGTTTCACGTGCTGCACGACTTATTGGTGTTACCCGTGGTGCCTTGCAAAAAAAGATTAAGGCGGGTGAGCTTGCCACTTTCGAAGGCATGGTTAAAATCTCTGATCTTCATCGAGCCTTTCCGAAAGCGGATATCGAAAATGACACGGTACTTGAACGGGTCACTCGAATTAAGGATGGTGCATACGCTAAACGGGTCAATAGTCGAATTCTGCCCGATGCTGAGGTGCTGACAGTTCGCTTGCAGAAGCTGGGGAAAGAGCTGGCAGAATCCCGTGGGCAAGTAAACCTTTACAAGAATCTTGTTTGTGGTCTGGATAAAAAATTGGCTGAACTGGGCCAAGGTGGTGGTGAGTTTCGTGCTGCTGCCACCGAGCTTAAAGCTTGGTTGGGTATTCAGGTTGAACTGGGCCTTCATCAGGCTGATCTGCCTTCATCACTTTTGGCCCATGATAGTTTTTTGCGTCTGATGTCTGCCCATGTGCAGTTACAGCCCAGTGGGCATGACTATTTTGTTGAGGGTAACGATAGTCTTTTGGATGCCGCGTTGCGAGCGGGGCTATCACCGGCCTATGGCTGTAGTGACGGCAGCTGTGGTCAGTGTAAGGCAATTTTGATTTCCGGACGGACCAAAGGCATAGAAGATCGCCCACAAAAATATTTCAATATCTCCGATAATGAAATCTTACTCTGTTGTAATGTCGCAGTGACTGATTTGGTGTTAGATTTGTCTGAGGCCCGCGATACTAGAGATATTTCAGAACAAAAGGTGGTAGCGAGGGTTAAACAGCATAGAAAATTAAACGACGACATCTTATTTTTACATCTGAGGACTATTGATCCACAAAGATTACGTTTTAAGTCTGGACAGAGTGTGTTGTTAAAAAACTCCCGTGGGATCAGTGCCGAATACCCGGTAGCCAGTTGTCCCTGTGATGGCCAGAATCTGCAGTTCCATATTCGTCGCCGAAGCAACGAGGCTTTTAGCAAAGACTTGTTTAATGGTCTGGACGAAGGGACAGAGTTTCTTGTGCAAGGCCCATCGGGAGATTTTGTGCTCAGTGCGGATTCTAGCCGGGACATTGTTTTTGTAGCCATAGAGACAGGGTTCGCCCCCATCAAGAGCCTTATTGAGCATGCCATGGCTTTGGGTGTGGCGGAGTCCATGCGGCTCTACTGGGTTGCCTCATCTGAAGGTGGGCATTATATGGACAATCTGTGCCGATCGTGGGCCGATGCCCTGGACGGGTTTCAATACATACCTCTGAGTTCTGGGAACGAAAGTCCGGTAGATTGTGTGGTGGCTGATGTGGATGAATATCGAGGCAGCAAAATCTATATTGCTGGGCCCGATAAGCTAGTGAGTCATTTGATCGACGGCCTGCGTGAAGCAGGCATATCACGCGAACACCTGGTGAGTTGTCATGTAAGGTGCTAACAGGTTGTTTTGGATAACCGGTATGAACATTGTTTCGTTTGTCCTGTAGAAGTAGAACGCCCACCCACGATTGTTCATGAAAAACATAGATCCATTTTGATGTGCTATAAATAGGCTATGAAAACACTGCTTAGCGCCACCATGATAGTGGGTCTATCCCTACAGTATTACTATCTACCTCAGTTGCCAGAATATGTGGCAGTCAATTTTGGAGACGGAGGTATGCCCAATTCCTGGTATAAAAGGGACATCAATGTAGCCATAAGTGGTTTGGGCTTAATCATTAATACGGTGATTTTTTTGCTCATATCGGTTGTCTTCAGTCGATTTCCAGCGAGGCTTATCAGTTTCCCCAAAAAGGAATATTGGTTGGCAGAGGAAAGAAAGGCCCAAAGTATTAAATCTATGTCCACCTGGATGAGGTTTTTTGGTGTGTTCACCAACTGTTTTATTATTGCTGTGGCACACCTTGTGTTTTTGGCCAATATGTCAGATCCGGTACGACTCAATAACACACACTTTTTTATGATGATTGGCTTATATGTGCTGGTGTTGGTCGTTTGGCTAAAGCTACTATATGGCAAGTTTAATAAAATTCCTCAATAATCTGGGTCTTGATCTATAGAAATAAGATAGATATTGAGGTGGTGTGTAAGCAGGGCAGCGCTGATTAATCGCATTGTTTAGGGTCTTTGCTGCCAGGCAATAGCCCCGCGTTGTTGTCGACAAGCTTCACTTGGCCTATGCCCCCGAAGTCCTTGAGTTGGGCCGGGTTTCGTACCCAGCAAATATTGCCCTGGGATGCGCGATAAACCGCCCCTCGACCTTTTATCTGGTAGAAGCCATCAGGCCATACGCAGGCACCCTTATCTTTCTTGCCATTAAAAATTTCTTGGTATGAACGTGTCGATTCCACGCGATTTCCACCCAGGACATTAAGTTGATCAGGGCTTAAGACCATGCAGACCTGATTATTTTGCACTTGATAGACTACGCTGCGGCCGCGAACGCTAAAGAAACGGGTATTAGATCCGGAAAAGGACAGCCCATTGGAGTTGGGTCGGGGTTCGATCTTGTTGGAGACCTTACAAGAAGATACATTGCTGCGGCCACCCAGTATGTCAATATTTCGGTCGACCACCCGCACCCGATTTCTTCCGCCCAAGGCGCGTAGATCGGCCTCACTACTCACTGCGCATACATTAGCATTATTTATCCAGTAAACCCCTTTGCTATGGCGGTAACGGTAAAACCCATCACCCAGAGGGCAAGGATAGATAGGCTTGCCCGAATCGAGCAAGTTGTTCCTGGAGGAAACCTCTTTAACCCGGCGCTCGGAACCACCCAAGGCCCGCAGATGATCATTATCGATGACATAACAAATATTGCTTCCAGAGGCATAAAAGATCACATATTGTCCGTAAAATTGTTCACGGCGCGCATCCACAGTGGTGGCCAGCCCTGTACAGGCAATCAAAATCAGTGTGGTGATCTTATTTTTCATTTGTGTTCTCTATGTTGATGGCCGTTTGTCATCAAATTCGCACCTTTGGTGCAAAAAGTCACTTAAATATCTGCGGTAATGGTCGATACTGGGGAAGACCAATGAACTCATTTAGTTATTAGGTAGACTATGCGTAGGTTCTGGTGACTGTTATGTGCCTCATAAGCTTGCGGATACTACCCTGTGAGACCGAGTTAGATGAACAAAATAATAAGGGGATTGTAGATCAATGAATGCTAAAGCCACAACCGATTTCAATAGTTGCGTCAGTGAGATAGAAGCCTCACTGGATATTGCTCGGGAGTTGGATCAGTTATTAGGGGATATGCACCAGCGCAAATTACGAGCAGCCCTACCCAGCTTAAAGATTGTTAAATCAGAGCGCACCCAAATAGAACGTACTGTCAATAAGTAAACTCCGGAGGCTCGGATCATCACCAAGCAGTCTTTCTGATTTTAATACAGATCGTAAAGCCCCTTTAGCACCATGTCAGTGAAACTCACCATACCTATAATTTTATCGTCTTCTATCACCGGGGCGCGAGTTAAACGGAATTGACTAAACATTCGTGCGCAGTAACGTATGTCCATTTGTGGCGGTACACTGATCACCGGTTTTGACATTATTTCATAAACATTGATTCGTTCCGGTGAGCGGTCTTTTGCAAGTACGCTCCGGGCTATGTCGGCCACCAATAGGATGCCGTATTCGTCGTTGTCGTGACGCCTATCTACAATGAGAGTCTTGACTTGATTTTCCTTCATTAAATGGATGGCATCACGGATCGTTGCCATGCCATCTATTATATGGACATCATTCTTCATTACATCTACGACTCTGACCAACTTTTTTTCGCTCATTATATTTTCTCCTCAACGACATCAGTCAACTTGCGAATTTGTTTGCCTACACCAACGACATCGTCGACATCAATTTGAAAGGCGATACCGCTGCCGATATTTTCATCAAATTTGCCTACCTCGGCAACTTTCTCCAGAATTTTTCGGCTGAGGTGCTCTTCCACTAAAAATATTAGCATATCCCGTTGGGTCTCCAATTCAAGACCAAAAAATGTCTTGCTGGGTTTAAGTCCCTCTCCACGGGCGTGGTTTATCACCGTCGCACCGGTGGCACCGGCCTCACGTGCGGCGTCCATTATGGCATCCGTTTTATCGTCATCCACCAGACTAATGATCATTTTAAAATGCATGGTCGTTGCTCCTCTTCGGTGTTATACGTTCACTGGGCCACAATATTTGTGTAGCACTGTATATTCGGTTATGGATTGAGTCGTCATTTATCTTCACCTGTTTCTGCAGTTGCTCTTCGTTTGGTTCGCCATTCAACCAGTTGGGCGTAGGCCATTACTGATATGATAGGGCCCAGGCTGGCATGGGCGATAAGGCCGAAACCATCAATGAGGGGGCTACGACCGGGAACGGTTGTGGCCAATCCCAATCCAAGTGCGGCAATGACCGGTACGGTAACGGTTGACGTGGTGACACCGCCACTATCGTAGGCCAGGGCAATAATGAGTTTGGGTGCTGATAGAGTTTGTAGGATCACAATGGCGTAACCGATGAGAATGTAGTAGTGCAGCGGTGTTCCAGTAATAATACGGAAGCAACCCAGTGAGACGCCAATGGCGACGCCCACAGCAACTGCAAGCCGTAGTCCCCATACCGTAATCGCTCCGGCGGATACCTCGTTGGCCTTGGTGGCCACTGCGATCAAGGCAGGTTCGGCAATGGTGGTTGCAAATCCAATGGTAGCAGCAAATAGATAGACCCATTTAAAATCCTGCCATCTCAATGCCTCGGCAATATGCTCAATGCCACCATGGACAAATACCGGGTCAGTGAGTTGCTCTGCCATCAGTCTGCCGATAGGAAACAGGGCTGACTCCAGTCCTTCCAGAAACAATGTTATCCCCAGGAGCACATAGATAGACCCAATTAATACCTGCTTGAGGTGTGGTACTCGCTTCCTGATAACGAACACCTGGAATACAAAAATGATAACGGCAATGGGCATCACGTCGCGTAAGGTGTCAAGCAAAGCGGTGAAAAGGGTGTCGAGAATGACCATCAGTTCAGCATCCCATAGGCCATGACAAAGATCATGGGTGTTATAGATGCAATGGCGATGAGGCCAAAGCCGTCTATCATGGGGTTACGACCTTTAATGCTGGATGCCAATCCTACGCCAAGAGCGGTAACCAGGGGTACGGTAATCGTTGAGGTCGTAACCCCACCGGCATCATAGGCGATGCCGATAATTTCTTTTGGGGCAAAGACGGTCATGATCATGACGATGGTGTAACCGATAACCATCACAATATGGATAGGCCAGCCTCGTAGGATGCGAATGACACCTATCAGGATTGCCACGCCCACAGCAAGCCCGACACTGAAGCGTAGCCCGAAGGCATAGGACGTTCGTGCCACATCGGTGTTTAGGATATGGCCACTCGTTGCTGCTACTTTGGCCGCCTCTTTGGCAACCGCAATCAACGCCGGTTCAGCGATAGTAGTACCAAAGCCCAGCGCAAATGCGAAGGCCAGCAACCAGAACAGGCTTCCCTTGCGGGCAAAATTGTAGGCCATGGATTCGCCGAGGGGAAACAGGGCCATATTCAGGCCACGCAGGAAGAAAGTCAGCCCCAGTATGACCAATAACGTACCGCCAATTAAACCGGTGAGTTTGGACAGGGGTTGTTCCAGCACCACAATCTGGAAGAAGAAGATCACCAGTACGATGGGAGTCAGGTCCCGTGTGCTACTCAGAATCGTGCGAAAAATTGCGTGCAACGGCTACACCCCGATGGAAATGCTAATGGACACGATCATGGACATTTTTTCTCTGCGGAGGCGGTATACTCGGTTAGCGAGTCCCTTTTTTGTTATGCACCGTGTGTCTGAATGGCTACCATACAGGAATGTTAGCTACTATAACTGTGTCAGGCCACATGAGGCGGGATCAGCTGACTAACTGATAGTAGAGATTCTGCGGGTGATTGGCCTGGGCAAAGAAGAACCAGCGCTCTGCAATCAAGCCAACGTATTGGACAAAAAAGGCAAAAATAAACAGCTTGGGTGCATCGGATGATATCCCGTATCCCAATAGTAAGGCCGGCATGATAAATCCCAGGACAATAAACAACCACTTAATGAAACGAAATATCCATGGGTGCGCACCGTGAAAAAATTCCCGGGTATTGAAGGAGCCACCGAGAAAGCCCTGGGACTCCTGGCGAATGCGGGTGTGGCGCACACCGATGGCGGATTGAATGGTGGAACGATATTTGATCCGCTGGTTGCGTATCAAGGAGGCCGAACGGGTGATTAGGGCGAACAAGGTCAGCGCCAGCGCCCAACCTGCGAAAAAGAGGGTCAATGCAGGCTCGTATTGGGTGGACAGTGCTGCGGCAAAGGTGAAGCCGGAACCGGTCCCGATCAACATGTAATTGATGACAGTCAGGGGTGAGGCCCACTCCTGTAGGAATCGGATACAGGCGTAGATCATGCCGGTGCATACGAACAGGGCAAATATCACCACCGTGGTCAGGGTCCCTACAAGAAGACTCAGGGCGCCGGGAAAAGGGGGCGTGATGCCGATCAGGGTGAGGTCCCAACCCTGATAATGGATTACTCCGTAGGCCGCCACCGCAGCGATGGCCATGGGCAACACAATGACCTCTCGTGACAACCACGACGTGCGCCACATGGCCGCCGAGCGCCACGCCCGTTCCGGGCGGCCGAGGTGGAAGATTGAAGCGACCAAGCCACCAACCAAAAAGGCCACAGAAAAAACACTGCCCGTAGTCATAAACACCAGGGCGGGTTTGGGTAAGACCCCGATGGCTGAATAGGCCTGGGCCGAATACAGGGCAATAAAGAGACCCTGACCGACCCCGATCAGGGTTGTTAAAAAGATGACAGAGAAAGCTGGGTGCATAATGATCTTTTACCAACTGGTGACGTCATCCAGGGTCTGGCCTTCCACCGGACCTTGTGGACGTTCGGTTTCTTTTTTGAGCGGATTGTCGGCACGCACCAATTCATCTTCATGGATGCGGATTCGGGCACGGTGCCGGGGCAGATAGTGGTTGGCCGGTTTGGTGCCCCACTCGGGCATGAGGGTATACCCACCGGCCTCGTCGATGGCCACCGATGCCTCAGAGTTTGGGTCGTGGACATCGCCGAATATCCTGGCACTGGTGGGGCAGGCCAAAACACAGGCGGGTTTGCGTTCCGACTCTGGCAGGGATTCATCATAGATGCGGTCCACGCACAGAGTGCATTTTTTCATTACCTTCTGGTGTTCGTCGATCTCCCGCACACCGTAGGGGCAGGCCCAGGTGCAATACTTGCAGCCGATACATTTGTCGTAATCGACCAACACAATTCCGTCTTCGGGACGTTTATAACTCGCCCCGGTGGGGCATACCGGTACACAGGGTGGGTCTTCACAATGCAGGCAGGACTTGGGAAAGTGCACCACCTCGGTGTTGGGGAATTCCCCCACCTCAAAACTTTGCACCCGGTTAAAAAAGGTCCCTGTAGGGTTTTCCCCATAGGGCCGGTCATCGGACATAAACCCGGCACTGCCCGAGGTATTCCACTCCTTGCAACTGGTGACACAGGCATGACAACCCACGCACACATTGAGGTCTATCACTAATGCCAGTTGAGTCATGACATATAATCTAGATTAAATAATTCTTCGCCGCAAAGGCGCGAAGACGCAAAGGATTGTATAGATGTAATCAAAGGGAACAAGAATGGTTTTTCTCTTTGCGCCTTGGCGTCTTTGCGGCAAAATTTAGTATCAGAGCTAATCATTTTTTCTTCCCGGCAAAATACCCCAGCCACGATTTCCGCACCTGGGTTTCACCTGGTAGTGGGTCTAAGGGCATGAACTGCGGCGAGGTAATCTGTTCTTCGTTCTCATCTGCCTTATAAATTCGCACCCGCACATCATACCAACCCGCCTGACCGGTGACCGGGTCGGAATTCGACAGGCGCTCGCCATATTCATCTTGTGGCAGTTCTTCGGAGATCAAATGATTGAGCAAGAAGCCTTTGCGCGACTCATTGGCCTTAGGTGACAGGTTCCAGGCCCCAGCGGCCTTGCCGATGGCGTTCCAGGTCCACACCGTGCCCGGTTCCACCGCCTCGGAAAAACGGCACATACAGCGTACTTTGCCCCACATGGACTCCACCCAAATCCAGTCACCATCACTGATGCCCTGTTGGCGACCCAGGGTCGGGTTGATATGTAAATAATTATGGGTATGAATCTGGCGCAACCACGCATTTTGGGAGTCCCAGGAGTGGTACATGGCCATGGGCCGTTGGGTGATGGCATTGAGTGGGTACTTCTGTTTGTCGCTTAGCTGGGTCTCCAGGGGTTCATAATAAAACGGCAGTGGATCGAAATAGGTGGCGATACGCTTGCGCAGCCGGTCCGGGGGTTGCTTACCGGTGGTCTTGCCCTCGGCGGCGAGACGAAATTGCTGCAACACCTCGGAATAGAGGTGACACAAAATGGGTTCGGCATAGCGGGTGAGGCGGTGGCGCTGGGCCCACTCCAAATAGCCCTTGTTCCAGTTGCGCATGTATTGATAGGACTTGGGCAGTTCATAGTGGTAAACGCAATTGTTCTGCTCATACATCTGCCACTGATTGGGGTTAGGCTCCCCCTGCATAAACTTTTCCCCACCCTTGCCTCGCCAGCCGGCAAGAAAGCCGATGCCCGAGCCCGGTTCAGTTTCGTAGTTGATCACAAAATCCGGGTAGTCCTTATACTTGCGGCTGCCGTCCTTGTTCACAAACACCGGCAGCTTGAGGCGGGAGCCTATCTCGATGAGCACGTCCTGGAAGGGTTTGCATTCACCCGTGGGGGGCAGCACCGGAATGCGCACCGAGTCCACCGGTCCATCGAATTCGGAAATGGGCCGGTCGAGCATGGACATCACGTCGTGGCGTTCCAGATAGGTGGTATCCGGCAGGATGAGATCCGCATAGGCGGTCATCTCCGACTGGAAGGCATCGCAGACAATGATGTAGGGGATCTTGTATTCGCCGTTGCTGTCCTTGTCGTTGAGCATCTTGCGCACTTCCACCGTGTTCATGGTGGAGTTCCAGGCCATATTGGCCATAAAGATCAGCAGGGTGTCGATCTTATAGGGGTCACCCCGCCAGGTATTGGTGATCGCATTGTGCATCATGCCGTGTACCGACAGGGGGTATTCCCAGGAAAAGGCCTTGTCGATGCGTACCGGCTGGCCCTCGTCATCCACAAAGAGATCATCCGGTTCCGCCGGCCAGCCCAGGGCCATGCCCTCCAAAGGTTTGTTGGGTCGCACCGCCTTGGGGGTGCGCGGGGTCTTGGCGCAGGGGGGAATAGGGCGGGGGAAGGGCGCCTTGTGGCGAAAGCCACCGGGACGATCAATGGTACCCAGCACGGTCATGAGTATGGACAGGGCGCGGATGCTGTGAAACCCGTTGGAGTGGGCCGCCAGACCACGCATGGCATGAAAGGCCACCGGGTTACCGGTCACGGTTTCATGGTCCTTGCCCCACACATCGGTCCAGGCGATGGGCAGCTCAATCTTCTGGTCGCGGGCGGTAATGCCCATCTCGTGGGCCAGGCGGCGAAGGGTGTCGGCGGGGACGCCGGTGACACTCTCGGCCCATTCCGGGGTGTATTGTTCCACCCGCTCCTGCAACAGTTGAAACGAGGGTTTGACTGCGGTGCCATCATCTAGAGTAAAGGCACCCATCAGCCGTGGGTCGGTGCCCTCGGAGTGGGTGATCACCGCCTTGTCGCTGTGCCGGTCCCACCACAATTTATTCTGCGGATCGAAGCAGCCTTCCTCATGGGGAATCTCGGCACGCAGGAACATGCCGAATTCATTGCTGGCCTCATCCTGATTTACCAGTTGGGCAGCATTGGTGTATTGCACCAGAAAGTCGCGGTCGTACAGTCCCTGGGCAATAATCTCGTGGATCAGGGCCAGTAGCAGGGCACCGTCGGTACCGGGCTTGATGGGCACCCATTCATCGGCGATGGCGGAGTAGCCGGTACGTACCGGATTGATGGAAATAAACTTACCGCCGCTGCGCTTAAATTTGGAGATCGCCATCTTCATGGGGTTGGAGTGGTGATCCTCGGCGGTACCCAGCATGATGAACAGCTTGGCCCGGTCCAGATCCGGCCCACCGAATTCCCAGAACGAGCCACCGATGGTGTAGATCATGCCTGCGGCCATGTTCACCGAACAAAAGCCCCCGTGGGCGGCATAGTTGGGTGTGCCGAACTGTTTGGCGAAAAGACCGGTGAGGGCCTGCATCTGATCACGGCCGGTAAACAGGGCGAATTTTTTCGGATCGGTGGCGCGAATCTTCTTCAGCCGTTGCTCCATGATGGTGAAGGCCTCCTCCCAGGAGATGGCCTCGAACTGATTGGCCCCTCGGTCACAGCCTTCCTTGCGTTTTAGAGGTTTGGTAAGCCGCGCCGGGGAATACTGCTTCATAATCCCCGAGGCCCCCTTGGCGCAGATAACCCCTTTATTTAGGGGATGGTCCGGGTTGCCCTCGATATAGCGCACCTCACCATCGCGCAGGGTCACGCGGATGCCGCAGCGGCAGGCGCACATATAACAGGTGGTGTTCTTGGTTTCGATGCGAACGTTGGTAGACGTTGCAGCGGTCGCAGGACCGGCCATAAAGAGATCCCCGAAGAAACGTTATTGTCGGGGTTGAACCTGAGACACCATCCACCGAAGGTGGCAGTTATATCGCTTGGTCCCAACCCCACAGGCATCCAAGTATACGTTCCCTGATGGTGACGGCAATTCTTAAATTTAAGGGTACATTAAAATGGCCCATATGTGGCCTTAAACCCGCATGAACCCTGCTCTTCATGCTGGCTTAGGGCATTTGGACAGACAGGGTGTACATGTTAATAAGGGGCCATATTCGACCTATTATTTCAGAAATAGGGTTATTTTTTGGCATACTGTGCAAACGGGCCCATTGGTAATCGATTACAAATACAAAGGGAATCTCATGAATAAATATATCGTGCCTCTACTTCTGCTCACCATGTCCTTGCTCCCGGTGACGGGTATAGCAAAAACTTGCGGGACAAGTATTGTCTGGTGCGTCTTCACTAACAAAACTGTCAATCCACATGTGCTTGGTGTGGCTCGTGGTACCTATCATGTGCCCGGCTGGGGGTACCTCAGAGGCCCGTGGCAAGAAAATTGGAAGGCTTGGCGTGAAGCATGTAAATGGCATAACAATCCAGCATACAATTCCCCGGATATCGAAGCTGGAAGAATTGACTGCGCAGCTTGCGCCCAAGGGCCACAAGGTTGCGCGAAATAGAAGGGGGAGATGCCGGGCCTCTTCTGGAAAAGTTGGAGGCGAGGGCACCAATGCTGCAGCAGAGGGAGTTTGGTGTCTTAAAAATCTGTGCTATCAGGTAATGAAGGTTTCCTTATAGGTGTTTCTTTTTGCTCCTATTTTTATTCGACCGTTTGCAAGAACCTCTCGCAGGTTTCCGATTTTGCATTTCTATATGTTTTTATCTTGGTAACAGCACCATCAGATATTTTGACTACAGTTAAATAATCAGATGCGAGCCCTAAATAATCTGTCACACAGTATCGCCAGGTTTCCTTTCCGCCGTCGAGTTGTTTGTTTTGTGGTGCACCAAGAATAGAAAGTACTTGTGTCTTCGTCATGCCAGGCAGAACCTGGGACCCCCTTTCTGGTCTCTTCGTCATGTCGGCGCACGACACCAAGGATAAAACAAATATGGCTAATACCAGGCGATAAATCATAGTTTTTCTCCTAGCTTCTGAGGTTCAATGCTACTTTGAGAGGTGTAAGTGGGCGCCTAGGTGAGCACAACCACCCCAATACTTAATCCCTTCATCCCTGGATTGTCAAATAATGGTCAGCTAATGGAGGCTGGTTCTACGCAACCTATTGATATAGCTTCAAAATTGTTCTGATAAATGGCTATAAAGTGTGCCTCGAGCGTATTTTATGAGTGTGATAAAGGCTTTAAGAGCATAAGTTATTCGTCCTGGTGGACGGGATTTGCGGCGCCCATAAAAACACGGCTCATGTAGCCGGTGCATTATGCCATATTTGTTGTTTCTTAATGTATCTCAGCAATGGCCTATGCCCGGTTTACAGTTAACCTGTCAAAGTTGAAGCAAACCTGAAATATTTGGACTACTATTTGTGGGTGACAAATTGATTTCTAATTATCGTGGTTCGGTATGTTGTGGCAAATAACTTACAGATGAGGAGGTTAGTGCGATGAAAAAGTGGTTCGATTGGTTAGTTAGGAAGATGTTTGTTGGTTTCTCTTTATTTTTGTTGGTCGCCAGCCAATCCATCCACAGTCAGACTCCCTCCGACTTCCGTGGCGTCACTCAGACCAACGCAGTTAATGTGCGTTTGAGTGCGCCATTACTGAAGCTCAAGCGCATTGATGCCGACGCCCTGCTGGTCAAGCGTTTACAGCTACAGCGCCCGATCAAACAAGGTGCATTCGCCCGTTTTAGCAACAAGAAAGTAATGGTTGGGGATGGCACCCAGGCCAGTCTTGGTGATATCGCACGCAAGGTGTTCTCGGTTCAACGTAATTTCAGTGCTGAGCTTGCCCGTGTTCGGCCCGGTGTTCTGGTGAAGCAACCTATCGTTACTGAAAAGGTTTATGAACTAAAGAATGTCTACGTGCTTTATAGAAGTACGCGCATCAATGTTGCCAAACCAAAAGATCTTGCCAAAAAATCACCCCAGTTCAAACAATACCTTGGCACTGCTGGTAAGAAGCCACCGCGCATGAAGAGCCTGGATGCGGACAGTCGACGTGGACTTGAGGCGTTCAAAAAAGAACTGGCCAAACGGCCAGCCAGTGACCCGTTAAAAAAGGCCGCCCAGGGTGGTGACAATGCGTTGTTAGTGGCCATAGCCAAAGGCCAGGGTGAGTTGGAAGTAATCGACACGCTGATTGTACCAAAACAGACCTTGCCTCTGATCAATGGCAAACTGCAACTGCCGCGGTTTGATAATGGTGTGCTTAATTTTAACCGTTTTCAGCCACTCACCTACGGTGCCTTTCGGGGGATTCAGGGGGTACAACTGGGTACAGATCGATTGGCAAGGGGCCTGGCCAATCTGCCTACCCAAAGACCTTTACCAACACGCCCAGGAGTGCGCAAGAGTGGTGAGTTTGGGTTCTCGAAAAAATTTCTGGCCGGGTTTACCCGAGGTAATGCCTGGGAGTGGGAGCGGCGTTGGAATTATCCCTCTGGTTTTTTTCGTGTAACTATCGGTGCCGGTTATGGCCTGGGGATGCGAATTCCCATTGAACTGCGTGGCAAGGTCAAGCCCACTACTATTAAGGTAAAAGATACCCGTGATCGTGAGGTTAGTTTCGATGCGAATCTAAGTGCGACCACTCGGGATGCCAATGAGGCGTTCTATCTTGCTACCGGTTTGGAGCGCAGCAAGTTGTTCAAGGGTAAGGAGGCAGTCCTGGAGGTGCGCTTCGGTTTTGGCTACAAGTTACGCGCCATATGGAAGGACTTGAAATATCAGCGTTACCGTAGCTACGGTATTAATTATAGCCAGGATTTTCGCCCACCTTTTGGTAATTGTCGTGATTGTGGTTTCCGCATCGCCCTTCCACCCGAGTTGACGCGTACCCGTTTTGATTTTGCGGTGTTATCCGGTTATGCCCAAGCCGGTTTTAAGCTGTCTGGTAAAGGCGAGGTACAGTTCGATTATGAGCCTTTCATCGGTGACCGAAAACTAGGTAAGCGTCGAGTGTCGTTTAAGGACGATCGTGTGCAGCGGGTAGAGACACGATTACCGGTGGTGAGCCGCCAGGGCAATGCCCCGGCTGAATGGCGTTACGGTTTCACGGTGAGTGATCCACGCTATCGTATTGGCCTTACCTTGACGCCAGAAGTGAAGCTGTCGGCACGTGCGGGCTATAAATGGTTTTCACGTCGTTTTAGTACTGGCTGGATGTCGCTCAACGCTCTGCGCATTAATCTCGGCAATGTCACCTTCAACCGCCATGCGGGGACTACTCGCCAATACCGTTATGCCAATGGACGCAAAGAGTATAAAAGAATATCGGCTATGGCGAATATCATTAGCAATGGTATTGTTGCGATTCAGTCTGACTACAATGGTAAATATGTGCGTGCCGGGCTGGGGGAAAACAGCCTGCTCGGTGCATTGAGTGGACGTATCGACGTGTGGGAGAAATTTCGCATCAAGCGTCAGCGCGATGGCACCATTGCCCTGCAATCAGTGCGCAATAACAAATATGTGCGTGCCGGCCTTACAGGTGATAGCTTACTTGGTGCGGTGAGCAACCGGGTGGACGCTTGGGAGAAGTTTCGGTTGATCGAGTTGCCCGGAAACAAGGTTGCTATAAAGTCGGCACACAGTAATAAATATGTGCGTGCCGGCCTTACAAATAATAGCTTCCTTGGCGCAGTGAGTGGGCGTGTTAGCAGTTGGGAACGTTTTGTGTTGTGGCCAGCGCGGGAGTGAGCTTGTTAAGAAGCAAATATTTAAAGGGGACAGCTCAGTCTGTCCCTGATTGTCCCCACCGTGGTATGCTCGGCCCGTGAAGGTGTACCCTGTTGTTGATATAACAGGAAAAGTAGACGTGATAGGGCCAGGGTGATTTTGTCTAGACTGCACACTTGAGATCAGTGTATCGGGTTTGTGCGGAAGGGGAGGAGATGAAAACAATCGCGATTTATAACAATAAGGGTGGGGTTGGGAAATCTACCGTTTCACTGTTTTTAGCGGATTATTTTTCATCTGGGGCGGTGACGGTTCGTCAGCGAGAACCCAGAATATTGGTCATAGACCTGGACGGGCAGGGATCAAGCTCAATCTCCTTGGTGGGTTTGCGTACTGTGGCATGGGCGCGTCAGGAGAAAAGGACGGTGGCCCCTTTGATCCAGAAATTGAGGTCAGGTGCCAAAATTGATCTTGGTGAATATGTGTTATTACGGCCTGAGGGGGTATCACGCGGTCGTCAACTTTCGTTAGGCAAGCTATGGGTTATAGCACCAGAAAGAGACGGCATTGTTGAGATCGAAAAAAACTGTGACCTTCGTTGTTTTGTGCGTATGGCGAAGGTACTTAAAGAGGCCTTAGATCCACATTTTGATATCACCATTGTAGACTTACCTGCAAATATTGACCAACGCAACAAGATTCCCCTTGCAGGGCTATTAATGTCTAATGTTATTTTTGTGCCAACAGATCCTTCTCGGGTAACATTGAATGCACTACCTGATGCCTTTGAGAATATTCAATACGTCAGGCGGATTGCGAGAGACCAAAAAATAAAAGTCCCACAATTGGGTGGGATTATCCTGAATAAAACTGACAAACGGGCTAAACAATATCGCTTGCACCACGAGGAGTTGCAAGAATTGGCCGCACAACAAAATACTGTGGTGCTCAAAAATTTCTTGCCGGAGGCCCCTACGTTATCTACCGCCAGTGACGATAGCCTGGAATTTGGGGCTTTGCGAGAACGCTATGAAAAGTACTATGGCCATGTGCGAAAAGTTGCCTTAGAAGTTGCTGAAAAAGCAGGGTTTACTGCACGCTCTAAGGGGTAAGAAGTGTCCGGTGGTTCGGTGTAATTGTTGGTGTCCCATGAAAACAGTTATTTTTCGTTGTAGCAAAAAACAGGAAATGTATCTTTATGTGCCCTATAAGGGTGACGAAGACGCATTGCTAAAGGACCTGCCTGAAGATCTGATTAAGCTCACTGGTCGATTGGACAAGACGATGGAACTGGAATTATCGCCGGATCGGAAGCTGGCGCGGGTGGACGTGGGTGAAGTCATTGTAGCCCTGGAGGCTAAAGGCTTCTATCTGCAGATGCCCCCGAGTGAGTTATTGCACAGGGATGCCAGTTCTCTGGAAAATTATTCTGATGGGTTTTGATCCGGTTGAGGGTAGCGCACTATTTATCAAGAGTATTTTCCCCGTCTATTAAAAGCTAAGCATCGCCCCGTTACACCTCTATAGGTTATGCAACAAACAGATGTCATTATTATTGGGGCCAGTGCTTCGGGGCTGATGTGTGCTATTGAGGCCGGTAAACGTGGCCGCAAGGTTACAGTATTAGACCATTCCAATAAAGTTGGAAAGAAAATATTGATGTCAGGTGGGGGTCGTTGTAATTTCACCAACTATTCTGTCAGCGCAGAAAACTATATTTCTCATAACCCGCATTTCTGTAAGTCTGCATTGAGCCGATACACACAATGGGATTTTATGGAGCTGGTAAAAAGTCATGGCATTAAATTCCATGAAAAATCACATGGGCAGTTATTTTGTGATCATAGCGCAAAAGACATTGTTAGCATGTTGTTGGCCGAGTGTGATCGATCGGGTGTATCGGTGCATGTGAACACTAGTATTGATGCTGTAAATAAGGGGCCGGGCCAGCAGTTTATGGTTTCCAGTAGCATGGGTAACATTCAGTGTGAGGCGCTGGTTGTTGCGACTGGTGGCTTGTCTGTTCCTACCCTGGGGGCCAGTGCCTTCGGTTATAAATTGGCCGAACAATTTGATATTAAAGTGTGGCCCACTTCGGCAGCTTTGGTTCCCTTTACATTGCAGCCCGAAGATAAATCAAAGTTTTCTGTGTTATCAGGTGTTGCTGTAGACAGTATTGTCAGTGATGCGACTAAAAGTTTTCGAGAAAATATTTTATTTACCCATCGGGGTTTGAGTGGCCCCGCTATATTACAGCTGTCCTCTTATTGGCGTCCTGGAAGAACTATTCAGATTGACCTGTTACCGGATGTTGATTTATTTTATGAGTTGAAGTCAACCAAGAATCGGCAACCCAATACGCATCTAAAAACGGCTTTATTAAAGTATTTACCAAAGCGTCTGGTATCCCTTTTTCTAGGCCAAGAGTTTGCCGAAAGTGTGTTGCATGGATTGAATGAAAGTGAAATTAAACACATAGCATCATTGTTCAAGCAGTGGATGATCAAACCCAATGGCACGGAAGGCTATCGCACGGCTGAGGTTACCCTGGGGGGTGTGGATTGTGATGCCCTGTCGTCTAAGACTATGGAGTGCAATAATGTATCCGGTCTGTATTTTATTGGTGAAGTCGTGGATGTAACGGGGTGGCTTGGTGGTTATAATTTTCAATGGGCCTGGTCATCGGCGTGGTGTGCTGGGCAATATGTCTAGTCAGTTTGGTCGTTTTGTTGTAAATGACATTGAATGATATGGGTAATAACCAAAGTAGCATTTCACTTGCCCCTGACCCCGATGAGTTTCTAAAACTTGCGCGATACCGTATGCCTTTCGGAAAATATAAAAACCGATTGCTAATTGATTTACCTGAGCCCTATGTCATTTGGTTTGCAAACAAAGGATTCCCAGTGGGTGAATTAGGGAAGATGCTAGGCATTGTTCACGAAATAAAAATTAATGGATTGGAGTATCTGTTTAAACCATTACGACTGAAGCCGTAGCAGGTGGTTTTCCATTTGTTTGGGCATCGAATTAGTCGGTTGTGTTTGCCAGTTCCGCGCACAGACTGATAAATTTGTAAAAGAGTATTTTTATATCCTTGTTGATAAAATAGCTGATCGGCAGCGGCTACAATCTGTAGTCTTAGGACCCTACCTTTTTGTCCCGTCTTACAAGTTGATTTGTGTTGAGTATAGTGCCTTGTTGTTTCCACATAGGTGGATCTACCAGTCGCTAAAATTCCTGCTACACTGTAATAGAAAAATAAATATCCATTTAGCACATGATAACTTTGATCATTTATTTAGCGAGGGTGCAACGTGAAAAAAATAACACGAAATTCAAATTACCGACTGATTGTTGCGGTGTTATTTGTGTCTGTAATTTCTCCTTTTCCACTGTTTGCGCATGTGCCCGGAGAAAACCCCACCTTAAAATCCTTGATGATCAAGGCGGATGTTGTATTTTACGGTCAAATTTCAAAAATTGATTACGCCGACCCATCTGGACTCAAGACGTCAAAATCTAAAGGTACACGCCGATGGGCTCCTATCCTTGATGGTCCACCACACACCTTTGTTACCTATCGGGTAATCAAAGAGATATACGGCAGCACTGGAAAAAAATATGTCACTCTGCGATTTTATGGTGGACCCGATGGAAAAGGTGCTCTCTACGATTCTTCTGCGTCTGCGACCTTCATCAAAGGTGAAAGGCAAGTTGTGATGATTAAAGGTAATGGTCGTCTCAGGATGCCACTGGTCTTGGGAGAACTTGGCCAGTTTCGAGAGTACAGGGGCGGTGTATACAGCAGTATCGGTGTTGCGTTAACCAGATTCAATAAAAAAGGTTGGGTGATATTTGAGGGTGGCATACACCCAAAGCTTAGCCTAAAGATATTTCCTACTCCTTCTTTTGAGGGATTGCTAATGCGTAGCAAGGCCACTGAGATTATCAGCCAGAAGGGTATGTCCATCCCCGTGGCAAAGGTGAAATACGAAAAAGAGGCTCCACCGTATATTGTGACAAAGCGGGTACAACAACCTAGAACAGCACCAGCGAAACCTGTATCAATGAATATTTTTGTCAGCAAGCTACAAGCAATCGCCAGAAAGTTGCCAACTCCCAGGGCTAGGTTTGTCTCCCAGGACCCTCGTCAGCGGTTCGTGTTTAAGGGGCATGTGGGCATACAGGCGCCCCAGACTATAGAGGGTACGGCAACCTATAATCCAAATCGATGGGTATTGAAATCAGGAGGGCCCACACAATGAGGATAACTACATATGGTTTTGTGGCACTGGGCTTGATGATGTCAACCTCATGGGTGCATGCCTACAGTTATAGAACATGTGGGGGTTCGGCGCAGAAATTTTCCCGTAATACGGTGACTATCGCGCCATCACAGGCAAGTTTTGGTAGTGATGATCGATTAATGGCCGCTTTGCGCTATACGATCAATATATTTTTTAATCGAAATGCCAGCAACTTTGACTACCGAATTGGTAGCATTGATCGTAGCCGGAGAATAAGACATGGTGATGGCAAGAACCAGATCTATTTTGCCCGTAGGGGTGATATTTGTGGGCCAGCCTGTGCCTATGTACAAAAGGACTGTTATTGGTTTTTTGGCTGGGAACGTGGGGTCAAGGAGATTGATGTGGGTTTCTCCAGTGATACCCGTTGGGATTTTGGCAATCGCTTTCGGCGCACCAATGTGAGTGCATGGGGTGGCCGATTCCGGCCCTTCTATAGCGCTGCCTTGCATGAGTTGGCCCACAGTGGATACTTGGGCCATGAGGATCGTTTTTACAATGTAATGGGCGAGGATTTTACCCACCTCCATGCGACTGTAAACGGTGAATATATCCCCTATGTGGGAGAAGATACTGGTCGAGGGCTTGTTTATCTTTATGGTCGTGATAATGGCCAAACTGACCTGGCCGCCAGTCCCTTTGTACGTGTGGGATCTAATGGTGGTTACAGTGATCACAGCTGGGGCCAGATACGGGATGCGGCCAATGGCCGTGTTGTGCGTTGGCGTAATACCGCAGATGGTAGGCGGTTTGAGGTAGCGCGTGGTCAGCGGGTGAATGCCACTTTCACGTACGAAAATGTGGGGGGTACAAATCACCGCAATGTGAGGGTTGGTTTCTATATTTCTAATGATATGAATATCTCAACCCAGGACAGGAGGATTGGCGGTAGAAGAATGAATATGAACCTGGACACACCTTGGTCTACAGGTACAAGTCTGACCATTCCGAATAACCTTCAAGTAGGGCGGACTTACTATCTGGGTGTATTGGTTAACGACAATTATCGGGTGAGCGAAAGCTGGCTGCACAATAATCAGGCCTATCATCCTATTCGTATCGTTCGGTAGGGCGCTTGTTTCATCAGAGTGAATAAAGTCCAACAAAAATGACAGTGAGTAACTGAACATTTTATTGTGGCGTGCAGTGCCTGTGTCGAGAAAGGGCAGTATACTGTCCCCAGAACTCACTATGGTGCGATTATGAAAATTCTGGTGCGTAATTTGTCTCGCGAAACGACACAAGCAGAGGTGCTGGCCTTGTTCAAGGCCTATGGGGGTGTGCGGTACTGCAATCTGGTGATGGATGAGGTAACAGGGAAATCCAAGGGTTTTGGGTTCGTTGATATGCCTCGCATTGATGAGGCCAAAGAGGCTATCCAGGAGTTGAATGCCCAGGATGTCGGCGGCAATAAAATCCGTGTAAAAAAGGCCAAAGAGGCCATGATGGGTGCTACTGCAAGGGGTCCTTGGAAAAAATCATAATGATGGTGTGATTTAAAGGTGGCCAGGGCGATCCCCCACCTTTAACCCCGCACGGGGCCATCGCAGTGGGGTGTCATCTGTGAGACAATGCCGCGCTTTTCTCCACCACCCTGGATTCGATCGTGTTAGCTACAGCCAATATTACTATGCAGTTTGGGGCCAAGCCCCTGTTCGAGAACATCTCAGTCAAATTCGGCAATGGCAATCGCTATGGCCTGATCGGTGCCAATGGCTGCGGTAAATCCACGTTGATGAGGATCCTCGGGGGCGATTTGGAGCCAACTGCAGGCAATATCTCGACTGACCCCAATGAGCGTATCGGCATTTTGCAGCAGGATCAGTTTGCCTTTGAGAATCACACGGTGATCGACACCGTTATCATGGGGCACGCACGGCTGTGGGCCGTAAAGCAGGAACGTGACCGTATTTATGGTCTTGCCGAGATGAGTGAAGCCGAGGGCATGGAAGTCGCCAATTTAGAGGTAGAGTTTGCCGAGTTGGATGGCTACACCGCTGAGGCCCGAGCCGGTGAATTATTGCTCGGTGTGGATATTCCTATCGAGCAGCACGCTGGGCCCATGAGTGCCGTAGCACCAGGTTGGAAATTGCGGGTGCTGCTGGCACAGGCACTATTCGCCGATCCTGATATCATGTTGCTCGACGAGCCAACCAATAACCTGGATATCAACACCATCCGCTGGCTCGAAGAAGTGCTCAATGAGCGCAACAGCACCATGGTCATCATTTCCCACGATCGCCACTTTCTGAATCGGGTTTGTACCCATATGGCTGATCTCGATTACGGTGAGTTGCGTGTCTATCCTGGCAATTACGATGAATACATGACCGCATCGACTTTGGTGCGCGATCAACAATATGCCGATAACGCCAAGAAAAAGGCCCAGATTGCCGAGTTGCAGAGTTTTGTCAGCCGTTTCTCTGCCAACGCCTCCAAGGCCAAGCAGGCGACCTCCCGTGCCAAGCAGATCGAAAAGATCAAACTCGAGGACATCAAGCCGTCGAGTCGTGTCAATCCATTTATCCGCTTTAGTCAGGACAAAAAACTCTATCGTCTGGCGTTAGAGGTAAAGGGGCTGGTCCAGGGTTACGACGATACTCCGCTGTTCAGTGGTCTGGACATGACCATTGAGGTCGGTGAACGTGTTGCCATCATTGGTCCCAATGGTATTGGCAAGACCACATTGTTGCGTACATTGGTCAATCAGATGCAGCCCCAGAACGGTAAAATTAAATGGTCCGAAAACGTCAATATCGGATACTTTGCCCAGGACCATGCAGAGGACTTTGCTCAGGACCAGAGTCTGTTCGACTGGATGAGTCAGTGGAAACAGCCCAGCGATGATGAACAGGCGGTGCGTGCTATATTGGGAAGGCTATTATTTTCCCAGGGCGACATTGATAAATCGGTGAAAATCATTTCCGGTGGCGAACAAGGGCGTATGTTGTTTGGTAAATTGATGATGCAAAAATCCAATATTCTGCTCATGGATGAGCCCACCAATCACCTGGATATGGAATCCATCGAATCGCTTAATACTGCACTGGAGAACTACCCCGGTACATTGCTGTTTGTCAGCCATGACCGTGAATTCGTCTCATCATTGGCGACCCGTGTTATTGAGTTAAGCGCTACAGGTGTGGTGAATTTTGGCGGCAACTATGAAGACTACCTGCACAGTCAGGGAGTGGAAGTGCCCGCTGCCATAGACAAGAAGGCCAGTAATGGCCGGTAATTAGGGGCGTGCATTCCGTTGCTATTCAGGGCATATTATTTTTCGGCTTTATCAAATAAATAGAATTCCTTTATCAGAAATTCGGTCACGTCATTGGTTTCTTCTTCGCTCCATTTTAAACCGGAGTCTTTCGCCCATTGACTCACTTCTTTGCGCAGTTTTTCCGGGGACTTTATGCTGGATTTTGGTCCATGGATATCAGTTGTGTGGCAGGAAGTGCAGTCTTTATTGTAAAGAGTCCGCCCGTAGTTGATATCGGCACCATAGGTGACGCTGCCCACTGCCAGATTACCGATGGCCAGGGCCGTTGCTATTGACAGTCGATTTAAATAATACATTGCCATCCTCCTCGTTTTGTTCCTACTATAGTCTAAGTGTAGCTGAGAGAGGGGAAATGCGTAGGGTGAGTGGCGCACTGGTATTGTGGATTATGGGGTGTCTGTGAGGTGGGGTAAATGGGGCAAAGAATATTGCGACAGTGCACAATGAGCGAGCGGCTGTTTTATAGCGCTTTTCTGGTATTGATGGGAGTCGGTTACCTCATGGCGCTTGTCTATCTGTACGCCAGCCATTCAGATAACGACGACCAGGCCGGTTTGTCAGTTGAGGACATAGCGGCCAATTATTATGGCAATCGCAGTGGCACAGATTTTGAGGCCTCGATCCGGGGTAGCATGGGTCGATATCTAAAGAATCCCGGTGAACGCCATGATCTTGTGGCATGGCTGAAGTCCGGTGCCACCGAGCAGGCTTATCGTGGCCGAATTCAGGGCATTATCAAGAACCGCTGTGTGGCGTGTCACCGAGCAGATTCCAGTTTAAAGGTTTCAGATTTGTCCTCATTCCGTGCTGTTAAAAAACTTACAGTGGTGGATACCGGTGTGTCGATTCAATCTATAGTCAGATTATCCCACATCCATTTCTTCGGTATCGGTTTTATAATCTTTACCGTGGGCCTTGTATTTCAGCGAGCCACATTGCGGCCTTGGTTAAAATACACACTGATTGTGGCCCCGTTTGTTGCTGTGTTTGCGGATATCGCCGCATGGTTTCTGACCAAGTGGGACCCTGTATTTGCCTATACGGTGGTTATCGCCGGTGCGTGTCTGGGGTTTAGCATTGGGGCACAGATAATCATTTCACTTTATCAAATGTGGTTTTCCCCGGAGACATCAAGTTCATGCGAATTGAAATGATGGTCATTTCTCGGGTGATGGCATGAATACGCTTCAGGCCAATAATCCACTGCACGGTGTGACCCTGGAAAAGATACTTATCCACTTGGTGGACCGCCATGGTTGGGAGAAATTGGGACGAACCATCCGGATTAAATGTTTCTCCCATGAGCCTAGTATCAAATCCAGTCTGAAATTTTTGCGCAAAACACCGTGGGCCAGAGAAAAAGTGGAAGCCTTGTATTTGAAGAGTCTTGGAAATCGAAACCCTTGGGGTGAATAGGTTGAGGTGTTTATGATCCCTTGGGTTTTGCTCGATAGTGCACAAGTACCAGGACAGGGCGGAGAGCTGCGCCTGTACCAACGGGATGATGAATTCTCAATTCGGATTGTAGGCCGTGGTGAGTTGATGAACAGCCGTGTTCATGGTTCCGAAGAGGCACTCGCCGAGTTGACTTGCGCCAGGTTAATGAACGGTCCTGATCCACGGTTGCTCATCGGCGGATTGGGTATGGGGTTTAGCTTGGCCGCCGCGCTCCAGCATGTCGGTGACTTGGCACAGGTGGTGGTGGCTGAATTAGTACCGGCAGTGGTGGCGTGGAACAAGGGGCCGCTCGGAGAGTGTGCAGCTTTTCCGCTACAGGACCCACGCGTAACTGTACGTGAGGGGGATGTCTCTCATATTTTAAAGACCGAGCAGGGTGCCTATGATGCCATCTTGCTGGATGTAGACAACGGCCCTGAAGGGCTTACCCGTAAGAAGAACAATTGGCTCTATAGTATCGATGGACTGAGTGCGGCATACGAGGCGCTACGCCCAAAGGGGGTGTTGGCCGTGTGGTCGGCAGGGCCGGCCCAGGATTTTTTACAACGGTTGCGAAAACTGGGCTTCGAGGTGGAAGAGGTATGCGTACGCGCACACGGGTCCAAGGGTGCACGGCACACCATTTGGCTTGCCAGGCGAGAGTGATGTCAAATAGATTATGAGGTCTATAAAGGCGCGCAATCTGGCCTGTCCAATTGATGGTGCCCGGCTTGAGTGCCGCGAAAAAATGCAGGTTTGCGAAAACGGACATGCCTTTGATATTGCCCGGCAAGGATATATCAATTTATTGCCCGTGCAACAAAAACGCTCGAAGCAGCCGGGTGACAGTAAAGAGATGGTATTGGCGAGAGCCCAATTCCTAAATTCAGGAGTTTATGGGTCCATAGCCAGCACCTTGGCTCAAACTGTCCTGGCGCAGACAACAGGTGAACGTGAGATTTGTTTGATGGACTCGGGTTGTGGTGAGGGGTATTACCTCGATACCCTTTTTGATCAACTCAAAATCAAGGGAGGTCGTGGTGACGTGTCCTTTATTGGCTTGGATATATCAAAAGCCGCTATCGCTGAAGCAGCAAAGAGAAACAAACAGATCACCTGGATTGTGGGCACCAATAAACAACCGCCAGTGGCCGTTGCCAGTGTTGGCATCATTTTATGTGTATTTGGATTCCACAATTTTAAAGGATTCCATAAAGTATTAGAGGTTGGCGGCAAGCTTATTGTCGTCGAGCCAGGCCCTGATCATTTACAGGAGTTGAGAGAGATTATTTATTCCGAGGTAAAAAGATCAGAGCCACAGAATCTTTCTTACGCCGAAGATATAGGATATTCGATTCAAGACGAACAGTTACTAAAATTCAAAACAGGGGACATCAATAAATCACAAATTAACAACTTGCTTGTCATGACGCCGCATTTTTACAAGGCCTCCAGGGAGGGTAGGGCGGCAGCGAGCAGGCTGCAAAAACTGAATTTAACAGTCGATGTTGTTATTCGCACACTTGAAAAAATATAGGAGAGACTAAGGCTATCATAGCTTGTGGTGGTGCCCGAAAAGGCCACTATTCCGGGTGGATAATGAGGGCCAAAACCCGGTGCGGGTACATTCCAGATTACCGGCCCTTGCCCCACGCCTATCCTATATAAGCGTTTTCTGATATACTGCGCGGCCTTTTTTCGTCCCCCCACACCCTATAGGTCCTGAATGTTTCAGCTTGGTTGCGCTAGTCGCGTATGTTTTAAAAATGAGATTTTATCCGGTCTGACCGTGGCCCTGGCATTGGTGCCAGAGGCGGTAGCCTTCGCCTTTGTGGCCGGGGTTGACCCCTTGGTTGGCTTGTATGCTGCCTTTATGGTGGGGCTGCTGGCCGCCCTTTTTGGGGGACGTCCGGGCATGATATCCGGTGCGACCGGTGCCATGGCGGTGGTGATGGTGGCCCTGGTCGCCGAGCACGGGGTGGAATACCTGTTTGCGGCAGTGGTGCTGACCGGCCTCTTGCAGATGGGGGCCGGTGTGCTGCGGCTGGGGAAGTTTATCCGCATTGTGCCCTACCCGGTGATGCTGGGTTTTGTGAATGGCTTGGCGATTGTGATCTTCCTGGCCCAGCTACAAAACTTTCAAATGGTTTCAGATGAAGGTGCGGCCCAATGGCTAAGCGCTGAGCCCCTGTTGATATTTGCAGGCCTGGTTATACTCACGATGTCGATTATTCATTTTCTACCGAAACTGACCGGAGCCTTTCCAGCATCGCTGGCGGCAATTATAACGGTCAGCTTGCTGGTGTTTGGTCTGGATCTGGACACGGCAACCGTGGGTGATTTGGCCAGCATCAAGGGTGGTTTACCTGCTTTCCATATTCCTTCGGTACCTTTCAATTTCGATACGTTGATCATTATATTGCCGTATGCCTTTATTCTGGCAGCGGTTGGGCTGATCGAATCTCTGCTGACGCTGAGTCTCATTGATGAAGTGACTAACACCCGTGGGCGTGGAAATCGCGAGTGCATAGGACAGGGTATCGCCAATACTGTAACCGGTTTATTCGGAGGTATGGGGGGTTGTGCCATGATTGGTCAGAGTATGATCAATGTAAACTCCGGCGGGCGTCAGCGTTTGTCCGGTGTTGTTGCAGCGCTGTTTCTGTTGGTGTTTATCCTGTTTGCTTCACCTCTTATTGAACGCATTCCCATGGCGGCCCTGGTGGGAGTGATGTTTATTGTCGTGATGGCAACCTTTGAATGGTCGAGCCTGCGTATCTTTCGCAAAATCCCGATGGCTGATGCCTTTGTTTTAGTGCTGGTTTCTGCGGTGACCGTCTTTACGGATCTGGCGATTGCAGTGGTGGTGGGGGTGATTGTCTCGGCCTTGGTCTTTGCCTGGGAGCATGCCAAGCACATCAATATTAAAACCTATGACGATGAACAGGGGTCACGGGTACACGAACTCCATGGACCCTTGTTCTTTGGTTCAGTGAAGAATTTCCTGGAGTTGTTTGATCCCAAAGAAGAACCAGATGATGTCATCATCGAATTTCAAAATTCGAGAGTTGCCGATCACTCGGCGATTGAAGCCATTGATACTCTGGCGGAAAGATATATCCGGGCAGGTAAAAAATTACACCTGCGTCACTTGAGTGAAGAGTGTCGTAAATTGTTAAAGAAGGCCGGCAACCTGGTTGAGGTGAATGTCCTGGAAGATCCACGCTATCACGTGGCAGACGATCAAATAGCATAACCCAAAGGATTATGGGGAGAAGGTGCTTGTTCTGGTCCGGCATCTCCCTTGCGAACACCGGGATTGAGGATTGATGGGTGACCTGTCAGTGTGTTTCAGGTTGGGGGGTTGAGAGAGGCGCCCTCATCAATCTTCAATCTTTGCGTGAATCCACGCTCATTTCTTGTTAGCTGACGGTCAGTTTTTGGTGGCGCTAAATGAACCAGAAAATTCCAAGGGGAGTCCACCACAATCCAGGGTAGTGGGCGGGAATGCGCCGCTGATAGTGCTGCCAGAAATACTTCCGTTAACGGAAATGGTCCCGCTACAGGTGACCCCGCTGACCGTTTCAGTGCCCGTTTCCGAGATCGAAAAAGAATTACTCGACAGCTTGCCGGCATAAGTGCCGTTAACCGAAACCTTACCATTCTCATCAATAGTCACTGTGAATGAGTCGGTGTCTGAAGTCGAAATACCAAGCCCACTAACCGTATATTTTACCGTCCCGGAATAGGTGCCAGCGAACTGGTTGGTGCTTGGGGTGTTGTTGTCAGGGGTACCGCCCTCTGGGACGGGGGGTGCGCTACTGGTGGGTGGCGCTGTACCGCCACCACTGCTGGTGGAGCCATTATCTGAAGAGCAGGCGGTTAAAAAGACGACTAACAGGAAAGGGTAGGTCGGGCCTAATTTGTACATTGGTCAGGACTCCTTTGGTTCCTGGCAAGATTAGGGTCTAACAATAAGGCACCTGCGGGTTTTGATCCAGATCTATTCTGCTTTATTTGGCATAAAATTAAGGGGCTGGAAGCGCACGAGAAAAGTCTCTTTTGCTTCCAGCCCCTAATCTGTCGGTTTTATTTCAGGTAATCGGGGTTTTCTGTAAGGCGGTTAACCCAACATAGGTTGCGAGCGATAGTGGCTATTGCCATTGCTGTTACCGTTAACGTTACCATTGTTATTAACGCTGCCACTGGCCTTGCGCCGACGTTGCCCCGGCTTGTTTTTCGATCGGCTATCCCGTGAGCCAGGCTTGGCGTGGTATTGGCCACCGGATTTATTGCCTCCGCGAGAGCCGTTACCTTTGCCCGGACGGGAATGTCCACGACTTGGTTCAGTGCGAGTCGGTTCCAGGCCTTCGATCACAGACCAGTTGAGATCACCGCCGGTGAGACGTTGGATACCAGCGAGTTTGCGGCGGTCATCCGGGACCACCAATGAGATTGCGGTACCCTTGGCACCGGCACGGCCGGTGCGACCGATACGGTGTATGTAGTCTTCGGCCACCATGGGCATATCGAAATTGATCACATGACTGATACCCTTGATATCGAGACCACGTGCGGCAACATCGGTGGCGACCAATAAGCGAATCTTGCCGCGACGCATGTTGTCCACCGTGCGTTTACGCTTGTTCTGGCTCATATCACCATGCAAAGCGGCACTGGTGTGACCGTTTGCAGTCAGTCGTTTCGACAGCCGATCGGCGCCGCGCTTGGTGGCAGTGAAGATGACCGCCTGTTTCAGATCTGTACCACTGGCGTAATGTGAGAGTAGGCTGTGTTTGTGCTGGGTATCATCAACCCGGTGTGCATGTTGGGTGATGGAAGCATGGCGGTCGTGATTGGCCGCAAGCTTGATGCTTACCGGGTCGTTGAGAATCTGCTTGGCAATTTTCAGTATGTCACCTTCCAGGGTGGCGGAAAACAGCAGTGTCTGACGCGTCTTCGGCATGGCCTTGGCGATGGTCTTTACGGCATTAACGAAGCCCATGTCGAGCATGCGGTCGGCCTCATCCAGCACCAGCATCTCCAGACGTGAATAATCGACGCGGCCCTGTTGCATATGGTCCATCAGACGACCGGGTGTGGCCACCAGTAAGTCTAGCGGATTACGCAGCATTCTATTCTGCGGCGGGTAGGGCATGCCGCCCACGACGGTACCGGTGGTGAATCGGGAAAACCGGCTGAATTGGCGAATATTGTCGTTTACTTGTATGGCCAGTTCACGTGTGGGTGTGAGTACCAGCACCCGCGGCCCCCTGCCTTTTTTACTCGCGGGGGTGAGTAGTTGCTGTAAGGCCGGCAGAACGAAGGCAGCGGTTTTTCCGGTGCCGGTCTGGGCCGAGGCCATCAGATCACGTCCAGTCAGTACCACAGGAATGGCCTGCTGTTGAATATCTGTGGGCTGGTCAAATCCGCATGCGGTAATGGCCTTGAGTAGATCGGGGTGTAAATTCAGTTTATTAAATGACAAAACAATACCTCTGTCTGTCGGTTGTCGACAGACGACTTATATTAAGATTTATGAATACGAACATGGGCGGGATGCCCATCAGGGTATCACTCGACCTGGTTCTCTAGTGGGCCCTTCAAGCTGACACAGCAATCTGCATCAGGCGCTTGGGCCCTACGCTGCTAACCAGGTTACTAGTGATGGAAAAACACGAGGAGGGTCAGAAACGTTACATTTCTCGGCCTTGGCCGAGGAAGAGGCGCGACTATACGGGCCCCGATGGGAAAAAGCCAGCTTTTTGTTCTCCGTATCCCCCTTAAATGGCTTGGCCAGGGCGCAAATTTTGGGTTCAACCGTCGGGGGGCTTAAAGCTATCTGCTGCTATTAGGCTGGGTTATGGCCTTGAATTGCTGATTTGTGCCTATTCTGGGGGGTTGCGTGGTGTTTTTGATCAAAAAACCGGTTAAAATCCACGGCGCTACAATCTATCCTGGTTCTTGTCAGAAGTTCTATCGAAGTTCTCTCCTGTAAGTTGCCTCGTCAGATTTGTAACACATCAACTTTTTAATTAATGAGGTAATTATCATGGCAACAGGAACCGTTAAATGGTTTAACGAATCCAAAGGCTTCGGCTTTATTACTCCTGCCGATGGCAGCAAAGATGTATTTGTTCACTATTCAGCCATTTCCAGCGAAGGTTTTCGTACCCTGGCTGAGGGCCAGGAAGTGTCCTTCGACGTGGAAGATGGCCCCAAAGGTCCGCAGGCAACAAACGTACAGATCTAGTCGAACTGTCAGTTTGAGATCTCAAGTGATCCTGCGAGATATCGCAGGGTCACTTTTCAACGTAACGAAGGGGAGCTTCAAAGTGAAGAAACTATTTGTAGGCAGTTTACCGCCCACCACCACCGAAGAATCCCTACAGGAATTGTTTTCTCAGTTCGGTACAGTACGTTCCATCAAGCTTGTAAAAGACCTGTTTTCAGGTAGTTGCAAGGGATTTGGTTTCCTCGAGATGGAGGGTCATGAGGCCCGTGCCGCTATTGCTGGACTAGACGGTAAGACATTCGAAGGTAATCTTATAAAAGTTAAATTCGAAGAAGAACGGCCCAGGGGACACAGAGGGAAACGCCGCTGATATCAGCTGAAGATCGTATTTATACACTAATGGCTTGCCAGGATATGCCTTGTGGTGGGTGAGCAGAGGGGTCGGAGATAGTCGAGAAATACTCTCGTCTATCTCCGACCTTTTTTTTGGAGATATCAATGAGTTGTTGTTGCCCACATTCCCGTTCGGCAAGTCGATTTTTTTCTTTTTTTGCCGGGCGTTATCGCAAGCGTTTTGAAAAGAAGGGATTTGAGCCATCACAAAAGCAGCTGATGGAGGGCCTGGAGCAAGCAGGTTATCAGGGGCTAAAGATACTCGAAATTGGCAGTGGGGTGGGGCATTTGCACCAGACCCTGTTGGAGCAAGGCGCAAAGTCTGCAGTGGGTGTTGATTTGGCATCGAAGATGATCGATGAGGCCCGTCTTTGGGCAAAGGAGCGAAAGCTTGCGGACAGGACAGAGTATGTTGAAGGTGATTTCATGGAAATCTCTGATTCCTTGTCAAATGCCGATGTGACGGTGTTGGATAAGGTTGTTTGTTGCTATCCCGATGCCGATGGCCTGGTTCATGCAACCTTAAACAAAACGAACCGTATCTATGCCCTGACTTATCCCCGTGATCGCTGGTATGTCCACGCCATGATGGGTGTCGTGGCATGGGTCATGAAGATTGTTGGTTCCGATTTTCGTCCCTATGTCCATGACCCAAGGTTGATCGAAAAATGGATTAGCGGGGCGGGGTTCGAAAAGCAGTATCAAAACCAGAACCTGGTGTGGTTGAGCCAGGTATATGTCAAAGTAAATTCTTTGCGTACTGGGTCTTAGTTCAATAAAAGCACCGATATCGGTATGTTACGGGCTACCCGGTAAGGAAGATCCTCGGCGAACAGTTTGCCGAGTCCGCGGCGGGGTTGAACGCTGATGGCCACGAGATCGTAGCTATCGCTGGCGGCCTCATTGAGGATGACCTCTTCAGGGATACCGGTGCGTGTTCGACAAATGACTTCTCTAGCTGTTGCTTGGCTAATGCGTGACTGTAGTCGGCTTAGCCGTTCGTTTACTTCGCAAGTATTGACCATGCCCAGGTTAGTGTTCTGACGATGCCCAAACAGGATGGCGCTGGGCTCGATATCAAGCAGGGTGAGACTTGCCTTCAAGGTGTTGACGAGGTGCACCATCAAGGTGAAATGCTTTTCATTGATGGACCCACGGGGGATACGCCATAATAGTTTTTTGACAGTATCAGTTTTTCTGGTAATCAACGTGGATACCGGCAAGTTTTTGACGAGGCGGATTGCGTTTCGCCCCAGAAAGAAATCCTGCATACTGTGCAGGCCGCGTGCACCAATAACCAGCAGGTCATACCCCCCCTCCAGGGCTGCGCTACGGATCACTTTAGCGGGATGCCCGGCGGAGTGTACCAGGGTGACCGCAGTCCCAAACTGTTGTGTCACCTCCATTGCTTTATTTTGTATGTGCTCAAGCGCTATTGTCTCCTTGGGATCTTCTACCGTGAGTACGGTAAGCGTTGCTATTCGTGTGTGCGTCAGTTGGCAACCAAGCCGAACGGCACGTTCCGCATGTCTGGAGCCACCGGTTGCGGCCAATATTTTGATCATGCCGGGTGGTCTCCACGTGCGTGATGTGCGATCAGACCCAGGATCAGTTTTACGACAATAATCATCATCATAATGGTGGCAACACCAACGATCAGATAACCGGCTATTGTGGACAGTAAAGGGATGTCATGCCAGACCCCGAGTTGTTTGAGCGTTACGCTGACCCCCGCAAAGAATATGGTCAAGGCAAAATATAAACGTACACGCATGCCGCGCACGTATCGGGTGGCATAGCTCCCGACTTGTGCTCCCAATGAGGCACCAAGTAACAAAATCATGGCCGCCAGCAGAATGACTTTGCCTTCCATCGCATACAGAAAGGCACCGAAGGCGGAAGAGAAAATTATTTCGAATAAATCGGTTCCTACGGCGACCGAGGTAGGGACCCCCAGCCCATAGATCAAGGCAGGCATGCGGATAAAGCCACCACCGACACCTAGAAAGGAGGCCAGAAAACCGGTAATCACACCTATGCTCAGCGGGACCCAGAGGGAAATCTGCCGGATACCGGAGGCCGGTAGTTTGACCATGGGCCTAAGTTTAATTTGTCTCAGCCGACGGGATAAGTGTGTGCCCCGTGATTCTGTGTTTGGTTTGTTAGCTTGTAAGTGGGGACGCGTGATGAACGTAATGTAATCGTAGACCATAAAAGCGGACAGGCTGAATAATAGTATAATGTAGATCAAGCGGATCACCATTTCTGCATCGCCACTGGCAAGAAGAAAAAACACCAGTTCCTTGCCCAGCCAGACGCCGACTATCGTACCGAGTACCATATAGATGCCAAGACGAATATCGACATTGCCGAAGCGAAAGTGCCGAATGGTTGCCACAGTAGAACTGCCCAACATTAATGCCAGATCGGTACCTATGGCATAGACGATGGGGAAACCAAGAATATTCAGCGCCGGTGTCATAATGAAGGCACCGCCTACACCAAAGAAGCCACTCAGTGTGCCGACAATAAACCCCAGTAACACCAGCAACCAGGCAATGGATGTAACATCTTCGATTGGCAAGGGGCTACCTCGATCGTCTGGTTCGAGAGCCAGGTCGGATAAATATTTTCAGCATAACGCTGATAAGGCCGACCAACAGCAAGCCCTCTGTGATCATGATAAGGAGCACGCTTACCGCAAAAGCTACCGGGTGCTCGGTAGACAATGACTGTATTGTGTTCAGCAGTGTAAAGGCAGTATCCATAGGCTATGTGCCCTATAATAGCCCCTCTCTACGATGTTGAGATAGTTGATTACCATTAGGGCACCTCTATTAATTAAAATAATCCCTTCTCCCTCCGGGAGAAGGTTAGGATGAGGGGATATTAAAAATCAATAACTTATCCTTATTTTATTCCCTCACCCTCGCCCTTTTATGCCCTGTTTCGGGTGCTCCCGGAGGGACCTCGGTGCCCCCTCGTGGGGTGGAGGGCATTAATAGAAGTGCCCATTAATGACATCTCGGTAAACCACCGTTTTTGGTGGTGAGATAGCAAATGAGTTTACCGAAATGGCCTGTAGAGAGAAATGGCTTTTTTAGAGGTCCCAAATTCAATATTTGTATTTGCCCACAGTATTTGATGAATACCCAAGTATTGTTGCAGATATCACCTAGGGAGGTTATGTGGAACCCATAATATCAATCAGGAATCTCACCAAGACCTATGATTCCGGTCTACAGGCGCTCGACAATATCAATCTGGATATTCGCCGAGGGGAGATTTTTGGTCTGTTGGGACCTAACGGGGCCGGTAAGACAACGCTGATTAGCATCATCTGCGGTATTGTAAGGCCTGGCGAAGGCAGCGTATCGGTTGATGGCCATGATATCGTCTCGGATTTCCGTGCAGCACGATCAAAGATTGGTTTGGTGCCACAAGAACTCTCCGCTGCAACCTTCGAAAGTGTCTGGGCGACGGTAAATTTCAGTCGAGGGCTTTTTGGAAAACCACCTGACCCAGGTTTTTTAGAGAAAATATTGCGTGATCTTTCGCTGTGGGGCAAGCGCAATGAGAGGATCATGGCGTTGTCGGGTGGCATGAAGCGCCGGGTATTGATCGCCAAGGCATTAGCACATGAACCTGAGATTCTGTTTCTGGATGAACCGACCGCAGGTGTTGATGTTGAGTTGCGGCACGATATGTGGGAGATGGTCCATGGCCTGCGTGAAAGTGGTGTCACCATCATCCTAACCACGCACTATATTAATGAGGCCGAAGAGATGGCCGATCGTATCGGTATCATTAACGAGGGAAAGATTGGTGTGGTCGAGGACAAGACTGTTTTAATGAACAAGCTGGGGAAAAAACAACTGACATTGAGCCTGCAGCACCCACTAAGCAAGATTCCTATGGAGCTTGATGATCACCCATTGGAATTATCTGCGGACGGTAATGCGCTCGTTTATACCTTCGATACTCAGAAGAAGCACACGGGTATCCCTGAGTTGTTGCGTCACTTGAGTCAATATGGGATCGATTTTAAGGATATTCATTCCAGCCAAAGCTCGCTGGAAGACATCTTTGTTAGCCTGGTGAGGGAAAAGGCATGAATGTCTATGCTGTTCGTGCGATTTACAGGTTTGAAATGGCCCGTGCCTGGCGCACTCTAATGCAGAGTATCGCGACACCGATTCTTTCGACCTCGCTCTATTTTGTGGTCTTTGGGGCGGCCATCGGCTCGCGTATGGGTGAGATCGATGGCATCAGCTACGCATCCTTCATTATCCCCGGCCTGCTTATGTTGTCGTTATTGAGTGAGAGTATCTCCAATGCCTCCTTCGGCATCTATTTTCCAAAGTTCTCGGGTACCATATACGAGTTATTGTCGGCACCGGTATCTCCCCTTGAGATTGTCCTCGGTTATGTTGGCGCGGCCGCCTCCAAGTCGGTTATCCTTGGATTACTGATCCTCGTTACGGCACGGTTGTTTGTAGATTACGAGATCGTACATCCAGTCTGGATGGTCGGCTTTTTATTGTTAACCGCCATTACCTTTAGCCTGTTTGGTTTTATCATAGGTCTATGGGCAGACGACTTTCAGAAGTTACAGATCATTCCCATGATGGTGATCATGCCGCTGACCTTTCTCGGTGGTGCCTTCTATTCGATCAATATGTTGCCACCATTCTGGCAGACGGTCACATTGTTCAACCCCGTGGTTTACCTGATCAGTGGTTTTCGTTGGAGCTTTTACGGTGTCGCCGACGTCAACGTTATCATCAGTGTGGGTATGATCATCGTGTTTTTATTGTTGTGCCTCATGGCGGTAGGGTGGATATTCAAGACGGGATATCGGCTCAAGAGTTGATTGCGGCACAGTTAACAGGGATCACCAGTGGGGTATGGGTGGGTGGATATTCTGGGATCATTAAGTCCTCCCCGGTGCGTTGCCCGGTAACCCTGCCAAAGCAAATGGCGGGACAGCCTGTTTCATCAGGATACGGGAGGGTGTAAGCCCCAAATGAGGCCAAAGTGACTCATTTTTAGGCAGTTTAGCCCAGGGTATCTCGCCTACGGCCTGTATGTTGGTTAAGATATTCATCTTAGCTGTCGTTATAACCATAGGCAGGATTTCACCAGACTAAGTCCAGGGACAACAACCCGCTATCACGCAAGATAAAACAGGCAGACGGGAGGCATTATGCAGCGCAGAACCTTAGATAAAACCGGGGATGTTTTTACATTGATTGGTCCGGAAAGTATTTTTACCGGAAAATTTACCGGTGCCGATAATTACATGGTCCGCGGGAAAGTAGTGGGAGAATGTGATCTCAAAAACACCATTATTGTGGGGGAAGGGGGGCATTGGCAAGGGTCCATAACGGCAGAAAATGTCATTATCGGTGGAACCATAGAGGGTGACATCACCGCCAGGAAGAAGTTGGAGCTGGTAGCGACTGCGGTGGTGAAAGGCAATCTAGTGGCACCTGAGATTGCCATTGCCGAAGGTGCCAAGCTGGATGGCAAACTCGATATGCATGCCAAAGTAGATGTTAAGCGATTTCAAGAACGTCGCACCAACAGCAACGCTAAAAAACCGGAAGAAAAAAAATCAAAACAATAGGCTCAAACCAACGTACAGGGATCGTCACCACCCCACCCCACCCTTTTTGTTCTTTGTGTTTTAGGGTTTTCTTGGCCAATGCGCCAATCTAATAATGGGTATTGAAGACAAATTGCTGCTGCCCAAAAATCAAGACCGGGCCAGCAAGCTTAGCCCGTTCCGATAGTGGTGGATTTTTACAACCGCAGGCACCGCGTAATTGACCACTGGTCGACTTTTATACGTTGATTTTATATTTTTCTGAGCGGAGAATACCCGTGTCTTAAAAATACAGACTATACACCTAAAGGTGTAGACACCCTGCTTAACTGTAGCGTGTTTAAAAATAGATATTTTAGACTTGCAATAAAATAATTTTACTGTCTACCTACAAGGAGAGATTTTCATGTTAAAGAGCACTTGTTTATCCTTAGCCAGATTGATATCGGTGTTGGCAATGGCGTTCGTTCTGTATGGTTGCGGAAAGGATGATACTGCTGAGGTGGCACCTGCGGCCAAAGCGCCTGTAGCCGAAGCGCCTGTAGCCGAAGCACCTGTAGCCGAAGCGCCTGTAGCCGAAGCGTAGCCGAAGCACCTGTAGCCGAAGCACCTGTAGCCGAAGCACCTGTAGCCGAAGCACCTGTAGCCGAAGCGCCTGTAGCCGAAGCGCCTGTAGCCGAAGCGCCTGTAGCCGAAGCCGCAGCAAGTTCGATGGGAGATGCCACCGCCGGCAAGTCGACCTATGACAAGAGTTGTGCCTCCTGTCATGGCACCGGTGTGGCCGGAGCACCCAAGCTTGGAGATAAGGCAGCTTGGGCGCCACGGATTGCCACGGGGAATGATGCGATTATGCAGATCGTCATGAAGGGCAAAGGTGCTATGCCACCACGTGGTGGTTGTGCAAATTGCTCCGATGATGACTTGAAGAATGTGGTGGCCTACATGTTAAAGCAGGCCAAATAATCGACTGTAAAGGTCGCAGGTGTGTGCCATTTGCACACGCCTGTGGTCATAGGCGTATGAGTAGACGATGAAATCCGGACATTCTTTGTCAAGATTTAATGACCGGCCATTAAATGCAACGGGTACCTTTTTATTGGTATTGGTTCTGTTCTATATCCCCCTGACACAGGCAGAGGGTTTTACGTTCATCGATGAACTCAGATTTGACGCACCGGCGACAGCCGAAAAGGCAAAACGGATAAAGCTCAAAAAACACCCCAAGGTGCCCAAAGGCCGTATGGCGGTGATTCAGGGGCAACTGGGTCCCGATGATCTTGCTGACATTTTCTGGCTCGGCAAGACACCGGTGATGTACCGTTTATCTATCGCCTTTCATATGGATGGTGCAGCAGGCCCTATCAAGGCAGAACTTGTCTTGAAAGAGAAGGGTACTGAAAAGCTGATCCCATTACCCGAATCAAATGGTGACAAAGGCACATGGGTCAAGGCCAAGGGATCAATCTATTTGCGTGTATCCGCTGACCAACTCAACAAAGCTTCAGGCTACAGCTTATTTATATGGTATCCCGGCGAATTCATTAGCCAAATTTCAGATAAAATTTTTCAAGACATTGTTGCCGCTAAGCCCCCGGTGATCAAACGTCTGGCCAGGCGGAAGCTCGAGAGTGATGCAAAATGAAGGTGGCCTTATGTGGATAGGAAGGTTTTGCCGATCAGTGGTCATTTCGGTAGGGTTTCTATCTGCCCCCGCCCATGCGGCAAATCCGCTTGCTGAACTGGACGGCTACATCAATAACATAACCGGCATGATTAACTTGGCGAATGAACACATTGCCGCAGTGAATTGTGCATTTTATGATTCCACCTGTGGTAATCCTGAGAACCCGGAGCAGTCAGGATATGAGCTTGCCCTGTCGTCTTGCTGTGACGATAACGATCAATGCGCGATGGAATTCAATACACAACTGGACAATATCGATAGTGCCCTCAAGGTGCTGTATAAAAACGAGCATTTTTATATCATATTTATGGATAAACAGGCGGCAAGACTGACGCTCATGCGCTCTGCTGCTTCGGCCTCCCCCATAGGGGGTGCCGCAGTGACAGGAAAACTTGAGGCCGGGATTATGAAGGCCAAAAAAGGCTTTATTCGTAAATTTAACGAGAAGACGAACCAGAATATTAGCAGGCTTAATGAATTCTTAGTGCGTGTGGGTGAAATCCATCAGAGCTACTGCAATGATAGCCAATGGTATAATCGCAACGGACTACCATTGTATTTACACGCAAGATCCAAATTCCCCAAATAGACCTTTCTTCAGGGGTCTTGTCCAAATAGCACTTACTTAAGCCCCCTCTCCCTCCGGGAGCACCCCTAGGGCATAAAAGGGTTGGGGTGAGGGGATAAATTAACAAAACCTACTTTTTTCTAGCTTTTACTCCCCTCATCCTAACCTTCTCCCTGGGGGACCTCGGTGCCCCTTGAGGGTAGAAGGGACTAGAAAGCACTATATCAGCTTAAGTAAGTGCCTTCGGGTCTTGTCCCTGATTTCGTTCCCCTTGGTAATACAGAGAAATAGTTATTATTTGTTCGAATATAAATCCATTTAGTCGGCTTGGTCTGGATTGGCCATGGTCTCAAGCCGGTTGATGGTGTCGATGAGTGATGAACGAAATTTATTTTTTAGCAGCATAGGGCCCAGCAGGGGAGGCACCCAGAAGTCGATTTGCAATGTAGACTGATATTCAATACGGGTTTTGTCCCCCTGACGGTGAATTCTCCAAAGGCTGTTGGCGGCAAGGACATGGCCTTTTTGGGGTACATCAGTAGTCCTTAATATACCGTTCCCCAGTTCTTGCACCTTTTGTATCTGATGCATCCTGCGACAGAACCAGGCTATACAGTGGTAGGAATTGATTTCAACCAAGCTGTGTTCGTCATTGCCCGATTTTAATAAATGGCTGGATACAATATTCGGAGACAATTGTGTAAGATTGTCATAATCCGTAAGCAGCCTGTAGATGAAGTCTCTGGGGGCATCCACCAGCATGATGATGGTGAAGTCATAGTGTCCGTTTTTGTGTATGGCCAATGCTTCTATAAGCTCACCAGCACGGGCCTCGCCCCGTGTGTCGACCAGAAACAGAGTCCCGGAGAGCCACGCGGCAATTAATATTATGTGGTACCGTGATCTGCCCATAGTCATTTGCTTCTTGAAGTATAGCAGTGTGTCTTCAATGGCCGTGAATAGTTCCCGCTCAAAATGCTTCTGTAATCTGTTTTCTGGAGTGTTGATATAAAATACGGTGAACATTTGGCAAGGGTTTGTGTAGTGAACCCGAACGTATCGTGCGGTGGAGTGGTCTGCACACGCTCAGTGAGGGTATATCGTGGATCATAGCGAAGCTGTATTAAAGTGTCTTGATCTTCTTTGTGGGCGGGGATGCCGTGAAGTATTGCAGTCTATTCAGGACCTGGAGGCGGGTAAGCCTATCAGAGGGGTCGAGGGCCTGACATCCGAAGAAGTGCGGGAAGTGATCTTGGAATTGAAAATCATCATGGCAGTTTACGAGAGCCCGTAAATAGACTCACTATCTCGATGGCCGCCACCTCAGGGATATCCGATTCTTTCATGGGGCGTAGGGCTGGATATCTATCTCCCGGACAGTGTTCATGGCGCCCCGGCTCAAGCGTGTGAATTTTACGTTGCCTTTGCGGATGCAAAAAATTGTGAACCTTTTCAAAGTCAGAGGTTTTTCTACAGCCTCAACGCCTGAGGTAACGCGCCACGCTTTTTGTGGCCGCCGGTAATTGACTTGGTATAAGAGAGGTGATTTATGGCTAAAAACACTAGTATTACATTGGGGGATCACTTTGATGGCTTCATAACCGGGCAAATTAAAAGTGGTCGCTTTAGTTCTGCAAGTGAGGTGATTAGGGCTGCATTTAGGTTGCTTGAAAACACAGAAACCAAGCTTGAAACCTTGAGGCACCTGCTTGTTGAAGGTGAGCAGAGTGGCTTTGCAGATTATAACTATGATGAGTTTATGGCAGAACTTGATAGTGAAAATGATAAATGAAAGTATTTGAGCTAACCAAAGAGGCAAAAGAAGATTTGAGAAAAATTGCCAGGTTTACTGAAAAGCGCTGGGGTCGAGACCAGCGCTTTTTGTATATTAAGCAATTTGATGAGGTCTTTCATTTGTTGTCTAAAAGACCATCATTGGGTAAGTAGTGTGAATATATTAAAAAAGGATATAGGAAGTTCCCTCAAAGTAGTCATATTATTTTTTATCGTGAAGGTGATAAAAGTAAAATTTTTATAATTCGCATACTTCATAAAAATATGGATATTGAGTCTAAGTTTTTATATACATAACATTGATTGGACTGTGACAAGAGACACTAGGATATCCAAAATTTAGACTATCTTGATGGCCGCCACCTCGGGGATATCCGGTTCTTTCATGGGGCGTAGGGATGGATATCTATCTCCCGGACAGTGTTCATGCCAACACGGAAGAACCTCGTTATTGGTGGCGTTGATGTTAGAGGGGATTATTTGTTGGCCAACGTGTATCATGAAAAATCGTCCGCCTTACTCGGTCACGATTCATTACATGATAAAAGGCATTTTCGTATTCAATCTGTAATGGTCTGGGCGTGGTGCGTAATGTGGATCAGCAAGTATCATGAAGCAAGTGACTTGACCCCTTATTTCCTTATCTTATGACTATTGGATTGGTTATATGGGGCATTGGTCCTTTATGACGTATATTTCTTGATTGATAAAGGCACGGACCTTTATTTTTTCATCGGTATTGAGTGTCTCGGCTGGTGTTATTGGTACGTTTACGCCGTTTATCTCCGCCCAACCATTTCCGATATTGATACCGGTGTCATTCAGCCTCACTTTCGTATACGTCGCGGTAGATACGTTGTGTGGCATAATCAAGTATAGGCCAGGGCCTCTTAGGCCTTTGAAGTTGCCGCGATTCGTGACCGCCACGCGTTCAGTGTCTTTACATATCCGTATGCTCAAGAGGAGCAACAAGAAGACCAATCCAGCCAGTATTAATATGATCTCGGGATTCATCTTGGGGTCCATCCATTCTTTTGGCGTTCTAACGCCGCAAATCACCGGCAGGCAAAAGTGGCGTTTGGTTTGTGTAAAATGGAGCGTAGCGGAATACACAACCCAAACGACGCTTTTGACTGTCCGAGTGAATTTGCATTGTTATACGGCGCGACTTAGATTCCATTTTCAACTATTTACCAAACCAAACCTGAGTCTTGGATACTCACCATGCTTAGTAGCATGTGACATCACCTCGTCATAGGCATCGAAAAAGGCATCCTCATCGTGAAGATGTGTGCAGTATTGGTAGAACTCTGGATAGTCTAATGCGACACAAGGAACTGTTTTGAGCCGGAATAACTCAAGAAGAAGTCGGCTGTATTCTCTGTATTGATCATTAAACAACTCTTTGACCACTATTAACGTCCTAGCTGTTAGCCCTTTGGCGTCGATGGAGTGTCGCTCCCCGTCAATAAGAAATTCAAGTCTGTCCCCTTCACGACGATAGTAGCCGATAGCGCCCTTCACTTGGTTAATAGCCTTCTTGATCGCCCCCAACACATTGCTGCGTTTTCTTGATAGCTTCTGTCGACTAATCCGCTCAATATTAGGACTATCTTTCGCTTGAATGATTAGCAAGCTTGTATCGGTGATGACGAGTATATCGCACATCTCTTCTTTATCGTATGTTCGCTTGGGGCTGAGATATATTTGTCCAGGATCGAAGACCAATAAAAGGCATTTGACTATATCTTCTTCTTGGTAGCTTCCAGGTTCTTCCCTTTCTAATATCGTATGGCTAAATCCATGTGAACCATGATATGAATGCTGTTCCGGCCGCAGATCTTGGATGAAAAGGTCTTCACCATAGGTAGACTCGTTCAAGGATATATTAATCGCCCGAGCATCATCCACAGGGGTTCGCAACCCAAAGGATATTTCAACCTGATCGATCATTGCTTGGGCGCTTGACAACGAGAAGTCAAGCAACGTCATTTCGTCAATTTGTTGTCTTGTCTCTTCAGGAATCGTGACAAGTGCGCCATATACCAACCGCTCACGAGATAATTCATCAAAAAAATGGACGTTGAGATGTCCGTTTCCTAGCACTTTGAATAGTATTTCGGAAAAATCATCTGCAAACAAGGGCGTCTTAATAACCAACGGCTCATCTTCATCATCGAAAAACGCTGTAACCAGCCCAAAACTCATTTGATTATTAATGATTACGGGCACTAGATAGATTTTTAAGCTTGCATTGATCTTGGCAGCAAGGATGTATTCCTTTGGGGCTTTAACTATGAAAATAGGGCACTCTTCATCTGCTAAGCAGAGTGGCAAAATGCCGACGGGCATCTGCTGAATATCAGGCATTAGGTTCGGGTATAGTAGTGTCAACATCCATTGCACCCATAATTAGTCCTTGCAACTAACACGATAAATTCTTAACTCCGTATAAATTTTCGTATTCTTTCGATCGAAAGGTACTGCACGAAATGCCAACTGCGCCGTATAACATTGATTGGACTGTGTTTGCAGTACTATAAACAATTTCTGCATCTATCTTTCAAGTTGGCATATCTGTAAAGGTGATTTCCAATACTAGAAACTTGAAACCTATGGCATGCCGTCAAGTATACGGTGTTCCAATCCCAGCTGATAGACGACTTGGGCGCGCAGATGCCAGGCCTTCTTGTCGGGATTCCAGTAAGCTCCTGCCCGTTTGACCCGCTCCTTTCCCTGGTCAGATACCCTATTCTCCGCCGATACCCGGTCCCGGACAAGTTATGATGTATAAAAATATTTGGACTATGCCCCTCATCAGGTTGGCACGCTATCTCAACTATAAAGGAAATGTATTGTGCAGATCGGCGCAGTACGGTCGTTTGCATGTACATCGACATGTCGGCCGTGTGTGCAATTCCTCTAGCATCCAATTTTGCTCAATCTAGCGCTAATTTGCGCCGAAATCTACTCAGTAGGACGCACACAGTGAGCCTATTTTTCTACCCCACAGGAGGCTTTGCGAATTCTTCGCGTCTTTGCGCCTTAGCGGCAAAGATTTATACATTTATCCCACCATTAAATAATCCTGACCCCGCTCCATGCCCATGGCCTGTAACTGCCGGGTGATCAATTCCCTTGCGCCGTGGTTGGTGACGTAGCTGAGCACAAAGGCATCGGCAATGTCTCTGGCGGCTTCGGGGGAGATCACCGGGGCATCGGCGATGCGGTTACCCATTTTTCGTGGATCAATGTCGACCCAGGCGGTGGCGGTATAGCCGTGTTCCAGAAAAAGCCGGGTGCGCTTGCGGGTCTTGAGACCCGCGCCCCAGATCACCAGTGGCCGACCTTGTTGCAGGCGTGGATCTTGTGCGAGAAATTTGGCACGTAGCCTGTCGAAGGCACTACGGGAATATCGACCTCGGGTGCGTGAAGTGCGTAAGCCGTGATCCCGCCAGTCCAGCAATACGCTATCCAGTTTATAAAACAGACAACCGGCCTGGATCATGCGTAACCACAGATCGTAATCTTCGGGGAACATGCCGTCACGGTAGCCCCCCAGTTTTAATACAGCATCCTTTCTAAACATCACTGAAGGGTGGGCCAGGGGGGATTCCCAGTAGATTTCGTTGGTGATGTCCTGGTGGCTCAGGCAGCTATTTTGCCATTGGATATAGCTTGTGTAGCCTGCGCCAATCGTATCTTCGGGGATACCCCGAACCTGGCATGAGACCAGGGTGCAACGAGGGTGTTGTTGCAGGTAGTCGTATTGCATTCGCAGGCGTTGCGGGTGCATGAGGTCATCTGCGTCCATGCGCGCGATCAGGTCTGATTGTGCTTGTTGGATTCCAAGGTTGAGGGCGGGGACAAGGCCGGGGTCTTTATTCTGAATCAGGCGAATACGGGTGTCTGTGTTTGCGAAATTGCGAACAAGCTCCGTTGAACTGTCTATGGAATGGTCGTCTATGGCAATAATTTCAAAATCGCTAAACGTCTGTCTGGTTATGGATTGCAAACACTCGGCCAGGGTGTTGGCTGCATCACGAAACGGCAATAGGATAGAGAGTGACCTTTCAGAATCCATTGCTCATTGAGATACAAAGTCGTTGTAATTATTATTTATTAAACAATTTGTCTATCAATGTCAGCGCCTGATCCAGGCGCTCGGCACGGCCTTCGTCCTTTGCCCACATAGAGGCGGAAGAGGGTTTGGGTAAGGGGATGATACGGCACCCATCGGGGAGGATGGGAAACAGGTGTATGCCCAGTTCCGTTTCGGTCCACTCTCCACCCACTACATCCTCCAGTATACCGGCATAACGGAAGAGTCTATCCAAGGGCTCTTTTCCCAAGGTGACGCAGATTCGAGGTGCTACAAGCTTTAATTCACGTTCTATAAAAAAGGCGCAGTGCCCCATTGCTTGATTGAGGTCACGGCCAGAGGTGGTGTGGCATTTACTCAGGGTGGTGAAGTAGACCCGGGCGAGAACGTCCTCGATTTCCTTGCCTATATTTGCTCGAACCAGCCAATTTAGCATGCGCTTTCCCGCCGATCCGGAAAATAATTGTCGCGAGTGGATGTCCACCTTTTCGGGTTGTGCGCCGATAACAATCATAGGGGCGCAATCGCCTCTGTGAATGGCAGGCAGGTGATTGAGTGCCATGCCATGGGCTTCACATAGGCGGCAGTCGCTGACTTCCAGCGTCAGTAATTCCAGCTTTATGACTTCATCCATAAGACGAATCCAGATTCGGGTGGAGTGTATATTATGGACCCTGGACGAGTTGCTTGGGAGAAAAAGTATTATTTTAAGGACATTCAGTCCAAAATACACCCGGCAGGGTGGGTTGTTTTTGTTGTTCCCGTTTAGAACTTGCAGGCAGACCTGATAGGCAGAATGTTATGGATTTAGTGGCGAACTATATCAAGCGTACGGCCATCAAGCAGCTATGGGAAAACCCGGCGGCACCGGTTTGGTGTTCCAGGCTTGTGTTGCGTCCAGCCCGATTGCTCTATGTCTTGTTGCGGGATCTGTACAAGGGACATTTAACCCTGCGCGCCATGGGTCTGGTGTATACCACTTTATTGGCTATTGTCCCCTTGTTGGCACTGAGTTTCTCTGTGTTGAAGGGCTTTGGTGCGCACAATCATATTGAACCCTTTCTCGCCAGTTTTTTGCAGCCCCTGGGCACCCAAGGGGAGACTATCACCAAAAATATTATTGGTTTTGTGGACAACGTCAAGGTTGGGGTGTTGGGGTCAATCGGGCTATTGTTGCTGGTTTATACCAGCGTATCACTTATTCAAAAGGTTGAAGACAGCTTTAATTTTATCTGGCGGAGTCGGCGAACCCAGGGCTTTGGCCGCACCTTTAGCGGTTACTTGACGGTCATCCTTGTCGGGCCCTTGTTGGTATTTACTGCCCTGGGCATCACCGCATCTGTGATGAGCACAACGGTGGTTCAAGCGTTGTTATCGGTAGAGCCCATAGGGGCCCTGGCTTACCTTACTGGGCGAATATTGCCTTATGTATTGGTGTGCACCGCATTTGCCTTTGTCTATATGTTTGTGCCCAGCGCCAAAGTAAGGTTGGTTTCGGCTGTGTTAGGTGGCGTGGTTGCCGGTGTGCTATGGGAGTTTGTGGGATGGGGGTTTGCGTCTTTTGTTGTTTCTTCAGCGAGATACGAGGCCATCTATTCCGGTTTCGCCGTGATGATCCTGTTTCTAATCTGGTTGTATGTCAGTTGGTTGATCTTGCTGATCGGAGCGCAGATAGCGTTTTATCACCAAAACCCGGAATTTGTGACCCCCGAGTCCTATGATCAGCCACTGAGCCATCGTTATCGAGAGGAAATAGGGTTCAGCGTGATGTTTTTGATCGGTGACGGCCATTTACATGGGACCCCACCGCTTAGTCTGGAAAATCTGCGCCGCAGGTTGGCAGTGCCAAGCGCAAGCCTGGAGGATATTCTTCAGGTTTTGACAGGGCGGGGTTTGCTCAGAGAGACCAACCAGGACCCCATAACCTACTTACCTGGACGTGACCTTGGTGGCATTAGTGTTGCCGAGGTGTTGGATGCCCTGAGATCGATTGCCGTCCATGGGCCAGAGGACTATGGGCACAAGAAGATGACGTCATCGGCACAGGCAGTGGTGACGCAAGTGGAGCAGGTATTGAACAAGCATTTTTCAAGTCAATCTTTGCGCGATATATTGGAAAAGCAGAGTGCCTAGACTGCTCTAGTCTTTTTGCAAGAGGGATTGGAGGGCATCGTTCGCCGACTCTCGAACGTGCAAGTCATCGTCTTGAGTACCGTCATTAAGAATGGAAAGCACTTCATTGCTATGGCTTAGTGCCAGGTAGTGCAGTGCATCGCAACGTATTCGTGCCTCTGGGTGACGGCTGAGTGCCACCAGGGCGGGGATCGCGGCCTTCAGGCTCGAAGATCCGGCAAGTTCTTCGAATATGGCATCAATACCAAGGCGTACCCCAAAATCTGTTTCTGTGTTGTCTAGCAGTTCAATGAGTACATTGATCAAACTCTTTTGTTGGCCTATTTTTTTCAGAATTTTGTGGCGTTGACTGTTTTGTATGAGATAGGTGAAATAATGCGCCCAGCCAGAGTCTTGATCACAGTATTCTGCCCATTGGCGCAGCTCCGAGGGGCTGTGTTGGCCTTCTAGTTCAAATTCGCCTATACGGATCCAGGGGACGGTCTTGACGCCGTATCGAGTTGCGGCTTCGGGGGCAACGCTGAGGTTGATGGTCTCCAGGCTTGCGATAAGACCTTCTTTGAGTAAATCACATAGCGCCTGAAGCACCGATGGGCACACGTTGCAGCCACTACTTATCAGTAGTAGGGCCTGGGGCTTTGTGTCTGTAAAATTGGCGTTCATGGGTGCTAAGCTTATGCCATCACTTGTTGACAACCAAGCGATGAATCTTTCCACTGGACTAATAGATATCGAGCCATGTCTGGACCTTCTACACTTGATGTGATGATTATAGGTTGTGGTGCCCTGGGCGTTCGGGTGGCGGCCTTGTGGCGCGCCAAAGATGCCAGGGTATCGGCCTTGGTGCGGAGCACGACCAGTGCTGCACGTCTGCAAGGGCAGGGCTTACAAACTGTCGATGGTGATCTGGATGATGTGCGCTCACTCACCAAGCTGGTGGTGGATGACACCATTTTATATTATTTTGTGCCGCCCCTTTCCCAGGGTGCAAAGGATTTACGTATGCGTGCCTTTGCCGAGGCAGTGACACAAGCACCCCGTCGTATGGTGTATTTAAGCACTACAGGTGTATACGGTGACTGTGATGGGGCATGGATAGATGAAGATCGACCCGCCAATCCACAGCATGATCGTGGGCGTCGCCGCCGTGATGGAGAATGTGTTGCCCAGGCATGGGCCCAAAAGCACCATGTCCCCCTGGTGATATTACGGGTGGCGGGGATCTATGGACCCGGAAGGCTGCCGCTGGCCCGAATCCAGAGGGCCACGCCCTTGTTAAATGAGAAGGAGTCAGGATTTACCAATCGCATTCACATTGATGATTTGGTCCAGGTCTGTGTGGCCGCCGCCGAGCGTGGTACGCCGGGGCGGGTGTACAATGTTACTGACGGCCAGCCTTGTACTATGACTCACTACTTTTATCGCATCGCCGATACCTTTGGCCTTGCTCGGCCACCCACTGTCAGTCGCGACGTGGCCCAAGAGATTTTGAGCCCAGGCATGTTGTCCTATCTGGATGAGTCTCGTCGAATCAAAAATAGCCGCATGCTGGAGGAACTGGGTGTAACCTTAAAATATCCCAATTTGGATGTCGGCCTGGAGGCGACCAAGGCCCAGCAGGACGCCCTCATTTGACAAGTTTGGTCAATCGGCTTAAGAGAGGGCAAAGAATCACTATTTGACGGAAGTTTTAAGGATTGAGTTATGAGCGATACCGAGCCATCTAAAGAAAGTCGTGTTCTCCAGGCGGTAAAATTGGCGGTGACCCATGTCATTAAAGATACCGCCACCCAACCGGGTCTCAAGCACCCCTTGAGCGAGGCCACTATAGAGGACCTGCGTCAGTGCCTGGTGCTGATCTCTGAACGTGAACGTGAAATTGCCGATGAGTCTGGTGAGGGTATGACCATGCGGCCACGTTACGTTGATGAGCCTGCGGTGGCGGGGCAGGCCGAAGTGGCATTGACCAGTCTGCAAAAAAAGGGATCTTCCCCTAATTGATCTGAACCCCTCGTCCCACTTCAGTTTCACCCGGACCAGGCCGATAGTGCCTATACTGGGAGTTTGGGTGTTGCCCTGGGCGTGACAGCCCATCCAGCAGGCAGTCACCCAATTCCGCGAACAAACTGGAGGCCGTGTTGGAGTTTAAAGACTATCTAAAGGTGATGGTGGCAAAGGATGCCTCCGATCTTTACCTGTCCACTGGCGCACCGCCGTGCGCAAAGTTTGAAGGTGTATTACGGCCCTTGGAGCAGAAGGCCCTGGAGCCTGGGCAGGTTAAAGAGATTGCCTACAAGGTTATGGATGAGGACCAGATCGCTCAATTTGAGCGAAAGCCGGAAATGAATCTGGCCATCTCGGAGTCGAACGTAGGCCGGTTCCGCGTTAATATTTTTAAGCAGCGCAACGAAGTCTCCATGGTGGTGCGCAATATCAAGATTGATATTCCTCATTTCGAGGCCTTGGGTTTGCCGCCGACCCTGATCAAGGTGATTATGGCGAAGCGGGGCCTGGTGTTGTTTGTAGGTGCTACCGGTTCGGGCAAGTCAACATCATTGGCCTCTCTTATTGACTATCGAAACACGCACAGCTCTGGCCATATCATCACCATTGAAGATCCGATTGAGTTTGTCCATAAGCATAAAAAGTGTGTTGTAAATCAACGCGAAGTGGGTGTCGATACGGATTGTTATGAGGACGCCCTGAAAAATGCCTTGCGTCAGGCACCGGATGTGATCCTCATCGGCGAGGTGCGGGATCAAGAGACCATGGAGCATGCCATCGCCTTTGCTGAGACTGGGCACTTGGCCATTTCCACCCTGCATGCCAATAATGCCAACCAGGCCCTGGATCGTATTATTAACTTTTTTCCAGAAGAGCGTCGCAACCAATTATTGCTGGACCTATCCTTAAATTTACAGGCCTTTGTATCGCAACGCTTGTTGCCCACATTGGACGGTAAACGGGCAGCGGTTGTTGAGGTCATGTTAGGTACACCCCTGGTGCGTGACATGATTCGGCGCGGTGACATCGCCGAGATTCGTGAAGTGATGGCCAAGTCAGAAAATCTCGGAATGCAGACCTTTGATTCGGCTCTGTTCAAGATGTGTCAGGAGGGTCGAATTAGCAAGGAAGAGGCGTTGCGTAATGCAGATTCCCCGAATAACCTGAAGGTTAAATTTAATCTTGCCAGCAAGAGAAACAAACCTTCTGGTGCCACCGAGCTGAGTTTGTTGGATGATGGCGAGGATGAGTCTGAAGATGAAGTTCAGGCCCCATAGTTTGTAGTATCTGCCCTTGCAGAGATGAGTTCAGGTGATCCAGGGTAGAATTTAACGCCATGTTCCAAATAATAAGACATACGTAGTAATACGTAGACAGGCTTCGGGGTTCCCTGATCTCGAAAAAAACTCCTTGAAAGGCCAGCTTGAACAGATTAGATTGAGGTCGTTCTGGTATTTGCTTTCGTTCCTTAGTAAACGCTGTTCCATATGGAACCCTAGATAAAAAGGATATTGCTGAATAATTTGGGTGGAGGGAAAGTTGGATATCAGGTCTGATACGTCTGAAGATGTCATTTTTCAGAACATATTTCATCCCACTGATTTGACGTGTAATAGCGAGGCAGCGTTTGTCCACGCCTTACAGATTGCACTGCGTTGTCGCGCCGAGCTGATTGTCTATCATGTCATGGTCGATCGGGATAGGTTTTCTTCCAAAGATTTTCCCAGTGTGCGTGGCCTGCTGACGCAGTGGGGGGTTATGCCCATGGGGAGTCAGCGCGAAGATGTGATCAAAACCGGGTTGCGTATCAAAAAGATTGCCAGACCGGGTGATGACCCGGCGCGTGTGATCACTCGCCACCTGAAGAAAACACCTGCTGATCTGGTGGTATTGGCGACTCATGGCCGCCAGGGTTTAAGGCACGACACACAAGATGCGGTAGCAGAGCCGGTCACCCGACAGGCCCATACCATGACCCTGTTTTTGCCCACGGGTTGTCGAGGATTTATTAAGCAACATACGGGGCAGATCAATCTGCGGAATATCTTGATACCGGTTGCCAAAAAATCGAGCGCCCAAATCGCCGTTAATGCAGCCGTCCATCTGGCGCACTTGTTAGATTGTGAAGAGGTTGTTTTTACTTTGGTTCATGTGGGTGCACCACAGTCCATGCCAGCGGTCAATCCTGTTGAGATACCCGGTTGGGAGTGGCGCAGCTCAGAGGTCCGGGGCAATGTTGTGACTTGTATCAATGCTGCCATTGAACATCACCGGGCAGACCTGGTGGTCATGACCACCGGCCATCATGGGATTTTAGATACCTTGCGTGGCAGCACCACGGAGCGCGTCCTTAGAGATGCCAAGTGCCCGATGTTGACGATACCCGCCTAGGAATATGGGCCGCCCCGAAGAATATTTGGGAAGGACTTGTAAGTATCTCAGGGTATCGATTGCTCTCGCCAAGCCGCAAAGTACGCCAAGGCGTCATTGATTTTTTCAACGATGAGATAGGCGTGGAAGCCCTTCACTCGATCTGTTTAGCTTCGCTTGCTACGGAGAGCCTTTTGTGCGAATGAATTCGCACCTACAAGATACTTGGAGGACCCTATTTTTCCTTTGCGCCTTTGCGCCTTTGCGCCTTTGCGAGAACCCTTATCTGTTAACGGTATAAACACCTGTAAGGACGCTTTTATTGATTCCCTCTACCCCACGAGGGGGCAACGAGGTCCCTCCGGGAGCACCTTTAGGGCATAAAAGGGCGAGGGTGAGGGAATAAAATGAGGATAAGTTGTTGATTTTAAATATTCCCTCATCCCAACCTTCTCCCGGAGGGAGAAGGGATTGTTAATTTACAGAAGTGCCCTTAAGTCAATTGGCTGACTAGCGCCCGTAGCGCAATGCCGCGATGGCTCAATCGATTTTTTTCGTCGTCAGGCAATTGTGCTGCAGAACATTGATGGCTCGGGACATAAAATACCGGGTCGTATCCAAATCCATTTTGGCCCTGTGCTTGGGTTAGTATGCGTCCCTCCCAGGTACCCTGACAGATCAAAGGTGTTGGATCGGTGGGACCACGCAGGTAGACCATGACACACTGAAAACGTGCTGTACGTGCCGATTCCTCTGTGCCTTCCAGTTCAAGTAGAAGCTTGTTGAGGTTGTCGGCGTCGGAGGCACCACTGCCGGCATAGCGTGCCGAATAGATGCCCGGTGCCCCAGCCAAGGCGTCGACTTCAAGGCCTGAGTCATCGGCTATGGTGGATAAGCCCGTATGTTCGGCCCCATTGCGGGCCTTGATGAGGGCATTTTCTACAAAGCTCAGTCCGGTTTCCTCGACATCCGGTACCTCAAACTCTGCTTGGGAGGCTACATCGATCGCAGTACCCTTTAGCAGGGTATTGATTTCACGGAGTTTCCCAGGATTGCCACTGGCCAGCAAAATGCGTGTTGTCATGCGCTATCCTTCAAGCGCATCGCGCTGGTGTTGAATCAACTGTTGTATGCCGTTGCGGGCGAGTTCTGTCATCGCCAACATCTCTTCCATGCTAAAGGCCACGCCTTCTGCGGTGCCCTGAATCTCGATAAATTTGTTGTCACTGTCCATAACAAAATTCATATCCGTTTCGGCGCTGGAGTCTTCAGGATAGTCCAGGTCCAGAACCGCCTCGCCTTTATAGATGCCAGCGGAGACGGATGCGACATGGTGGTGCATGGGGGATACTTTTAGTTCACCATCGGCGATAAGTTTGTTTACGGCATCGACCAAGGCAACATAACCGCCGGTAATGGACGCGGTGCGTGTGCCGCCATCTGCCTGGATGACATCGCAATCGATGGTGATGGTGCGCTCTCCCAGGGCCTTGAGGTCGGTTGCTGCCCTCAGGGATCGGCCAATGAGCCGTTGGATTTCCTGGGTGCGACCCGATTGTTTGCCACTTGCCGCTTCTCTGCGCATGCGGCTACCGGTTGACCGCGGCAACATGCCGTACTCGGCTGTGACCCAGCCTTGTCCTTTACCTTTCAAAAAAGGGGGGACGCGTTCCTCGGTGCTGGCGGTACAAAGAACTTTGGTGTCTCCAAACTCGACTAAGACTGCGCCTTCTGCATGTTTGGTGTAGTTCCGGGTAAGTCGAATATCACGTAATTGATCATTAGATCGGGTGCTGGGCCGCATGGTCAATAATTTCCTTCAGGGTCAGAGTGTTAGTGGGTGTTATCGAATGACGTCGTTTAACAGTTTGTTGTGTGGTCGAGCCTTAAAGTTGCTTGTCTATGCTGTCTACAAAGGCCTCCAGGTCCTCGATTTGAGAAAGGAAGGCATCACGACTTGATGAGCTATTGATGTTGCTGGATGTCTTTTTGCCAGCGGCAAGGGCGCTACTATTGGATTTGGATCTACCTTTACGCCGTGAGCGCTCTTTAATTTGTTGCCAAAGTAACTCCTGGTCAATTTTCTTGTCACTGCCTGATCGCAGGGTGGGGGATGTGACAGTTTTTTCCTCCCAGCGTAGCGCCACTACGCTAATGTTGTCGCATTTTTTCTTCATGCGTTTTTCGGCGATGATAAGAAGGTCTTCGATCACCTCATTAATATCTGAACCTTTGAATTTTTCACACAGTTCTTCATCGTCAAAGGGTTGCCACAACCCATCGGAGCACAACAGGAGTGTGTCGCCTTCTTCAAGCAGGGTAGGGGGGCTGAGCGTAATCTCGGGCCTAAAGGCGCCCCCTACGCAGCGTAGCAGCTTACTCTTCATCTTTTGGGTATGGGAAGAGTTGCCGTCAATGATTCCATCATCAATGAGTTGGGCGGTAGTCGTATGGTCGGTGGTGCGATTTAAGAGCTTGCCGTCACGAATATGGTAGAGCCGACTATCGCCCACATGGGCCCAATAGGCGACGCCATCCTGAACCAGGCATACCACACAAGTGGTGAAGCCCGACTGTGATTTGTTCATGCGCCGGGCCCGGGCATTGATGACACGATGGGCCGACAGCACGCTAAATACCATGAATACAGAGGGGTCATGGATGGTGGGTTGCGGAATCTTTTGAAAGGGTTTGGTGACGGTCTGCACCAGGGCCTCGGCGGCTTGAGCCCCCCCTTTGTGTCCCCCCAGACCATCGGCCAGCGCCATCAGCACCGAATGGTCTTTTTCAACCGTGGCGATTCGGTCTTGATTTTCGCTGCGGGCACCCGCCAGGGTATGTTGAGTAAGCTGGTATTGCAAAACACTAAATCTCGGGTTCGGGGCAGTTATGGCGTGACCACAGGTGTGTTATATCCATCTTCCGTGCAATCCGTTTTGTCGAAGCATGCGTCCAGTAATTCTAGTGGACTTTGTGGGCGCTTGCGATAGTCCATATGTAGAGCTCCCTCTATTCCGGTGAGCAATTTCTTTGAGTAGCGTGAAAAAAGCCTGCTGGGGGAGCTCATTTTGTCTTTTTCCAGTCTGTGGGGTGCAGGTGGTGGTGCCTTGCCGGTGACACAGCTGTATAGGGTGGCACCTGCTGAATAGACATCTGTCCACGGGCCCAGATTGCTATGTCGATGTTGCTCTATGGGTGCGTAACCCAGGGTCAAGGTCTGTTGCTGGACGGTTGTGCCCTCTACGTTGAAATGTTGTACCGCACCAAAGTCCAGTAACAGGGGCGCGCCCTTTTTAAGGAGCAGTATATTGGCGGGCTTGATGTCCAGGTGCAGCAGCCCTTGATCGTGAAAGGCCTGTAAGCCTCTTAGCAGGGGTGGAAATATTGATGTGAGGAACTTCTGAGTCAGTTTGGAGCGGTGCTTTTTGACATAAAAACGCAGGTCCTGGCCCTCGTCATAGTTCATGACCATATACAGGGTATTATTGGCTCGAAATACGTTACTGACCCGCACGATATTGGGATGGTCAACCTTGCTCACCGCGCTGACCTCGGCGAAAAAACGTTTGATACCCAGGTTGTATTTTGTTTTTAAGTCATCACTCACAGCATTGACGCGGCCCCCGGGCATGCGTTCCGCCCACCCATCAGGGTAGTATTCCTTGATCACGACCCGTGCCTTGGTAGGGATATGGTAGGCCAGATAGACCAGGCTGAATCCGCCGGCACCGAGCAGCTTGTCGATACGGTATTTATCGAGCAGGAAGCCCGGTGATAGGTATGGCTTTATTTCGTGCATTGTTTCAGGGGTTTGGGCCTATAGGGCAATGGCTTCATTCTGCGACCATATCCGAAAATGGACTGCGGTGCGACGGCGTGGTGCCCGTGAGTGGATAAGTTTAACATGCTTCACTTAAATTCCATGATATCTGAGGTAGCGCTATGACGCTTAGCATGACAGCATTTGCCCGCAAGGACCTGAGCACCGAGTCAGGGGATCTTAGCTGGGAGATCCGTTCGGTCAACCACCGTTACCTGGAGGTGGGGCGGAGGCTCCCCGAGACCTTTCGTGCCCTGGAGTCCGGTGTCCGGGAGCGGGTGACCCAATGTCTCAGCCGTGGCAAGGTTGAGTGCAATCTGTCATTTCAGGCCAATGATGGCACTACTGACGATCTGGTCCTGGATAAGGCCCTGCTGAAAAAGGTGGTGGATTTGGCCCATCAGGTGGAGATCCTGGCCCATAATGTGACTAACCTGCGTACCATTGACCTGCTTCACTGGCCGGGGGTGGTGAGCTCGGGGCAGATGGATATGGAGGGTCTTCACCAGCAGGCCCTGGCACTTCTGGATCAGGCATTGCAGGATTTGGTCCAGACCCGCAAGCGAGAAGGCGAGCGTATGGCACAGCTTATTGTCGAGCGCCTGGATGGAATTGGCGATGTCATAGCCCAATTAAAGCCGGTCTTACCGGAAATTGTTTCGGCCTATCGTCAGCGGCTCCAGGATAGATTGGCGGATGTCCAGGACCAGTTGGACCCCGCCCGGGTCGAGCAGGAAGTGGTCATATTTGCCCAAAAGGCCGATGTGGCCGAGGAAGTCGATCGTTTGGAGACCCACGTTTCTGAAGTGCGCCGGGTCCTGAAGCAAAAGGGGCCTGTGGGCCGCCGCCTGGATTTTCTGATGCAGGAACTCAATCGTGAGGCCAACACCTTGGGGTCCAAGGCCGGTGATATGCGCCTGACCAATGCCTCGGTGGAATTGAAGGTCCTGATTGAGCAGATTCGTGAGCAGGTACAGAACATTGAATAGCGCACCTCAACCTGGCCTGCTCATCATCTCTGCCCCCTCTGGGGCAGGCAAGACCAGCCTTGCCAAGGCGCTGGTGGCGGCGCTTGATCATACCGAGTTATCGGTCTCTCATACCACCCGGGCACCCCGGCCCGGAGAACAAGATGGGCAGGATTATTTCTTTGTCGACCGTCAGACATTCCAGTCTATGGTCAATGCGGGGCAGTTTTTGGAATATGCCCTGGTGTTTGACCATTATTATGGTACTGCCAAAAAGGCCATTGAGGAGAAGATTGCGGCCGGCCGAACCGTTCTTTTGGACATAGACTGGCAGGGTGCGCGTTCGGTTCGGCAGCAAATGCCCGGAGCCAGGAGTGTCTATATTTTACCGCCGTCCCGACAGGTACTTGAGGACAGGCTGAGAAGCCGTGGTCAAGACAGCGATGAAGTCATTACCAGACGCATGGGTGACGCAGTGGCACAGATGCGCCATTACTCGGAGTTTGATCAGGTGATTGTCAACGACGATTTTGACGCAGCCCTGGCCGACCTTGAGAAGATCGTGCGGGGTCAGACCGAAGCCATCCGCCCTAATACCCTCAATATGGAGGAGTTACTGGGCCAATAGGTGCTTTTTAAACGTCACACGGACCGGTACCCGCCTCAAAAGTACCCGTCTGTGGTTTGAGTAGTCCGCAAGGCCTTATGGTATGCCCCTTGGGCGTTGACAGACCCGAGGGGTAGGCGGCGGTGTCGTTTTCGGCAAAAGGTGCTAAAATGGTCGTCCCATGTACTGCATTTTTAGTTCGGCGCATTGAGTCTGGCACCGAAAGTCACAAGTAGAGGAATTATGGCCCGAGTTACAGTAGAAGATTGTCTTGAACACATGGATAACCGCTTCCAGCTGGTGCTGGTGGCGACCCGCCGTGCCCGCCAGTTGATGAATGGTGCTGAATCCATGTTGCCGCGGGAGCACGACAAGCCCACTGTGCTGGCCTTACGTGAGATCGCCGAAGGCTTGGTGAGCGCCTCAATTCTGGATGACCCCGTAGAGCTGAAGCTGGAAACAGAAGAGGAAAAGGCCTCGGCCACCGAGGGCGAGCAAGGAGAGGGGGCCGAAATCAAAGCCCAGTCATCCGATACGGAAACTCCCGATGCGAATTCGCCCCCTGAGGACACTGCGGCCACCTAGGCCGTTCTCCGTAACATTTTCACACCCGTCATCGCCCAAGCGGTTTCTCGCTGGCGACCTGGTTGAACTCCTAGAGGCGTATTTAAGCAAGCAGGAGGTGGCGGATGTTTACCGTGCCTACCTGTTTGGTGCTGAGGCCCATGAAGGCCAGACTCGGCGTAGCGGTGAACCTTATATTTTCCACCCCGTTGAGGTCGCTCGAATTCTTGCTGAGATGCGGCTGGATAGCCGCAGCATCATCGCCGCCTTATTACACGATGTCATAGAAGATACCCCTACCGCAAAGGAACACCTGGCCCAAACCTTTGGTGAAGATGTTGCCGAACTTGTAGATGGGGTCAGCAAGATTAGCCAGATCGAGTTTAAGACCAAAGAAGAACGGCAGGCTGAGAACTTCAGGAAAATGTTACTGGCCATGGCCCAGGACATTCGGGTCATCCTGATCAAGCTTGCCGACCGCCTCCACAATATGCGCACCCTTTCGCATATGCCTGCTGACAAGCAACGTAGCATCGCTAAGGAAACCCTGGATATTTATGCCCCCATCGCCAATCGATTGGGGGTCTATCAGTGGTATCGGGAGTTGGAGGATTTGGGTTGGGCCAGTCTCTACCCCATGCGCAAGCAGGCGTTGGAAAAGGCCACCAAGAACCGACAAGGAAACCGCAAGGCCATTGTCAGCAAAATTCAGACCGCAATTGAGAAACAACTCATGCGTGAAGAGATTGTGGTTCGTGTGACGGGCCGTGAAAAACAGCTCTATAGCCTGTACCAGAAAATGCGCGATAAACGTCGTGGATTTAGAGATGTGTACGATGTGCTCGGTTACCGGCTTATCGTCGATACCGTCGACAGTTGCTACCGGGTTCTGGGGTTAATGCACAATCTGTATAAGCCTATCCCCGGTCGATTCAAAGACTATATTGCCATACCCAAGGCTAACGGTTACCAATCACTGCACACCGTTGTCTTTGGGCCCTTCGGCCAATCTATTGAGATACAAATTCGTACTGAAGATATGCATCGTGTGGCCGAGGCGGGTGTCGCTGCACATTGGTTATTCAAGAGCGGTGATAAACAGGGTAGCGGTGGCAAGTCGGCCCAGCAGGCGGCCCGGCAGTGGCTGTCAGGGCTGTTGGAGACCCAACAGAAAGCGGGCGATCCTCATGAGTTTCTTGAGCACCTGAAGGTGGATCTGTTTCCGGACGAGGTCTATGTATTTACCCCAAAGGGCGAAATCAAGAAACTACCCCGCGGTGCCACAGCCCTGGATTTTGCTTACTCGGTACACACCGATTTGGGTAATCGTTGTACCGGGATTAAGATAAATCACCAACCGGCGGCATTGCGCAGTGTGCTGCACAACGGTGACCATGTGGAGATACTGACCTTCCATAGGGCAATCCCAAGTCCATCATGGTTAAATTTTGCGGTCACCGGCAAGGCCAGGGCCACCATTCGCAGCTATCTAAAGGTCCAGCAGTGGAAACAGTCGGTGCGCCTGGGTAAGCGGTTGCTGAAAAAATCTCTGCGGGCGGTGGGCATCAAGAGATTGACCGCAGCCCGAAAGCAGAATCTTCTCGATACGATGAAGTTTAAGCAGTGGGATGAACTGCTGGCCGATATCGGCTTGGGAAATAGAGTGGCGGCTATGGTTGCTCACCAGTTGGTGGCACCCGGTGCAGATGCGGGTACCCACATGGAGAAGCCCCAGCCCCTTGTCATTACCGGCACAGAAGGCATGTTGATCAGTTTTGGCCGTTGCTGTCGTCCCATCCCCAACGACCTGATACTGGGTTATCTTACCGCCGGTAAAGGCATCGTTATTCATGCCGATGATTGTCCGAATTTGATTGAGCTCAAGAAGACCCCGGAAAAACTAATTGAGGTGGGTTGGGAGGAAGGCCTGGAAGGTGCCTATGCAGCCAATATAAAAGTAGATGTCACTAACAAACGTGGTGTGCTGGCCAAGTTGGCAACCGTGATTGCCCAGGCCGAGTCTAATATAGAGAATGTGTCAGTCCTGGATCGCGATGGTGTTACCATCTCCATTGATTTTACGGTAGAAGTAAAAAATCGTACCCACCTTGCCAATATTATTCGCGATTTGCGTGCGCAGGATACCGTGATCCGGGTAGCACGGACGAAGGGTTAATAGATCCGAATCTAAAAATTATACGTCAGGGTACTTTCTGTAATTGTTAATCCCTTCTACCCCACGAGGGGGCATTAGTAGAAGCACCCATTAAAGGAGAACACCAGATGAGTAGAGAGATAATAAAAACGGATCAAGCACCGCAAGCCATCGGCACCTATTCACAGGCGGTAAAAGTGGGTGCCACGGTGTATCTATCGGGCCAGATTCCCTTGCACCCTGAATCCATGGAGTTGGTGAGCGGTGATATCCGCGTACAGATCGAACGAGTGTTCGATAATTTATCCGCAGTGGCTGTTGCTGCAAGTGGTAGTTTGGGGGATATCGTCAAACTTAATGTATTTCTTACCGACCTGAGCCACTTTTCCGTTGTTAACGAAGTCATGGGCGAGTATTTTCAGGAGCCTTACCCGGCCCGTGCTGCTGTAGGTGTGGCCGCCTTGCCCAAGGGTGCCGAAGTGGAGATGGATGCGGTTATGGTTAGGGAGTAAGGAGATACAAGAGTTTGAGAGATAAGCATAGCCGGCGGTTTTGAAATAGTTGATTATGTTTCAAATCGTTTTTTACTTGTATCTTGTCTGAAGATATGGACATCGAAAATCTACCCGTAACTACACTTAAAGGTGTAGGTCCAAAGGTTGCCCTCAAACTGGAACGTCTTGGTCTGCGTAGCATACAGGACGTGTTGTTTCACCTGCCCTATCGGTACCAGGATCGAACCCGTATATCTGCCATGGGGGGGTTGCGGCCGGGCCAGGAAGTACTGGTGCAAGGTCAAATTGATCTTTGTGAGATTCGTTTTGGCCGGCGACGCAGTTTGTTGTGTCGCATCAGTGATGGTACGGGGGCGTTAACCCTGCGGTTTTTTCATTTCACTGCGGCCCAAAAAGACAATCTGTCCCGTGGGCGGTGGATACGCTGTTTCGGTGAGGCCCGGCGCGGACCCAAGACTCTGGAGATGGTTCATCCGGAGCACGAGCTGTTCGACCAGCAACCCGAACCCCTTACTATAGACACACTTACACCGGTGTATCCGGCAACAGAAGGTGTGCATCAATTGATGCTGCGCAAGCTCGCGAATCAGGCCGTCCGAGAGTTTTTGCCCGAATTGCAGGATCTATTGCCCGATAACCTGGGCCAGGCCCTGCATCTACCACCATTGGTGGAGGCATTGCAGCTAATCCACAGTCCACCACCCGGTGCCGCCGTGGAAGAACTTTTGCAGGGACGCCATCCGGCTCAACAGAGGCTGGCCTTTGAAGAGTTGTTGGCACATCACCTGAGCCTGAAACGTCTGCGATATAAACGACAGCAACACGGTGCCCAGCCCGTCTGCAGTAAAGAGACCTTGGTGCAAGATTTTCTGGGTCGGTTGCCGTTTAGCCTGACCCAGGCGCAGCAGCGGGTGACCGAGGAAATCAGTACAGATTTGTCTAAGCCTGTGCCCATGCAACGTCTATTACAAGGTGACGTGGGGGCGGGTAAGACTGTAGTGGCGGCGATTGCGGCACTCCACACCATTGGCAGTGGTTATCAGGTGGCCATTATGGCACCCACTGAAATACTGGCCGAACAGCATTATCAAAATTTTTCTAACTGGTTTGCGCCCTTGTCTATCAATGTGGACTGGTTGTCGGGGAAGATGAAACGTGATGAACGTGAGGCCGCTGTATCAAGGCTTACAAGTGGTGAAGCCGCGTTGGTCGTGGGCACCCATGCCTTGTTTCAAGAATCGGTGGGTTTTTCCAGGCTGGCGCTCATGGTAATTGATGAGCAGCATCGGTTTGGTGTGCATCAACGTTTGGCTCTAAGAGAAAAGGGTAGCCATGATGGCAAGCATCCCCACCAGTTGATTATGACCGCCACTCCCATTCCACGCACCCTGGCCATGACTTTTTATGCCGATCTGGATTTATCGACATTGGATGAGTTGCCGCCTGGCCGTACTCCAGTAGAAACAGTGGTCATCCCCGACAGTCGTCGCGATGAAGTATTGGTTCGGGTGCGGCAGGCTTGTGCTGCGGGCCGTCAGGCCTATTGGGTGTGTCCGTTGGTTGAAGAATCTGACTCCTTACAGGCTCAGGCTGCAACCGAGACCCGCGAACGGTTGGCCGAGGCATTCCCAGAACTCAAAGTGGATTTGGTGCATGGCCGTATGAAACCGTCTGATAAAGAGGCTGCAATGGGATCATTTAAAGGTGGTACGACCCATGTGTTGGTAGCGACTACCGTAGTTGAGGTGGGCGTGGATGTGCCACGGGCGAGTCTGATGATCATTGAGAATGCAGAGCGTCTGGGGCTGTCACAATTACATCAACTCCGTGGGCGGGTGGGCCGTGGTAGTGACCGCAGCAGCTGTGTTTTGATGTACCATGCGCCGTTGTCGGAACTGGCTCGTCTGCGATTGGCCACCATGCGTGATACCCATGATGGCTTTGAGGTCGCAAGGCGTGACCTGGAGATGCGTGGACCCGGTGAAGTGCTGGGAACGCGACAGACAGGGGTACAGAATATGCGTATTGCCGATGTATTGCGCGACCAAGCCCTGTTTCCAAAGGTCGAGAAACTTGCTGAGGGTCTGATGCGTGATCACCCCAAACAGGTTGTGGCGTTGATTAAACGTTGGTTGGGTGATAGTGAGGATTATGCAAATGTATAGGGATTTTTCTACTAAAAAGAAAGCCTCAAGTTTATGTCTGTAGCAAATCGCATAGAACAGTATTTTTTGTTGATGCGCATGGATCGTCCTGTCGGCACTTTTTTGTTGCTGTGGCCGACGCTGTGGGCCTTGTGGATCGCGGGTAGTGGCCAACCTGATCCCTACGTGGTCCTGGTCTTTGTGGCCGGTGTATTTTTGATGCGTTCGGCGGGTTGTGTAATAAACGATTATGCCGATCGCAAATTTGATCCCCTTGTAGAGCGTACCCGGAACCGGCCCATTGCAACCGGGCAGGTAAAACCTAAAGAGGCCCTGATACTTTTTTTGTTATTGTGCCTGGTTGCATTTGCGTTGGTCCTGACACTGAATCGATTGACGGTGCTCCTGTCGCTGGCGGCAGTGGTCTTGGCAATATGCTACCCCTTTTTGAAGCGGATTACCCATTTGCCCCAGGTCTTTCTTGGAGTGGCCTTTGGTTGGGGTGTCCCTATGGCCTTTGCCGCTGAGACCGGGAGTGTGCCGTCCGTAGCCTGGGTGCTGATGGGTGCGAATGTGTTGTGGGCCGTGGCCTATGACACCATGTATGCCATGGTTGATCGGGAGGATGATACAAAGGCGGGAGTTAAATCCACGGCACTTCTTTTTGGCCACTATGATCGTTTGATCATTGGTGTTTTGCAGGTCGTGGTGCTATTGATTTTGGTGGCAGTGGGCAAGTATCTTGGTTATGGCGCCTACTATTTTGGTGCCCTGGGCATGGCACTATTGTTTGGAGTGTATCAACAATTTCTCATTCGGACTCGGCATCCGGCCCGTTGTCTGAACGCATTTTTAAACAATGTTTGGTTTGGGGGTGCTGTATTTATTGGTCTGGTGCTTCAATACCTTAGTTGAGTTAGGCATCTGTGATACAGTCGTGCTACTTAGGAAATATAATGGAGGAGTCGATATGAAAAAAATGATGAGTGCAGTTTTGTCAGGGATGATTTGTTTGGGCATTCCCTTCTCTCAGGCACTGGCTGCCAAGCCGGTCATCGGTGTTGCCGAGTTTACCAATGATACCAATGCGGGTTGGTGGGGGCGAAGTGTAGGCTGGGAGTTGTCTGGAATGGTGACCAACGAGATGGCCGCCACGGGTAAGTTTAGAATGGTGGAGCGCAGCAAGCTTGAACCGGTGTTGCGCGAGCAGAATCTTGGTGCCTCTGGACGGGTGCGTAAAGGCACAGGCGCAAAGATCGGCAAGATTACCGGTGCGAAGTATCTGATAATGGGGACGGTCACCTCATATGAGGAACGCACCAGTGGTGGAAGTGGTGGTATAAGTTTTAAGGGGATATCCATTGGTGGTAGAAAGGATGAGGCCTACATCGCAGTAGATTTACGGGTCGTCAATACCACCACCGGGGAAATTGACTATGTGCGTACCGTGGAGGCCAAGTCGGGCAGTCAGGGTTTGCGTGTGGGTATACATCGCGGTGGTTTTGGGGGAAGCCTGGGCGGTTATAAAAAGACCCCGGCGGGGCGGGCCATTCGTGCAGTCATTGTCGAGATTACCGATTACCTTCAGTGCGTCATGGTGGATATGGATGGTTGCGAGGACGATTACGCTGCTAAAGAGCAACATCGCCGCAAGAGCATCAAAAGTTCTATCAAGCTTTTTTAGATCTGCATGTATTAAAAGGTATGGTTTTTGTTTATGTGCAGAAACCAAGTACAGATAAATGGCCCGGTGCATCCGGGCCGTTTGGTGTGGTGTTTATTCTCTTGAGCCATGAAATACAAAGATCTGCGTGAATTCATCGTTCAGTTGGAGTCCCGTGGCGATCTCAAACGTATCGTCACAGAAGTAGACCCGTACCTGGAGATGACAGAGATCTGTGATCGGGTGCTGCGGTCTGGTGGACCGGCGTTGTTGTTTGAAAACCCAAAAGGCAAGGATATCCCTGTGCTTGCCAATCTTTTTGGGACACCACAGCGAGTGGCCCTGGGTATGGGTCAGGAAAGTGTCGAGGCCCTGCGGGAAGTGGGCAAGCTGTTGGCCTATCTAAAGGAGCCAGAGCCCCCCAAGGGCATTAAAGACGCCTTTGACAAATGGCCCTTATTGAAACGGGTCATGCACATGTCACCCAAAGTGGTGAAGACAGCGGCCTGTCAGGCCCACCGTATCGATGCCGAAGATGTGGACCTGGCCAGTTTGCCCATTCAGACTTGTTGGCCTGGAGATGTGGGTCCACTTATTACCTGGCCCCTGGTGGTCACCAAAGGTCCTTTGAAAGAACGGCAGAACTTGGGTATCTATCGTCAACAGGTCATCGGCCCAAACAAGGTGATCATGCGCTGGTTGGCCCATCGTGGCGGTGCCCTGGACTACAAAGATTGGTGCGAGCAACGACCCGGTGAGCCCTTTCCGGTCGCCGTGGCCCTGGGTGCAGATCCGGCAATCATACTGGGTGCAGTCACCCCCGTCCCCGATGCCTTGTCTGAATATGGTTTTGCCGGATTGTTGCGTGGCGATAAGACCGAGGTGGTGCAGTGCCGAACCAACAGCCTGCAAGTACCGGCCTCCGCCGAGTTTGTGTTGGAGGGTGTCATCCACCCCGGTGAGGAGGCTGTCGAAGGGCCTTTTGGTGACCATACCGGTTATTACAATGAGACTGAGACCTTTCCGGTCTTTAGCATCGAATGCATTACCCACCGTGACAAACCCATCTACCATAGTACCTATACTGGACGTCCACCAGACGAACCTTCGGTATTGGGTGTGGCCCTTAATGAAGTGTTTGTGCCGATTTTACAAAGACAATTCCCGGAGATTCAGGATTTTTATCTACCCCCCGAAGGGTGCTCCTATCGGGTCGCCTGTGTCAGCATCAAGAAACAGTATGCAGGCCATGCCAAGAGGGTGATGTTTGGGGTGTGGTCATTCCTGCGTCAGTTTATGTATACCAAGTTTGTCATTGTCACCGATGATGATATCGATGTGAGGTCCTGGCCTGACGTTATCTGGGCCATGACCACACGTATGGACCCGGTCCGCGATATGACCCTGGTTGAGAATACCCCCATCGATTATCTGGATTTTGCTTCACCCGTGTCCGGCCTGGGCTCAAAAGTAGGATTCGATGCCACCAATAAGTGGCCTGGGGAAACACAACGAAACTGGGGCGAGCCTATTGTCATGACTGAGGATGTGAAGCAACGTATTGATGCCCTATGGGTGGAGTTGGGGCTGTAAAATACAGTCTTTCCAGCACCTCCACCTTTCCCTTTGCGTCTTTGCGAGAGTATCATCGGTCTAAAATTGGGTAGGAGTTGATGCTTCAGACAAAAGGCATAACGGGCTCGACCTGCCAAGAAAAACGGGTTTAATCAGGAATGCTCATGCGTACAATACTGGTGGTTAATGCCAAAGGGGGCTGTGGTAAGACAACCTTGTCTACCAATATTGCTTCCTACTATGCCACCCGGGGTCGCAAGACGGTATTGGTAGACTTTGATGTGCAGCAGTCGTCTATGGATTGGTTGCAACAACGACCAGACTGGCGTGAAGCGATAACGGGGTTGACCGTCAAGCAAAGCCCGATTCGTTATCCCGCAGGGACTGAGCTAGTGGTGATCGACTCCCCGGCACGGGTACAGGGCAGGGGCCTGAGCGACATGGTGCGCCGCGCCGACCTTATCGTAGTCCCGGTGTTGCCGTCACCCATCGATATTCGGGCGGCGGCCCAGTTTCTGGGTGACCTACTCATGCTCGGACGCATCCGTGGCAACGAAGACCGGGTGGCGGTGGTGGCCAATCGGGTTAAAGAGAATACCTTGGTTTATATCAAACTGCGTCGATTCCTGAAAAGTCTGAAGATACCCTTTATTGCCACCATCAGGGATACCCAAAATTATATTCGTGCCGCCGAAGCGGGTGTGGGGATATTCGAAATGGCACCCTCCATGGTGAGAAAGGATTTAGAGCAATGGCGTTCATTGTTGCGTTGGTTGAATAAGAAAAAGTAGATTTGAACTAATTTTTAGCCTGGCCGCTCTTGGCATCCCTGCCTCCCGCGACATTAGTACTTCCATGTGCGTCAAGGCGCGGACCTCGGTATACCCCTCAAGGGGGTACTAAAAAAGAGCCCCCTTGAGGGGTAGGCGTAAAGAAAAAAGCTGTTGCTGCCGTGAGCCATTTATACCGCGCCACAACATTTTTTATATTTTTTTCCGCTATTACAGGGACAAGGGTCATTTCGCCCTGTCTTTTGTGCTGTTGTCGGCAGTGTTGGGTTTAACAGTTTTTCAAGGTCGGTAATGTTTTCTGACTTATCAGGCTCGATGCCCAATATAAATTTCCATCCACCTTCTTCAAAGGCAGATGCGACTTCCGTTGCACGTGCTTCTGTTTGAACACGAACAATTGCCGGGTTTTTCTTTGTTCCTAGCCTCGCCATGATATTTCAATCCATCAAGGTTTTATGATTCTAGTGCTGATTGTAATAGAAAAGCTTGGTCAAAGAACGATTTTTCGTAGTATTTTAGTGTTGTCGAATATAAATGGGTCATAGGGCCTTGCTTTTTGTCTATTTCATATCTCACTTGCTTGGTCGTCGATGTTCCAAAAATTACATTTTAGGTGTGCCTGCTTTCGGCTGTTACTAAGGAAAACAAAAGTTACCCGACATCCTTCATCAGCGAGATGCGGTGAATACGTCCCTGTACGCTTGATGGCAGCGTCCATGCTGCCAACACCCGCTGATGAAGGATGTCGGGTAACCAATGAACTCATTAGTAAATAGAGATGGTATTTTATGTAAGTGGCCACCTAAGGCTGCATTGCTTTACTTTGCAGCCTTAGGTGATCCGGGTTAGCACAGTTATTGCGTTTTTTCCTTAAGAAGCCATTGCAGACTTTATGCGCTTGGCATAGTCTGGGTCAGCTTTTTTAAATTGCTCAAGCATCCGTTTTTGAGCTGACTCGGTTGCCTGTACAAGACCTTCGGCTATCGTTGTCGTCAGTTGTGTTTTTTGAGAGTCATCCATAAGACGGAATAAATTTCCTGCCTGGCTGTAATGATCTTCATCATCCGGTAGACCATGTCGTGCCACCCATGCACCTTCCAATACTGGCATGGGCGGTTCAGCAACCGATGGCTCAGGAACGGGGGCACCGGTGTTGATCTGATCATTAGGATAATAGTTCACACCAGAACCCTGAACGGTCATATCCCCGTGTGCTGGGCACATACCCGCCATGGCACCGTCTCTTTGGTAGTGATGAACCGGGCACTTTGCAGCATTGACTGGTAGTTGATTGGCATTGGCGCCCACACGGTAGCGATGAGCGTCTTGATAGGCCAGCAAACGACCCTGCAACATTTTATCCGGTGATGCGCCAATACCCGGCACCAAATTACTGGGTGCAAAACAGGCCTGCTCAGTTTCGGCAAAATAGTTATCTACATTACGGTTCAACTCAAGCTGCCCCACCTCTATTAAAGGGAAATCGGCGTGGGGCCAAATCTTGGTGAGGTCAAAAGGATTGATGGCATAGTTTTTAGCCTGCTCTTCCGTCATGACCTGCACCTTCGCCGTCCAGCTTGGATGCTCACCCCGATCAATTGCATCGACCATATCTTGCTGTGCGCCGAAAGGTGAGCTTACCGCTGCCTGTTCATTGGTCAGGTTTTGAATGCCCTGATTGGATTTAAAGTGCCACTTAAACCAGGTGCGCTCACCTTTGCTGTTCCAGAAGCTGAAGGTGTGTGAACTGAAGCCGTGCATATGACGGTAGCTTGCAGGAATACCCCGGTCAGACATCAGTATGGTCACCTGGTGCAGGGACTGTGGGTGGTTGGCCCAGAACTCGTAGATGGCCGCTGGATCGGGTAGATTGGTACGTGGATTCTTTTTTTGTGAATGGATGAAGTCTGGAAATTTAATCGCATCACGTAAGAAGAAGACAGGCGTGTTATTCCCCACCATATCGTAATTACCCTGATGGGTATAAAACTTGATCGAAAACCCACGCGGGTCACGGGCATAGTCACTGGAGTCCTGGCCGCCCCCTACGGTTGAGAAACGGACAAATACGTCTGTCTGTTGCCCCGCCGTCTGCAGAAAATCCGCAATGGTGTAATCCCGTAGTGATTGGCTTACGGTAAAGGTGCCGTAGGCCCCCGTACCTCTGGCGTGTACCACGCGCTCGGGGATACGCTCGCGGTTGAAATGCGCCAATTTCTCAAAGGTGTAGTGATTGTCGAAGGTCAGAGAACCGCGCTCCCCCACACTGATACTGTTGTCATCGTCGGCGACCGGAGAACCCGTCGCGGTGGTTAAAGTGTGTTTGCTCATGTTATTTACTCCAAATGCTCGTTAGTTGAGGCAAGATACAAGTTGTCAGCCTGACCTTGAGGGCTATCTTAGAGGCGCGTAGTTATTTTGTATAATCTATTGTTTCTATTTTAACGATTGGTTTTAACGATCATTCGGCCCTCCGTGGGGAGAGTTCTTTTCTGGGGAAGCTTACGGGATGCTGTACGCAGCGGTGGACGCCAGGATGGAGGCAGCCGGTGGGGGCTTGGCTGTGCAGGTCACGCGTTTCTCCTTAAACGGGCATGGGCCTATCAAGCACTGATGGAGGATGTCAGCTTACTTTCGTTTCCCTCAGTATTAAGTGGGTGTGATCAGCTTAGAGTATGGCAGTCTTTTTGTGCTTGTGCCGATTTTCCCCTTTCGAGTTTATTTGTAGCCGACGGTATTTAGGGGGCACCACTTAATGTGCCGCGTTGGATTGTTCGCAATTCAGCTCCAAAAAGGCCAGTTCTCGTTTGCGATAACTATTTAGGGATTCCCAGATTGTTGTCCTGCCAATCAGGGATACTCCGATGTAGCCACGGACGTATAGTGAGCGCTTGTCGGCAAGGGATATCTCGGCCTTGTAGGTTTTGCCGTTATTGGGATCGTATATTGTCCCTCCACTCCAACCGTCTCCGTCGAAGTGAAAATTATTTAACAGCAACAGACCAATCAAGGGGCGTTGTCTCAGCGTTGCATCAGGATTATTGGTGTCGGTCTGTGGTTTTTTCTTTATTCCTGGTTGCTTATTTGGGCCATTGCGCGAGTGCTTGAGGGCAACGATGCGACCGACGTACTTGTCATCTTGTCGTGTGATCATTACTCGAGAAGATCCACCGGCGGTCACCCATTCACCGACGATCTCCCCCGGTTCTGTGCCCCATGCCGGGATGTTACTCAGGCAAAACAACAGCCATGTGATCGTTGCTGATGTGTGCATATTCCGGGATTTGCGCATGTTTCTCAATTTCTTTGATCCGGTTTCTGGGTCAGTTGGTCCCGCTCACGCTGGTAACGTTCGTACTCCTTGTCGTAAGTACGCATACATTGCCCTTGTTCACTTGGGGAGCCTTGAAGTCGGCATTCCTGTTGTTGCAGGACGTCGAAAGATACCCGCTTCCAGGATTCAGATGCACATCCTGATTGCAGTGCGGTGATGGTGAGTAGAATCAATAATGAAGGTCGTGTCATAGTGCTCATATTTTGGTTTCCTTGTATTCAAGCAGATCTCCGGGCTGACATTCGAGAAACTCACAGATTTTTTCGAGAGTCCCGAAACGTACGCCCCTGACTTTGCCGGATTTGAGTAATGAGATATTTTGTTCAGTGATGCCGACAAATTCGGCAAGATCCCGTGATTTCTTTTTTCGTTTGGCCAGCATCATGTCGAGCTTGATAAGGATAGGCATGGGCTTGCTTATACAATCTGTGCGTTATCTTCAGCCAGTTTGCGCCCCTCATCCATGATCCAGGTGATGACCAGTAATCCGGTGCCGATAAATAGTAAGCCAATATCATCTGAGCTGATGCTTATCACCAAATGCCTTTCTCCCAGTGGCTTGTGCAGGGTGAGTAGTACACTGAGTGCGGTACGCATTAATGGCATGGCCAGGGTGTAGACGATAAGTGCCCGCGCAATGTTTGACAGGCGACGGGTATTTTCCAGGGTAAATATCTTCCCTTCGCTGTAAAGCCCAAATAGCCGTCGCCCTTGCAGCAGTGCGTATACGGCCACACCGCCAGGGATCATGTGAATGATAAATCCCATGAGTCGCGTGGAGGCATCAATGTCTTGTGGCCGGAATGGCAACTGATTGATCCCCACAATCATGGTTGCAAAGCTATCGAACCTGAGCCAGATCAGGGCTACCGCCGACGGGGCGAGAAGTGCCAACACCAGGCACAGGCTACGCATAATAGAGCTAACTCGTTGTATACGATGAGCTTTTCCCACAATTTGGCCTCTGTAAATTAAATATAAAACAATAATTATTTATTGTATAACAATAAGTCTTTCGGGTGTCAAGGAAGGTGCCTCAATTCACCATAGGGAGGAAACAAGCCCATGTGGCCGATAGGATTGGCGGTGGCTGCCCTCGAAGGATAATGTAGCCAGCCTGTTGGGAGGGTTTTGTTGCCCCTTCGATGGGTGTTGGGGGCTGTGGGTCCTTTGCAGCTACCCCCTAAGAGGGCCCCGAGGCCGGTGCCCTGGTGCCGGGAAATGAGAGGGTTTTCTCGTCAAAACCCGGTGGTATAACGTGAATCATGAGTGTCCAGGTTTCCCTGGTTTTGATAAAGTGATCTATACCTTAATGATGGCTAATGGGCGCTATGCTTATTAGTGGATTCAGTGGAGGATTTTCCGATGTGCCAACTTTCAAAACGACTCCTTGCGATTAGCTTGATTCTGTTAACCGCTTTTGCAGTGGCAGGAGAGGAATTTCCAGGACGGAAGTTATATCCAGAGGTAGAGATCGTTACTTTAGAACAGCTAAAGGGAATGCCTAAAGAGACCCATATTGTTGATGTGCGATCACCCTATGAGTATGCAACGATTCATATAAAGGGCGCCATTAATGTCCCTATTGCACACGCCGAATTTGTGAAAAAGATTAGGGCGCTTCGTAAAAAGAGTTTTGATCCAATAATCTTCTACTGTAATGGACATACGTGTTTTAAATCTTATAAGGCCGCCAGGAAGGCACAGGTGTTTGGGGTGGGTGATGTTTTTTCATTTGATGCGGGGATATTCGATTGGGCCAGGGCTCAACCTGGGCGTACGGTATTGTTGGGAAAAAGCCCCATTGATCCTTCTCAGCTTATCAGCAAGAAAAAACATAAGACACGGCAAATTGGCCCTGAGGAGTTTAAGCGTCGGGCAGAATCGGATAAATATGCCGTTATTGATGTGCGCAGCCGTACCCAACGTGCTTCAATGGGGTTATTCCCCTTTGTTGAGAAGTGGGCAAGTCTGGAAGATTCTGAAAAATTGAGATCACTGCTTGAGCAGGCCCAGAAGGAACAAAAAACCTTGCTGATTTACGATAATGTAGGCAAGCAGGTCCGCTGGCTGGAGTATCGCCTGCGTGCCATGAAAATCAAGGACTACTATTTTATGAGAGGGGGTGCCGAGGCATACCAAAAACTGAAGTAGGCCGTTGCTTGTTGGGGTAAGTTACTAACGAGTTCATTACATCCTTCATCAGCGGGACGCGGTGAATACGTCCCTGTACGCTTGATGGCAGCGTCCATGCTGCCAACACCCGCTGATAAAGGATGTCGGCTAACTTTCGTTTTCCTTAGTAATGGGGCAGCAATGGCCCCGGTATTTTGTCCCTCGGGGTGCCGGGTTCTGCGTTGAAATAGGAGTCTGTTTTTTTTACCAGGACTCGGTGGTATAGCGTTCTATTTGTATCGAATCGGACCAGTAGTCTTCACTCAGCCCGGCCTTGAGCTTGAGTTGTTGTAAAAAGGCCTTGGGTTCTGGCAGGGTGTCCCACACCGAGGGTAGGAAGGTACCTCGGTGTCCTCTGTCCACCAGTATGAGGCCATCTACACCGGGGCGCATTTTTTTCAATAACTCCTCTTCTGTCGAGAAATCGATAGGCTCTGGTTTTGACAATACCGAGATATGGATAGACAGATCGTCTATTTCATTTTTCTTCATCGGCGGGAAACGAGGGTCCTGGAATGCTGCGGCATAGGCGTTAATGGCCACGTCTTCAACCAATGGGTGTTTTGCCTGTAGGGCGCCTATGCAACCCCGTAGTTGGTTATGCCTGTGGAGTGTTACAAAGCACGCGCCTTGAGCCCTTAATATTGGATCGTACTGGCTTGTGTCTACCTTAATGGGACAGCCATACCGTATGCCATGCACTATGGAGCACTGTGCCAGTGCCGTCAGGCTAGTACGCTGTGACTCGTTAAGCATGGTCGTTCTTTAAGAGAAAGCGGGTGCTAGGAAAAAAGCCAGGCGCCATAACCCACCACCCGATCATGGGGGCCAGCGGTGTCTCCGGAATTTCGCAAATCCACGGTTTGTACCTTTAGGCCCCGGGCCTTGGCGGTGGCCAGCAGACCGCAGATGGGGATTTGGCCGCAGGCCTGTTCAGGATCAAGTGCGCTTGGGTCTAGGTTTTCGATGGCCTTGGCCGCTGCACGATCCATGTTACAGGCGGTATCGTAGTCATGATAATGGCTGAGGTCAGAGCTGATGATGATCAAGGTTTCAGTTCCTCCCCAAAGCCGGTCTAAAACTACCGCCACCTCTTCTGCAGACGTACCCCCAACGACCAGGGGGACCAAAGAGAAGCCACTTAGTGTCTGTTGTAAAAAGGGCAGGTGAACCTCAAGACTGTGTTCCGGTTCATGGGCAGCATCCGAGATATTCACAGTATCCAGGTTCTTCACCAAGTCATCCACCGCGTTCCGGTCCACGGGTATGCTCCCGAGCGGGGTGTTGAAGTGATGGGCGGAGCTTGCCGCCAGGCCTTTGATATAGACATGGTGGGCGGGGCCTAATAATACTACGCGGTGAATTTGACCCTTGTGTGCGGTGAGGGGTGCGTAGGCCGAGGCGGCGACGGACCCGGAATAGAGATAACCGGCGTGGGGCGCAATGATGGCCTTTGGGAACGGGTGGCCCGACTCGGCCTGGCCAAGCCACGCATTCACTTGTTGGCGCAGACTCTGAGGGTCGGCGGGATAGAAACTTCCTGCTACTGCAGGTTCACGCACGTTTGGCATGACAGCCTCCATATCAAAGTAGTCCCTTCTTGTTGCGGAAACTTTAAATTTAGCAGAGTTTCCCCATCTATACTGTATACATAGGTGTGATTGTCTAAGAGTGCAATGATACAAGCGACCACGGCGGTAAAAACTCGTTACTGGCACATCCTGAATGATGGGCGGGTGCAGTGTGATTTGTGTCCACGCTACTGTAAGTTGCGTGAGGGCCAGCGTGGCTTGTGTTTCGTGCGTATGTGCCAGGACGGTGCTATCGTGCTGACGACCTACGGCCGGTCCAGTGGGTTTTGCATCGACCCGGTGGAAAAAAAACCACTCAATCATTTTTTGCCTGGGACCGCCGTCATGTCTTTTGGGACGGCGGGCTGTAATCTTGCCTGTAAATTCTGTCAGAATTGGAATATCAGTAAGTCCCGGGAGACCGATACCCTTGCGGATGTCGCATCACCACAAAAGATTGCCCGGGTGGCCAAAGATATGGGCTGCCATAGCGTGGCCTTCACCTATAACGATCCGGTGATTTTTCATGAATACGCCATTGATATTGCCCAGGCCTGTCATGAGCTGGATATCAGGACTGTGGCCGTCAGCGCAGGGTATGTTTGTGCCAAACCGCGCCAGGAGTTCTATGCCCATATGGATGCGGCCAATATTGATTTAAAGGCCTTTAGCGAAAGATTTTATAAAAAAATATGTGGTGGCGAGTTAAAGCCGGTGTTGGAAACCCTGGAGTATCTTAAACACAAAACCAATGTCTGGTTTGAAACCACCACGCTCATTATCCCTGGAGAGAACGATAGTGATGAGGAGTTGCAGGAGATGACGCAGTGGATGGTGGAACACATTGGTGTGGATGTTCCTATGCACTTTAGCGCGTTTCACCCCGACTGGAAGATGATGGATTATCCCTCTACCTCAGAGGCAAGCCTGAGCCGGGCGCGGGATATCGCCATGGGTAATGGCGTGCGCTACGTTTATACCGGTAACGTCCGTGACAGGGTGGGTGGCAGTACCTATTGCCACCACTGTGCTCAGCTGTTGATCGGCCGGGATGGGTATGTGCTGAGTGCCTGGAATTTGGATCAACAGGGTCGTTGTAAGCAGTGCGCCACACCCTGTGCGGGGGTGTTCGAACCGAGACCGGGCACTTGGGGCGCCCGCCGCCAGCCGGTCAATATGGCGGCAATCTAGATGAGCAGTTCCTGGGACAACAGAACGATGGCGATCAAGATCAGCATGCCCAGTATCTTCTCTATAGTTTGGGCGGTGTATTTGCTGGCACCCAGGTAAGACCCCAATCCACCGCCAACCAGTACCGCGATGATGTGTGGGATAAATTCCTCGAGGTTAATGGTGTTGTAGACTTGTCTGGAGATGAGACCAGAAAAGGAGTTTAGCCAGATAAATATTGCGCCACAGGCCGCTGCCTGTTTGTCTGTACCCAGGCCGAGGACAATAATTAACGGCACCAGATAGATCCCACCGCCTATGCCCACAATACCGGCCATCAGGCCCAGTGTCCCACCTGCTAAAAGGGATACCGCCCACCTTCCATTTCGGCTGAGCTTTAAATCAAACGAGGTATCCCGCCAGCCGTAGATTCGCAAAGCCACAAAAATGAGTGATACCAAGAGCGCCCAGTGGAATATCTCTTTAGGCAGATTGAGAGAACCACCCAAAAAAGCCATAGGCACAGATGAGATTAAAAACGGTAAAACCAGTTTAAGCTTGGCGTGTTTGTTTCTTATGAAATTAAAACTACCAATTGAGGTAACGACTAGATTGAGTATCAGAGATACGCTGGGTATCACCAGTGAGCTAAATCCAAATATGGCAAGTAATGCGGTATAGGAAGAGCCACCTCCCAGGCCTACCGAGGAATAGATAAATGCCACAACAAAAAACAGGCTGGCAAGAAAATAGGGTGACGTGAGTATGTCCATGGTGGGGCGCGCCAGGATGGTATGAATAATTTCTGTGTATTATTTCTATCCAGTTTATATTGAAGCGAGAGAGCTTGCCAGATATTTCCAATGAACTCACTTAATATCTACGTGAATGTTAATGCGCAAAGCCTACTCAGCATGGCGTTCATCAAGTGATCGGAAAAATGTTAGCATACCCCCCATGTCTGATCCTTTTGATTTTGAAAGACCAAGGCGCTATGCGGTGATGGGCCATCCCATTAGCCACAGCAAGTCACCGGTCATCCATAGTCAGTTTGCCCAACAGTGTGGCATCAGGCTGGACTATACTGCAGTGCAAGTGGACCCCGGTGGCTTTGCCCAGGCGGTGGAGCATTTTCGTGCCGCCGGGGGGGGTGGACTTAATGTGACCGTGCCCTTTAAGGTCGAGGCCTTTAAGTTGGCGAGCCGTTTGAGCGACCGGGCCGAGCAGGCCGGTGCGGTCAATACCCTGAAGTTTAATGACCAAGAGCTCTATGGAGACAATACCGATGGGGTAGGTTTGTTGCGGGATTTGGAAAGTAACCTGGGTGTGAATCTGAAGGGAAAATCTATATTGATCCTTGGGGCGGGTGGTGCGGTGAGGGGGATATTGGCCCCCCTATGTGACGCACCTAAACGGCTTGTCATCGCCAACCGTACAGTGTCCAGGGCCCAGGACCTCTCCGAGCAGTTTTCCCGTCTCAGTGGAATCACCATTGAAGCCTGTGGTTTTGATGCACTGTCGGATCAGCACTTTGATGTGGTACTCAACGCTACTGCTGCCAGTTTAGAAGGCCAGGTACCACCGATTCCGGAAGATATTTTTAGGCCAGGGGCCTTGGCCTATGATCTCATGTACGCCGATCAACCCACCCCATTTATGATTTGGTCTCGGGACCACGGTGCCAGCCAGGTTGTTGATGGTCTGGGAATGCTGGTGGAACAGGCCGCAGAATCCTTCTATTTGTGGCATGGCCAAAGGCCCCGGACCGGTCCGGTCATTCAGGCTTTGCGCTGCCCCTAAAGTCCTCCCTAGGACCAGCCGATACACCAAGAGATACCGGAGAATAATTCAGGCCTGACCTGTGGCTGCGTTGCCCCAGTGGTCAGTACACCCCGTAGGGATAGACGTGAGTATTTCAGGTAACCCGACCAACCCAAGCCCCGACCCCTGGCGGCAGAAATATTACGACAGCCTTAACGAGCTTGAGGTGCGAGAGCGTGAGTGGACAGAATTAGAGAGTCTGCTGCGGCGTAGTATTTCCCATTTGACCCTGCTGGGGGATGGTCAAGATCCTCAGTTAGACGAAAAGCTGGAATATCTACGCAATATTATCCGCGAAGAGAAGGACAAAGGGCGTATTAAGCGTTTGGTGGAGGGTGTTGCACGGAGCGCCGAACAGGTCCAGCGTGCAATTTCAAAAACCCAAAATCGGCCTCCAGATAGTGCTGAGGTTCTGGGGCGATTGATTGAATCCATTCCGTTTCCAGAATCCCAAAAAAGACAAGTAGAAAAATTTGCCCGTAGTCTATTGAATAAGCGGGATGTCGATGAACCGCAATTGATTGCGGATTTTACTGCTTTGGTGGTGAATGCCATAGGTGAGCCCACAGGTGAAGAGCCAGAGCAGCGCCCCAGAGGCGGCTTGTTAAAAAAAATATTCAGCCACGATGAGCCCCACGACTCAACAGCAGTCGGTTCTGAGGGGATTGATCCTGGGGAGGGTGGTAGTGGCTTGCCCGTGGGAGACGTAGTAAAAATATTATTGCGTATGTTGCGGGAGTTGGCGTTACCTGCATCCCTGGATAGGGATATCGCTCAGCTTCGACAGTCCATTCAAAATGCAAACACCCAAAGGAAGTTGGATCGTTGGTGCATGGAAACGGCGCGGCTCATCAATCGCCATCTCGGCAATGAAACAACTTCAGCGACAATAGAAGATACGGGTGAAGACCTTGGGGTAGCCCCAGGATTGTCCGCTACCGAAGCCTTAAGCTGTTTGTTGGACACCTTTAGCTTGCCTGCAGAGATGGAGGTTATCGCTTCTGGCCTAAAGGAAAAGCTGATCGCCAATCCCAAACCCAAAGAGTTGCCCAAGATTATCAAGTCCATCGCCGCTATGGTGACCGAGTTGCGTCAGGCAGTTTATAAGGAAAGGCGTGAGCTCGAAAAATTTCTCAAACAACTTACCGATAACCTGCAGGAAATAGATAGGGGCCTGCAAGGTACCGATAGCGATCGCCGTGAATCTTTGGCTAATAGTAAGAAATTACAAAATGAGGTCCACACCCAGGTTGAGGGTTTGGAGCTTAGTGTGCGTGAAGCGCAGGATATTGATCGACTTAAAGTTGAGGCCAGTGAAAGGCTTACAGCGATTCGCCTGCATATGAGTCAATACATAGAAAAAGAGGAAAAACGGTCCCAAAATTCTGAGAAGAAAATTAAACGCCTGACTATTAAGCTCCATAAGATGGAAGATGAGTCGAGTGGGTTGCGTCAGAGGGTGGATGAGGCCCGCAAACAGGCCCTACAAGATTCCCTGACCGGATTGTTTAACCGATTGGCCTTCGATGAACGCATGGCTACTGAATATGATCGTTGGCGGCGTTATCAGGCGCCATTGTCTATCGCGATTTGGGACCTGGATCATTTTAAGCATATCAATGATAACTATGGCCACAAGGCTGGTGATAAGGTGTTGCAGGCAGTAGGCCAAATGTTGGCAACACGGCTTCGGTCGGCAGATTTTACCGCCCGTTATGGCGGCGAAGAATTCGTAACCCTGATGCCTGAAACCGTGCTTAAGGACGCTATGGTTATGACAGAAAAATTTCGTCAGCTCATAGATACTACTGGATTTCACCACAGTGGTGAGAAAGTCAGTGTGACCATCTCATGTGGTGTGGCGGAGTTTCATAACGGTGACACAACAGAGTCTGTTTTTGAACGAGTAGACCAGGCCCTGTATCGTGCCAAAGACAATGGACGCAATCGATGCGAAGCGGAAGTTTGCAATTGAGTGGCTTGGCCCAGGAGAGAATTTAATGAGAGGACAACAGCCGGACGTCAACCTGACACCTGGAATTACTAAAATATTTGTGGGCAGGCAACCCATCTGTAATAAGCAACTCGAAGTGGTGGCCTATGAGTTGTTATTTCGGAGCAGTGAGGCCAACTATGCGGATTTTAAAGACGAGAATTGTGCCACATCTCAGATTATTGTTAATGCATTTATTGACATTGGTCTCGATCGTATTGTCAATGACAAAAATGCTTATATCAATATAACTCACGATATCATAATGGATGGTCATCTGACCGAATTTGATGAGCGTCGTTTGGGGCTGGAGATTTTAGAAGGTGTTCCTGTGGATGATGAGTTGGTGGATGCAGTGCGATCGCTCTCACAAAGAGGGCATACGATTTTGTTGGATGATTTTATTTTTCATGAGGATTTGATTCCACTGGTAGAAATTGCGGATATTATAAAAATTGATGTCCTGCAGTTGGATAATGAGGCCATAGAGGAACATGTCGCCATCTTACGAAAGCATGATGTTGAGCTGTTGGCAGAAAAGGTTGAAGGCCCGGAAATGTTTGAGTTTTGTAAGAATCTTGGGTTTGATTATTTTCAGGGTTATTTCTTCTGTAAGCCCAAGGTTATATGCGGTAAACGTATCCCGGAGGGTCGTTTGGCGATAGTGCAATTGCTGGCCAAATTGCAAGATCCGAAAACGGAATTTTCGGATCTTGAAGGATTTATCAGCAAAGATGTGTCGATGAGTTATCGGTTGTTGCGTATTATCAACACAGCTCAATATGGTTTAAATCGTAGGGTTGATTCTATTAAAGAGGCATTGGTGATACTCGGATTTCGGGCAATACGAAACTGGATAAGCCTGCTTAGTATGTCCAATATTGATGGTAAGCCGCATGAGCTGATGGTTGTCGCGATGGTGCGCGGCCGTATGTGTGAGTTATTGGCCCAAAAAACAGGTCGAAGGGACCATGATTCGTTTTTTACTGTAGGCTTATTGTCAGTGTTAGATGCCCTGCTCGATCAGCCTATGGATAGGGTGCTAAAGTCTTTGCCCATCTCCAAGGAGATTAATACTGCATTGCTTGATCATGTGGGGCCACTTGGTGAGGCCCTGACATGTGCCTTGGCCTATGAGCGTGGTGATTGGGATAAACTTGTTTTTGATAGAGTTAGACGAGATTCATATACCAAAATTTATCTGGATTCTGTTAGATGGGCCGATGATGTAGGAGAGGAGCTCAAAGCGGCTTGATATGGATACTTAGCCGTAACGACGCTAAGGCGCAAAGCTATCTAGGTTTTTGGCCATGGTAGGCAACGCAGAGCTCGCAGAGGCGCAGCGTCACTAAGTGAATGTGATTTTTCCCTTGGCCTAGTTTTAGCCTTGTGTGACACCTGATTTGGTTTTCTTCGCGCCTTCGCGCCTTCGCGCCTTTGCGGCGAAAATTCTTATGCTATTTAAGCGTCACCAATTCTTCCCCGGAAGTGGGATGAATGGCTACGGTGTTGTCAAAATCCCTTTTTAATGCCCCCATGTTCACAGCTACCGCAAAGCCCTGGATAATCTCATCGGCACCCTCACCGAGAATATGGCAGCCGACAATCTTCTCCTGGCTACCTACGGTAATAAGTTTTACCACAGTAGGTGCCTTGTGCTCGCTTACCGCATAAAGCATGTTGGTAAACCGTGACTGGTAGACTTTGACCCCATCTTCGCCATACATTTCTCTGGCCTGTTCTTCGGTTATGCCCACGGTGCCTATCGGTGGGTGGCTGAACATGACGGTGGGAATATTGTCGTAGTCTAATTTTGCATCTTGTTGGCCACCGAAAAGCCTATCTGCGAGTCGCCGACCGGCGGCAATGGCGACCGGTGTTAGGGCGGTGCGTCCCGTCACATCACCTACGGCGTAGATTCCAGACACATTGGTATTTTGGTAGGCATCGGTGGGAATATTGCCGCGTTGATCTTGCTCGATTCCTGCTGCCTCCAGGTTTAGCTTGTCACTGGCGGGACGTCTACCGGTTGCCCAGATGACAGTATCAAATCCAGTGATGATCTCACCACTGCGGCTGCGAATGGATATATGGCCTGATTCCTCTTCTTGTAATCGGTCCAGGTCAACGCAGGTCATGATATTTATCCCCGAGCGTTGCATCTCCTCCATGAGGGTCTCTCGCAGGCTTGAGTCAAAGTTGCGAAGAAAAAATTCGCCACGTAACAACATTGTCACTTCGGTGCCGAGGGCATGCAATAAGCCGGAAAATTCTACTGCGATATAGCCACCACCGATGACCAATACATGGTTGGGTTGTTCGTCGAGTTCAAAAAACCCGTCACTGTCTATGCCTAAATTGGCCCCTGGAATGGCCGGAATGATCGGGGTCGATCCAGTCGCAATCATGATGTGTTTGGCAGTGAGTGCGCGATCGCCGACAACGACGGTATGTGCATCCTGAAAATGGGCTGTACCGTGTATCTCGGTGACTTCCGAGGCCTCCAGGTTTCTATGGTAGATATCATTGAGGCGTTGAATATAGGCATCACGGGCCCGTTTTAGGGTGGGCCAACTAAACTTGGTATGGGTAATTTGAAAGCCATAGTCAGGGGCCAGAGTCATCATGTCGGCCAGGTGTGAGGCATTCCACATGACTTTTTTGGGCACACACCCCACATTGACACAGGTTCCACCGATGGCACCGGCCTCAATAAGGGCACAGCGCGCACCATAGGAGGCGGCCCGTCGTGCAGCGGCCATGCCACCGCTGCCACCACCGACTACAATAAAATCATAGTTTTCATCCACAGCAGGCTTACCTCAATGCTATTGGTTGGTATGGACACGACACCGTTAGAGTGTACGCTTTGGGGGCAGTTCCTGTCTTGTGCTAAATTAGCGAGTCTGATCGCACAGTTTTATTAGCCCAATCGGCCAAAGAGCTTTATATGGATACCTTGGTGACAAATTCCCCCCCTGACGACAGCAACCCTTTGCTCAATGTTAGTGGGCTGCCCCGATTTAAAGAGATTCATCCCGAACATGTGGAACCCGCCCTGGATAACTTGTTAGAGAGCAATAGGGCTAAATTGGAACGGTTGTTGGCTAACGCCGAGCCCTACTCGTGGGATAATTTTGCCCAGGCTATGGAAGATATGGATGAAGATCTGGATCGCATGTGGTCGCCGGTGTCTCATCTAAATGCGGTATGTGACAGTGCGGATCTGCGCGATGCGTATAATCGATGCCTGCCAAAACTGACGAATTACGCTACAGAAATCAGCCAGGACCCCCGGGTTTTTCAGGCCTATCTCCAGATAGCCGAAAGTGCCGATTTTAGAATTTTATCCCGAGCGCAAAAAAAGATTATAGACAATACGCTACGTGATTTTCGCTTATCTGGTGCTGAACTGGGTGGTGATGCCAAGAAGGCATTCAAGGCCATTCGTCAGGAACTCTCTACTCTAACCAGCCGTTTCGAACAGAATCTTCTCGACGCAACCCACGCCTGGTCTTTGTCGGTTACTGAACGGGAAAAATTGGCGGGCTTACCGGATACTGCCATGGCTATGGCGGCACAAGCGGCAAAGCAAGACGGTGTGCAAGGATGGAAGTTTACCCTCGATGCCCCGTCTTACTCTGCATTTATGGCCTATGCCGATGATGGTGAGCTAAGGCGTCAGATGTATGAAGCCTATGTATGTCGTGCCAGCGATTTGGGTCCTGATGCCAATCGTTGGAACAATACCGGGATCATAGATCGGGTGCTCGAGCTACGCGGTGAAATGGCGAGAATATTGGGCTTTAAGCACTACGCTGACTATTCTTTGGTATCCAAGATGGCCCGGGATACTGATGAGGTTATGAAATTCCTGTTGGACCTTGCTGATCGGTCACGTCCCATTGCAGAAAAAGAGATTCAGGAACTAAAAGATTTCGCTTGGGACAGCGATGGTGTTTCAGACATCCAGTCTTGGGATTTGTCCTACTATTCTGAAAAACTACGCCAGTCCCGTTATCAGTTTTGCCAAGAGGATCTGCGAGTCTATTTCCCCGTGCCCAGAGTCATAGAGGGCATGTTTGAGGTGGTAAGGCGTCTATATGGCCTTAGCATTACCGAAAAAGAGGGTGTCTGTGCATGGCATCCGGATGTGCGTTTCTTTGAGATTGTGGATGCAAACGAAGAAGTGAGGGGCCAATTCTTTTTGGACCTTTATGCGCGGAACCACAAGCGGGGTGGTGCATGGATGGATGAATGCCAGTCGCGCAAGCTGAGTGTCAACAAAAGCCAGCTACCCATCGCCTATTTAACTTGTAACTTCTCACCCCCCCTGGAGGGTAAGCCATCGTTACTGACACACGATGAAGTGATCACCTTGTTTCATGAATTTGGACATGGTCTGCACCATATGCTGACCAAGGTCGATTATGTGGGGGTGGCGGGGATCAATGGGGTGGCCTGGGATGCAGTCGAGTTACCCAGCCAGTTTATGGAAAATTGGTGTTGGCAGGAGGAGACGTTGGAGTTTTTATCCGGCCATTACGAAACAGGAGAGGTTTTGCCCAAGGAGTTGTTAAACAAGATGCGTACAGCACGAAATTTTCAAGCCGGAATGAACATGGCCCGACAGTTAGAGTTCGCTCTTTTTGATATGCATTTATATAGTGAGTTTGAGCCTAATGGCAATAAGAGTGTGCAACAGATATTGGATGAGGTGCGGGCCTCAGTTGCGGTGGTGATGCCGCCCCCCTTTAATCGGTTCCAGAATGGATTTTCACATATCTTCTCGGGTGGCTATGCTGCAGGTTATTATAGCTATAAGTGGGCGGAGGTGTTATCCGCAGATGCCTTTGCTCAATTTGAGGAATGTGGCGTCTTCAATCGTGACACGGGAAATGCATTTTTACACCACATCCTTGAGCAGGGTGGGACCCAGGAGCCCATAGAGCTTTTTGTTGCCTTTCGTGGCCGGGAGCCCACTATTGATGCCCTGCTGCGACACTCCGGGCTCAGTGCTTGTTAAAATGACACACTGGTAATTGCCGGGATTACCGAAAGATTACGGAGTTTAGGATGAAAAATGACACGCTAACCTTTTTAATATGTGTTGCCGTTGTCTCGGCCCTCTTCAGTGTCGAGGCCTTTGCGCAAAGGACTTATCGGTGGGTGGACGAAGATGGCAAAGTGACCTACCAGGATGCCTTGCCCCCTGATGGGGCATTGTCTGTGGAGGAAAAAAATAATCCAAATTATGGTCCCATATCAACAGGTGATACCGGTGCCACAATAGCGGCGTCTAAGTACCCCGTAATCCTATACAGTATTTCAGATTGCACAGGGTGTGATGCGGCACGAAATTACCTCAAAGGACGTGGCGTTCCATTTACAGAAAAAAATGTGGAAAAGAATGCCGTCTTGCAGCAAGAAATGAGGGAAAAGGTGGGCGCTTTAACTGTGCCCACTTTAGTCGTGGGAAAAAAGATTATGAAGGGCTATATGGAGTCGCTACTGGCCGGCGAATTGGATCAGGCAGGATACCCAAAATCATCGACGTCAAAGAAAGAATCTGAAGAAGAGGGGCTAAGTTCAAGCTATGGTGTTCCATAATTCCCCGCAGGTATTTTCTGTTTAAGGTTAGGGTGTAAATAGAAGCACCCTAAAAATAAGTTGGCCTAAGAACACGTAACGAGGAGTATCATGTCGGATCCAAGACCGCTGCCCCAGGTTAAGAGGGAACAACTGACCCGACTCATCCCCATCGGCTCATTTAGCGGAGAAGCTTTCAAACAGGTCATTGATCAGGTGACGGTGGAACGTCTGCCACAAGGTTATCGGCTGTTTTCCAAGGGCGACAGGGACGATGAAACTTATTACCTTTTGGATGGCAAGATCGCATTACAATCTGGAGACCAGGCCGATCAAATTGTTGCCTCGGGCAGTGAGCAAGCTCGCTATGCCCTGGCCAATTTAAAGCCTCGCCACTATGGGGCGGTGGCCGCATCCGAGATATTGGTGGCAAGGGTCAAAAGTGAAGTTGTCGATCGTATCATCAGTTGGGATCAGGCTATCCGTAGTGAAGTTGAGGGTTATGAGGTGACTGAACTGGATGGCGCTCACGTTGCAGACAGTCATTGGATGCTTCAGTTGATGCGTAATCCCCTTTTTTCACAACTCCCTACCGAGAATATTCAGATTCTTATTTCGCGCATGGAACGAATGGAGCGTAGTGGTGGTGATGTGGTGATCTATCAGGGTGATCCGGGAGATTATTTTTACATTATCCAGAGCGGTAAATGTCTGGTGAGCAGAAAGTCATCCCTAAAAGACAATACCGTACAGTTGGCGGTATTGAATGCTGGCCAAAGTTTTGGTGAGGAGGCATTACTTGCCGGCGAGCCAAGAAATGCTACAGTGAGCATGATTATGGGTGGTGTTATTATGGGGCTGGCAAAAAAAGACTTCCTCAATCTTTTGCAAAAACCTGTTGTTAAGGAGATCAATGCAAAAACAGCCTCTGGTGAAGTAAAGTCCGGTGCGGTGATGATAGATGTTCGGATGGAATCAGAGTTTCAGGACGCAAGCATTAAAAATGCAATCAATATTCCGCTGTATCTATTGCGCGTTAGGCTAAGGGGCTTGTCAAAACAAACAACCTATATTGTGTATTGTGACACTGGGGCCAGGAGTGCAGCTGCCGCCTTTCTTATGAAACAGCAAGGGTATGAGGTGTATGTGCTTGAAGGTGGCTTGCACAAATATTCCAAACCCACCGCGCGTAGCGCCTGAAAAATCAATCCAGGGTATCGATAGACCAAAGAAACAGAATGAAGTCAATTATGGAAAATGAGATTGGCACAGAAGATCGTGAACTATTGCGCACACTAGTGCCCATAGACAGCTTGAATAAGGCGGGCTTTGATCAATTAGTCCGTTACGTGACTGTGCTAGAAATAGGCGCAGGTAAGGGCCTGTTTAAGCGGGGAGATAAAGACAATCAAACCGTATTTCTTCTTTCCGGGAAGGTAGGCCTGGTTGCCCCCGACCGTGAGGACATGGTGGAGGCAGGCACAGATTCGGCTCGCCACGCCCTGTCTAACCTAAAACCCCGCCAATACACTGCCACCACCCTTAGCCCGGTGGCTATCGCCCACGTGGATAGCCAGTTACTGGATAAATTGTTGGCTTGGGATCAAGTGACGCGCAGCCGTGCTGCGGATGAAAGCTATGAGGTGACTGAGATCGAAAACGTGGCCGACACGGATTGGACCATCCAGATGTTGCGATTACCCATTTTTTTAAAACTGCCTTCGGCCAATCTTGAAGTCCTGTTTTCCCGGTTTCAGGCCATGCCGGTTAAGGCACAACAGGTTATCGTCAAACAGGGTGATCCGGGAGATTTTTACTACATCATTAAAGAAGGGCGCTGCCAGGTGACGCGTGGCTTTGGTCGCAGCACGCCACCCACCGTGCTGGCAGAACTTGAAGCGGGGATCGGTTTTGGTGAAGAGGCCCTGCTATCGGATACACAGCGCAACGCTACCGTGAGCATGATGGAGGATGGCGTGTTGATGCGCCTGTCACGAGAGGACTTCATGGAATTGATGCAAGAGCCCCTGTTGAATCGCGTTACCGACAAGCAAGCGGCATTTATGGCAAGCCAAGGGGCGGTATTGCTCGATGTGAGACTGCAGAGTGAGTTTCAAAAGGGTAGCGTCAAAGGCAGTACCAATCTTCCACTTAATCTGTTACGGCAGAAAGCGGACCAATTGCCCAAGGACCGCGCCTATGTGGTATTTTGTGATTCCGGGGGACGCAGTGCGGCCGCCGCATTTCTGCTCAAACAGAGAGGATTTGACGTGTGTCTATTAAAAGGTGGTCTGGCGCGTTTGGTCAGGACAGCGAGTGGGTCTTAAGATTAAAGTGCAAAGCCGTGAAGATAAAAGTGATTTCATAAAGCATGGTGGGTGACCCATCATGGCCGCTATAATCTTAAATGTGGCCAACTCGTAGTTGATTCACTAAGATGTTAAGTTGTGACAATACAAGACCGTAATACCAATCATGAATTGTTTTAGAAAAGAAATGCTAAAATTAAATATAAGGAAAAATTATGATTACTTTAAAAAACAAAGAAACGGGTCAACACATCGGCTCATTATCGGAAGATCAACTCCAATATCTTATTGATGAACTCGAAGAGGAGCATAGTGAAGATCAAGATTACTGGCTGAATAGGGCTCAAATAGCGATTTTCAAAGAAAAAGGCGCTGATTCATCTTTAATCACTATGCTTGAGGCAGCGCTTGGTGAAAATGATGGCGTAGAAGTTATTTGGGAACGATCCTAAAGACTTCTGCTAATGGGCAACCCCTTTAATTTCGAGGCTGTCATTGAGTGCGCCTGGAGTGCAAAGTAGGATGGGAACGACAGCGCACTGGATTAGATTGGAAAAGATAATTAGGAGATTGCACAATGTTAAGGGTAGAAACAGAACAGGAAGATGGTGGACGCTGGTTAGCGGAGATCCCGGATATCCCTGGGGCGATGGCATATGGCTCGAGCAAGGGAGAGGCTATCGCTAGTGCAGAAGCACTAGCGCTTCGAGCTTTAGCGGAAAGACTTGAGCATGGCGAGCCTGTGCCCGATCTAAAAGGATTGTTTGCTGCATGAGTCGATGGCCTTCTTCTAAGTCTAAGAAAGTACTAGGGGCACTATTACGAATAGGCTGGAAGGTGAAGCGTTAATCTGGGTCATATCGAACGTTAGAAAGAGAAGGGTGGGCAGACATAATCTATGCTTTTCATGATGGTGATGAGATAGGGCCTCGAATGCTAGCTCGATTAGCCAAAAACACCGGTTTAGAGCCAGAAGACCTATAGGGGAGCTGCCGGGGTCAGAGCCAGATTCTCTCAAATACCCAAAGTTTTAGCGAGGTGCTACGAATTTGGCTCTGACTCCATGCATTGGTGGAGAGTATTATGAAGCAAGCGACTTGACCCCTATTTTCTTTAAGCGTGATTCGCATTCGCCAATTCAGCCAGATATAGAAAGAATAATCTCCAGGACTCTCCGCTTTTCCCTACCTTGCCGGCCTCAGTACTTTTCTCATTAACCCATGAATAGTATGCTAGACCTGTTTGACTCGTAAGGAATTCACCTATTGAGTTTTTCTCGTGAGAAATATCAATTGTATCTTTAGTGGTTGATGAAAGTGCACCTTTGTGCATAATACTTCTCAATGACGACAACAACTTTGCGGTATCTGTCTTTACTTGTTCTTTAGCCTTGTAATCGCTGCTTGAAATCTTTTCACTTAGAGAGCTAGTGTAAATAACACTTGCTAAACTAATTAAGATTGCACTTATTGAAATGAAGATTGTTGCCATTTCATACTTAGCCATGTAATGCCTCCATACAGATAACGTTTGAGTTAACCAGGAGGCGCGTCTTTTGCGCCGATCTGGTTTAACGACTTGTTATGACGCATTATTTCTCTCCAGCGTTCAAAATATCTTTCTATATTTTGAGTTGTATTTAAATTGAGGGCGTCAAAGTTTTTAACAGCATCATTAATTTTCCATCTAACCTCATCTTTTATATCTGTACTTATATGACGATCATTTACCGAATCAAGATGTTTAATGCTATTTTTTAGTTTAGATATTTCCTTTTTCCATTCTTTATCAGTGAATTCTTCACCATTAATTGCTTTATTTACCATTTTTACGCTTTCAACTGATTGAGTTAATGCATCTTTACCTCCGTTTAAACGCACGAACTTGCCGAGCAACTCTTCGGCAACACCAGCCAAGTTGTAAGCTGCAAAATAACGATGATGATCTAGATACTCATCTATTGCAGCATCAAGCATTTCTTTAGCGATATTTAATTTATCTATTTCTTCCATGATGCGTCATAACAGTATAATGGGCTGCGTCATTACTATTGAGTAATAGACCGCATCGGCCTATTGTGCGAATAGCCGATGCGGTCTAGTATTGAACGCAGCATATCCATTTTAGGGCAGGCCGCCCGTTAGTTGTGACAAGGAGGGTTTATATGTCTGATTCCCACATCCCCACCCTGACGCTTTTTCAGTAACTACCTGATCTGCCTTGATAAATACCCGAGAAGCAGAAACGGTGGTAGGTGAAGCGCATCGAGGCGTTCATTAACGCGCAAAACGGGCAGAAGATCAAGAGTCTTACAGCCAAGCATAGATGGGGGTCAAGTCGCTTGCTTCATAATACTTTCCACTACGGTATCGACTGTGCGAATAAAATCCCTGTTCTGTCTTTTCCTGGCCTGATGAGTAATAAAATGCACTGAGCCTATAGGGCTTAAATTAAAGTATTCTGCGATATCCTTGAGCTTCACATCCGCTATTTCCTGACACAGATACATGCCTATTCCGGTAAATATACTATCCCCGGAATAGACCAGATATTAGCCCCTGGATAGAGTATGCATGATATACTAATATCGTATGCATAGCCTAAGGAGGCAAATATGAGAACAACTCTTGATTTACCCGAAAAGCTTTTAAGTGAGGCAATGAAGATAACCCGTACGGGTACTAAAACAGGGGTCATAGTCCTTGCCCTGCGAGAATTGATTAGGAAAGCAAAGATTAGAGATCTAAAGAAGTACAGGGGGAAAATTGACTTGGACATTAATCTGGATGAACTTCGAGATCGTCATTGATGGGTGTTCTGGTCGATACTTCGGTATGGATCGATTATTTCAAGGGAGGTGATGACTCAACGGGCTTGGGTGCTCTTATCGACGAAAACCTTGTTGTAACTAATGACATAATATTGGCCGAGCTAGTCCCCTACCTAAAAGTAAAAAAGCAAGTTGTAGTGATTAAGTTGCTTCAAGAGATTAACCGGCTCCCTATGCAGATAGACTGGGACGAAATTGTGGCGTTTCAGATAAGGTGCTTGAAAGCTGGCGCAAATGGGGTGGGTATTCCTGACCTGATAATTGCGCAAAATGCCAAGGCAAATAACTGTAAGATTTATTCTCTCGATAAGCACTTTCGTTTGTTGAAACAGGTCATAAAGGTCAAGTTGTATTGATGGTGAGGCCAATAACCGCACCTCATACGATTTGCGCTTCGCTGACTCTGGGCTGATCATTCAGATCTCGATACGTCGCGCAGTGGTTAAATCCTGCACCTTTAAGTAGTTCCATCACCGCCTCAGCCTGGTCGTAACCGTGCTCAAGGACCAACCATCCACGCTCGGCGAGAAAATTGGGCGCCTGTGTGACCAATTTACAAATGGCATCCAGGCCCTCAGCACCAGAAGTTAAGGCAGCCTTGGGTTCAAAGCGTACATCACCTTCGCCCAAATGCGGATCGGTTTGGCGTACATAGGGTGGGTTGCTGACAATAAGATCGAACTGTGTGTCAGCAAGGGGCGCGAACCAGTCACCTTGGTGAAATTCTATATTATTGATACCCAGGTTATGGGCGTTTTGACGCGCAACCGCAATGGCCTTTTCAGAAATATCCGTGGCCACTATCTGACTTTGGGGTCGTTCCCTGGCCAGGGCCAGGGCGACGGCACCGCTACCGGTGCCTAAATCTGCAACGCTAAAGGGACGAGCTTGAATGGGACGATCGGGGGGAATGTGGATCAAGGCCTGTTCCACCAGATGCTCGGTTTCGGGTCGTGGAATGAGTGTGTCGGGCGTCACCTCCAGATCCAGGGACCAAAATTCCTTGTGTCCGGTGATGTAGGCGATGGGTTCACCCTTCCGGCGGCGCTGCAACAGGAGATCGAATTGCTTACAACCAAGCCCATCAAGGCTGTGGTTCGACTGGGCAATAAGCTGGCTGCGACTCAGGCCCGATGCATGGCACACCAGAATTTCGGCATCGAGTCGTGGCGTGGGTGAAATTTGTTCCAGTGTTGCGTTGGCGTAATCGACAAGTTGGCCGATTTTTTGACTTACCGGGGATGCATCTTTCGTGGCGAGGGCCACCTAGTTTTCGCCCATGGCGGCCAAAAGGTCGGCTTGGTGTTCACTGCTCAATGGGTCTATGAGCTGATTCAAATCGCCACCCAGAATTTCATTTAACTTATAGAGCGTGAGATTGATGCGATGATCGGTCACACGGCCCTGGGGGTAGTTGTAGGTCCGAATGCGTTCTGAGCGATCACCGCTACCGACCAGGTTACGGCGCACGGCCGCTTCCTCTTGTTGCTGCTTTTGGGTCTCGGCTTCCAATAAGCGGGAGCGCAATACAGACATGGCGCGGGCCTTGTTTTTGTGTTGCGAGCGTTCGTCCTGGCACTCCACCACCACACCCGAAGGCAGGTGGGTAATACGCACCGCAGAGTCTGTGCGGTTGACGTGTTGTCCTCCGGCCCCCGAGGCCCGATAGGTGTCGATCTTCAGGTCGACAGGGTTGATCTCGATCTCACCAACTTCATCCGCTTCGGGCATGACCGCAACGGTACAGGCCGAGGTGTGGATGCGGCCCTGGCTTTCGGTTTCGGGCACCCGTTGTACGCGATGGGCGCCGGATTCAAATTTGAGCCGTGAGTAAGCGCCCTGGCCCACGATTCGGCTGATAATCTCCTTATAACCCCCATGCTCACCCGCGCTGTTGCTGATCACTTCGACTGCCCAGCCCCGTTGTTCGGCATAAATGTTGTACATACGAAATAGATCGCCAGCGAACAGGGCCGCCTCGTCACCACCGGTACCGGCACGAATCTCCAAAAAGATGTTGCGATTGTCATTGGGGTCTTTGGGCAACAACAGCTTTTGCAGGGTCTGTTCGTGTTCGGTTATTTGCTGTTCGGTTCGGCTCAACTCTTCCTGGGCCATGCTCCTGACTTCGGCGTCCTTATCTTTCAACATGGCCTGGGCGTCTCGTAGTTCATCCAGGGTGAGGCGATACTGTTGATAATGTTCCACTACCGGCGTCAATTCCGCCAGCTCGATGGACAGGTTACGGAACCTGTTCTGATCCGCAATCACATCGGGATCAGCGAGCAGGCCATTGATTTCTTCCTGGCGCTGAGCCAGATTGTCGAGCTTGTCGTGTATGGATGGGTTCATTTGTTTTGTTCTTTTTTTCGACGGATAAGTAACGCAGAGCTCGCAGAGGCGCAAAGGGCGCAAAGAAGCGGGTTCAAAAATCGAGGCCTAAGTTCAATTGCCATGGTTGTGTGTTGTTCCGCCAAGAAAGATTGATTAGTGTTGGAGATATAAAAATTATTCACCTTCGGGTAACTCTTGTGCCCATTAGTTAAGTTGTGAGACATGAGCCCATGTCGTTATTAGCTTACTGGATGCCGGATCAAGTCCGGCATGACGGTGTAAGTGAACAGGGTAATGATAGCCATAGGAAATTCTCTGCGTCCTTTGCGCCTCTGCGAGCTCTGCGTTATTTCCACAGGACATTATTGCATGTTCTAATTCGACGAGTCGTCACCAAGATTAAACAGGCGCCGCGCTGCATCCAGTAATTGCTGATCACTGTCCTTGCTGGCTTCATTTAAGGCGGCACTGGGCCCATGGGTCAGTTTGTTAGTGAGGGCGCGTGCCAATTCAGTTATCACTTTCTCGGGGTCGTCACCGCGGGCGAGCATTTGCCGGGCGCGATCCAGTTCCATTTCCCGCAGCGCGTTTGATGAGTCACGAAGCGCACGTATGGTGGGGACCCCTTCCAGAGATTGCAGCCAACGCATGAAATCATCGCCCTGGATGTCGATGATCTTTTCTGCCTCAACCGCTGCCTGACGTCGTGACTTTCTGTTTTCTTCGACCACTTCTCGCAGGTCGTCCACGGTGTATAGGTAAGCATCGTCGAGTTGCCGAACCTCGGGTTCTATATCCCGGGGTACGGCTAAATCCACCAAAAACATGGGACGATGTTTGCGAATCTTCAGGGCGCGTTCTATGGCCCCCTTGCCCAGGATAGGTAATTGGCTGGCGGTGGATGATATGACAATGTCGGCGTCACTCAGGCGCTCGGGAAGTTCCGACAGGGATATGGCCTCGGCCTTAAACCCCCTGGCCAGGCTTTCGGCGCGTTCTACGGTGCGGTTGGCGACAATCATTTTACCTACGCCCTGTTCATTGAGGTGACGTGCCGCCAGCTCAATGGTATCACCGGCACCGATGAGCAGCACAGTTTGTTCTTTTAGTGAGCTGAAAATTTGGTGGGCCAGGCTAACGGCAGCAAATGCAACCGATACCGCGCTGGCACCAATAGAGGTATCGGTGCGCACTTGCTTGGCGACCGCAAAGCTGTGTTGGAACAGTCGGTTGAGAATCTTGCCGGTAGCCCCGGCCTGATGGGCCGTGGCGAAGGCCTGTTTGAGCTGTCCCAGTATCTGCGGTTCACCGAGCACCATGGAGTCGAGCCCCGATGCGACACGAAAGGTATGTTTTACTGCGTCGATACCCCTGTGCCGGTAGATATAGGGCTCAATATCCGAGTCTTTTAATTGATGATAAGCACAGAACCAACTCAAGACCTTTTTCCAGTCCTCGTGCTCCAGGCTACAGTACAGTTCGATACGGTTACAGGTGGACAGTATAGTGACTTCGGTAGCCGCCTTGCGGGAGCGGATATCCTGAAGTGCGCAGGCCAGGTCTTCAGCGGCAAAGGCGGCCTTTTCCCGTACTTCGACTGGGGCGGTTTCGTGGTTGATGCCGAGGGAAAGCACTTGCATGGGAGGAATAACCGGGGCTGAACGAGTAGGCGGATGCTGTGGCGGCCTATTATAGCGGACATTTCAATGCTCTGGTAAAACACGGAGGCCGCGAGGGCACCAAGGCGCGGGGAAAGGAAGCTTTAAAACCAGGCGGTTTACTGGGCCTCGGCCTTAGTGTCGCCATTTATGCCACACAAAGGCTTGTAGCGTATGGCCACGATAATCATCACCCATAGCTCGAAACCAAGCAGTAATCCGGCCGCACCCAGCTGTATCCATGATTGCGTCTCAAACCAGTGAATGAGTTGCATGATCAGCGCCCAATTGGTGGTGGCTAGAATAAACCCCAGGGGTAAGCTTATGGCTAAAGTAGGTCTGGTATCTTGCCTTAGGTAGAGCCATATCATCATCAACATGAGTCCAGCAAAAATCTGATTGGTGCTGAGCATGACTGACCACAGGCCCAGGGCACCACTTCCCGCACCGTCGGCAATGGCCAGCAGACCTACTAGGCCCGCACCGAGCCAGGCTTGCTGGCTGGGGGTTTGCAGTCTTCGGGTGGACAGGGCGCTGAGGTTGGCAGCCAGCATTTGGCGCAATATACGCAGGCCGGTTTCTATGGTAGCCAGGGCCAGGCTGGCCAGCACCAGGGCCGCCATGGGTTGGGATATGCCCGGAGGTAGCCCAAGGCTGGCCAGCAAATTGGCCAAGGCCTGCAAAAACAGGTTTAACGCGTCCCCTGGATGGTTCAATGCATCCCACCCGGTATAGGCATGTTGCCATGCGTCCAGGTTGGCATAGCCGGCACTGCATACTACCAGCACACTTAGGGCGATGAGTCCGTCACCTATTGCGCCACCGTAGCCTATGGCGCGGGCATCCGATTGCCGGTCAAGCTGTGGCAATGTGCTGCCACTGGCGATGAGGCCATGATAACCGGCCAAGGCACCCCCACTGAGTAATATGAATAACCAGGGCATGACCCCCAGATCCAGTACCTCGGCGTTGAAAGTGGGTGCCACCACGGGGGCCAGATCAATGGTGCTGGCGCTGATGACCGCGAGTACCATGACCGCTGCCAGACAGGCGGCCATTGCGCTGCGTGGGCGGGCACAGTCTGCGATGGGGATGCGGGTGGCCAATGCGCCGTAGACCAAAATGAGTGCCATCCAGATAAATGTGCCGTCTATATGCAAGAGGGCGAGGCCTGCGAACTCGAGGTTTATGGTGCCCCCAAAGGTGAAGGGGAGGATATCGGCGCCGACCACCGCAGCGAGTAAAAGCAGGGGCGTGGGCAGCAGTAGCCACAAACCGGTGTGTGGGTGACGCCGCCAGACCATGGCCAGCCCCATGGCCAGGGGGATTTGCAGCCAGAATGCCAATACCATGGTGGGGTATCGGTCCAGCAGTTGACCAATTATGAGTGCCAAAAGCCCCAACAGCATGACCAGTAGCCCGATACCGAGCAACCGTATACCATGTTGCACTGTGGTGCCCAGTAATGCACCGCCCAGGCCTGCCGGGTCAGCACCCTTTTGTTGCAGTGACCACCACATCATGGCCAGTCCATAGACCCCGGCAGCAATAACGGTACCGGTCACAATCCATAGAAAGGCCGGAATCCAGCCCCAGGCGGCGGCCAGGCTAACGCCGATGATAGTGGTGCCACCTGATATAGACGCCAGATGGTGGGCGTAGAGTAGGGCCTTTGGTGCTGGGCTATACTCGTTGTTGACCTTACCTTGATGTGCTGGGGTGGCGGTTTCATCCTCAAGCGGATGGGTGCTTAGCACCAGATATTTGGCATAGAAGCGATACCCCAGGGCGAAGATGGGGAGGGCCAGCAAAAAAAGATAGAGCGCTTTCATGGTGATATCGTCCCAGGGACATTCTGGCTGTCGCCAGGAGCATACCGTAACGGACTTATTGTTTACCTTGGTTGTCCAAGCGAGGTGAAACTTTAAGGAAAATGAGTAGACTTGGCCAGCTATTTCGGGAATCTTTGGCCTGATGCCGGAAGTTCCTTAGACATCAAGCCGGTTTGACAGGATACTTTGCAAGGTCTCGAAGACTTTCACCTTTGGCGTGGGCGGTGGCGGGTAGCCGGTTTTTGTTCTGAGCTGAGTAATGTACAAGAGTGTCATTTGCTTGGCTATTATGTAGGGGTTGAAGAAGTTGTCAAGAACGGAGACCAGTTGGAGATCAATGAGAAAAACTTGGCGTCTTGGCGGTTCAGAATCAGTCAATCAGGAGATGAAAGTCTTGTGTTTAGTGGGTGTGTTAGATAATGGATGAAGTAAATAACGGCCGTGGTTTATTGATGTCACAATATCTCAAAATACTGGGGGGGGTCCTGGCAGGGTTGGCACTTGCAGGTTGTGCGGGTTTGGGCAAAACGATCAGCGCAAAACAGGCACAGGGCAAACAGGTTCAGGAGGCCCAACGTAAGCTCCCAAAAGTTGAGCTTAGCGAAAGTCTGGTATACGAGATATTGCTGGGAGAGATTGCTCGTCATCGTAACAAACACGAGGTCGCCGCCCAGGCCATCATGCGCGCTGCAGAGGCGTCCCGGGACCCGCGGTTGGTGGAGCGAGCGACCCGTCTGGCGGTGTTTGCCAAGCGTCAGGATGAGGCTATTAAGGCGGCACGGCTGTGGGTGGAGCTTGAACCCGACAACACCCTGTCCCGTGAGACCTTGGGCGCATTGTTGGCAATGAAGGGTTTGGTCGATGAGGCCCGTGATGAGTTTCGTGTGTCCCTCAAATTGCACGGCGATAACCTGCAGCGGGCCTTTCGACGCATCTCCAAGGTCTTACACCAGGTCCCTGACCGTGGGGCCGCCGTCGGTTTGATGCAATCTCTGGTGAACCTGCACCCCAAGGAGGCTGCTGCCCACTTGGCTTTGGCCCGGCTGGCGGGGGTGAAGGTCTATAAGGTAGCTATCGCGGCGGTGAATTATAGTTTGGTATTGAGGCCAGATTGGGAAGCTGCCGCCTTGTACAAATCCCAGTTGTTGCTTGCTACCAAACGCTTTGCCGAGCATCAGCAGTTTTCCCAGGCCTATCTGGATGACAATCCTTCTGCCGAACGATTTCGGGTCTATTTTGCGCGCAGTCTTCTGGATCGGGGGGACCATAAAGCGGCCTTAAAGCAGTTTAAAGAGGTGGTCGCCCAAGCCCCTGAAGATGGTGATGCCGTCTTTGCGGTGGGGTTGCTGTCTATTCAATCCAAGGAATATGAAGATGCCGAAGCCTATTTAAAACAGACTCTGGAAATTTCGCCGACCAATGATCAGGCCCGGCTCTATCTGGGGCAACTCGCTGTCGAGCGTAAGCGGTATCGGGAAGCGACTGACTGGTACCAGTCCATCGTCTCCCCACAATTTCGGTTTGAGGCACAATTGCGTTCGGCACTGGCCATGGCCGGTGGTGGTGATGTGGACGGGGCCGGTAAATACCTGGACGGTTTGGAGCCTGCATCTGACAAGCAACGGGTCAGGCTTTATTTAACCAAAGAGCAGATATTGAGAGAGGCTGATCGTCTCGATGAAGCCATGGTTCTTATGAATGAGGCCCTGCACGCACTACCAGAAAACAAAGATTTGTTATATGCGCGTGCCTTGTTGGCGGCCCAGCTCAACATGGTTGCGGTTCACGAGCGGGACATGCGCCGGGTGCTGGCCAAGGACCCCAAGAATGCCCATGCCTTGAACGCATTGGGTTACACCCTGGCCGACCAGACCGATCGTTACAAGGAGGCCTATGATCTGGTCCGGAAGGCACTGAAGCTCAAACCCAATAACGCCTATATTCTTGATTCCATGGGCTGGGTTTACTACCGTCTCGGCGACAATGATGAGGCCCTGAAGTATCTGCGCCTGGCGTTAAAGAAAAGGCGTGATGCGGAGATCGCTGCCCATCTGGGTGAGGTCTTGTGGGTTACCGGGGACAAGGATGCGGCACGATCGGTGTGGGATCGGGCATTGAAGGATTCCCCAAATAATAATGTTTTGAAAGAAATGATCAAAAAATTTGACCCATGAGGACCATAATTCTTATTTTTGCCGCCTTGGTGGTAACGGCCTGTGCCACGGTGGGACAACGTCCGCCGGTGGCGGACCCCCAGGGTACTTGGCAGCAGCGTCAGGAGCGGCTGCGCCACCTGGACCGTTGGGACGTGAAGGGCAAATTGGGTATGCGCGGGGAGAAAAAAAGGGGCCAGGCAAATATGGTTTGGGTGCGACAGGGGGGCAAACATAGTATTCGTCTGTTTGGCCCCTTTGGTGGCGGCATGGTGAGGCTCACCCAGGAGCCTGGCTTGGCACGTCTCCATGACAGCAAGAAGAAGGTCTACACCTCGGATAATGTCCATGACCTGCTGTATGAGACCACCGGATGGGAGATTCCCTTCGAGAGTCTCCAGTATTGGGTCTTGGGCCTGCCGGCCCCAGGTGTCCCCAATCAACTGGTGCTTGACCCCTGGGGCCGCCTGGCGAATCTGGAGCAAGGGGGTTGGAAGGTCCAGGTGTTGAGTTACCGCCGCTATGGGGACTATGAGTTGCCGCGTAAGCTACAGTTGGTGGCCCTGCCGGGAAGTCGTCCCGAGGCCCCCGAGCATGAGGCCCAGGTTAAGCTCGTCATCAAGCGTTGGGGATTGTAGCCCTGGGAGTGCGGTGGCTGGCACCGGCCAAACTCAATCTTTTTCTGCGTGTTCTGGGTCGGCGTGAGGACGGTCGCCATGACCTTCAGACCGTATTTCAATTTATTGATCTGTGCGATGAGCTGGAATTTAGCGTCACCCGCGATGGCAAGATTTCTTGTGCATCCGGGCTAACGGACCTTTCCCCAGAAGATAATCTGTGTGTTCGTGCGGCACATTTGTTGCGGGATACCCTCCAGGGCGATTTGGGCGTTGCCATTACCCTGCATAAGCACATCCCTATAGGTGGGGGCCTGGGGGGTGGCAGTTCTGATGCCGCCACAACCCTGCATGCCCTTAATCAGCTATGGGGCGCAGGCCTGTCCGTGGATACCCTGGCCGGTTTGGGTTTGGTCCTGGGGGCCGATGTGCCGGTGTTCGTCAGGGGCCAAGCGGCCTGGGCAGAGGGTCTGGGTGAGCGTCTGTCACCCATGGATTTACCCGAGCCTTGGTACGTAGTGGTGGCGCCGCCGGTCCATGTGTCTACAGGGCAGGTTTTTCAGGCCCTGGCCAAGGGGGCGTCCAATGCCGAAGAGCGATTGACACGGTATGGTCATCCCCTCAGAATACGCGACTTTCTCGCCCACGGGGCCGGTAATGACCTGGAGCCGGTGGTGCGCAGGCAGTATCCCGATGTGGATCAAGCCTTGGGCTGGCTGGCCAATTTTGGTCCGGCGCAGATGACCGGGTCTGGGGCCTGTGTCTATTTGGCAGTGAGTACAGAGCACGAAGCTTTGGCGATCACATCCCAATTGCAAGAGAATTATCGAGGGTTTGTTTGTCGAGGTCTGAATCAGTCTCCGCTGATGAAGCAGTTGGCACCCGAGACCCTGGACCCCTGAGGGTAGGGTTGTTGTGAGCAGATTGGGGAGTAGCCAAGTGGTTAAGGCAACGCCAGGATATTTAGAGTGATTTCGGCATTGCTGGCATTGCCGGAAGTGGCCAGGTTGACTGCAACAGGTCCGTAAGTTTTGGGGCGTAGCCAAGTGGTTAAGGCACCGGATTTTGATTCCGGCACTCCCAGGTTCGAATCCTGGCGCCCCAGCCATATTTGGTGGTGGTTGCCGATGTGGTTACGGGTAGATTGTTACTCTGGCGCAGGTGTATGACGGTTGGCGTAGGCAGAGGGTGTGCCCCGCTGCGAAAAATTGAATAGCTTTGCGAGCGAGGTGTGAGTCGTGTCCCACGACGATATGGTCGTGTTCACTGGAAATGCCAACCGACCACTGGCAGAACAGGTTGTCCGGCAACTGGGTGTACCCCTGGGTAGGGCTGTGGTCGGCCACTTCAGTGACGGTGAAGTCATGGTGGAGGTCATGCAACACGTGCGTGGTAAGGACGTGTTTGTGATCCAGCCCACCTGCGCACCCAGTAGTGAGAGCTTGATGGAATTGTTGGTCATGATCGACGCCATTAAGCGCTCTTCGGCCAGACGGATTACTGCGGTAATCCCCTATTTCGGTTATGCCCGGCAGGATCGACGGCCACGCACCGCGCGGGTGGCGATCACCGCCAGGCTGGTGGCAGATATGATTGCCACTGCGGGGGCTAATCGGGTGCTGACCATGGATCTGCATGCAGATCAGATCCAGGGGTTCTTCTCGATCCCCACGGACAATGTGTATGCCGGGCCGGTATTGATTGGTGACCTGTGGCGTCACGAGCATGAGAATTTGTTGGTGGTGTCGCCGGATGTGGGCGGTGTGGTCAGGGCACGGGCAATGGCCAAACAGTTGGAGGCGGACCTGGCGATTATTGATAAGCGTCGACCCAAGCCGAATGAGGCCAAGGTGATGCATATCATCGGTGAGGTCGAAGGCCGCTGTTGTGTGTTGATGGATGACCTGGTGGACACCGCCAATACTTTGTGTGAAGCGGCGGCGGCCTTGAAGCGCAACGGGGCGGTTCGGGTTATGGCCTACTGCACCCACCCGGTGTTGTCGGGTTCTGCAGTAGAGCGCGTCAATAACTCGGAACTCGATGAGTTGGTGGTAACCGACACCATCCCGTTGAGTGAAGCGGCAGCGGCATCGGATAGTATTCGGCAATTGAGTGTTGCCGAGATACTGGCCGAGTCCATGCGTCGCATTGCCGATGATGATTCGGTGAGTAGTTTGTTTATGGATTAGTCGGTTGTTAATTAACAGAAGTACCCTTCAGTATTTTTTAGAGCGTTATGCTCGACTAGGAGTAAAGCGATGAGTACGAATTTTGAATTAGAAGCAGAGGCCCGCGAAGGTCATGGCACCCGTGCCAGTCGCCGTTTGCGTCATGCAGGCAAGGTCCCGGCTGTGATTTACGGTGCAGGGAAAGAACCCGCACACTTGGTGATCGATCATGACAAGCTTTTCCATAAGTTGGAAAATGAATCATTCCATGCCGCCGTCATTACCATCAAAGTCGGTAAGGAGAGTGAGCAGGCCATTTTGCGTGATGTACAGATGCACTCCTACAAGGCCCAGATCTTGCACATGGACCTTCAGCGGGTGAGTGCGACCGAGAAGCTACATATTAAGGTGCCGGTGCACTTTATTGGCGAAGAAGATGCCCCTGGCGTGAAGCTTCATGAAGGTATCGTCAGTCACCAGATGACAGAAGTGGACATCGCTTGTTTACCAAAACATCTGCCCGAATTTCTGCAAGTCGATGTGTCGGCGTTGGAGTTGCATGCATCCGTACACCTTAGCGACCTTAAGTTGCCTGAAGGGGTCGAGATTACCGCCTTGAGTCACGGTGGTGATGACCAGGCCGTGGCCACTGTTGTGGTGGTGCGTGGTGGTGCGGAAGAGGAAGAAGAGGCAGCTGTAGAGGGTGAAGGTGCAGAAGGTGAAGACGGTGCTGAGGCGACGGCCGCTGAGGGCGAAGAAAAGTCCGACTGAGTATTCGGTTTGTGGCCGCCACTATGTTGTGCTGCGGCCGCTGGATCGATATCGGACAACGCCCCCAAACTGATGTCTACCGGCATCTCGCTAATTGTAGGCTTGGGTAACCCGGGTCGGGAACATGCTCAAACCCGGCATAATGCGGGTTATTGGTTGCTCCACCGCTTGGTTACAGATAGCGGTGCAACATTGCGATCGGAGGGTAAGTTCAAGGCCGGTGTTGCCAAGGGTCAGGTTGATGACAAGCCGGTGTGGTTTGTCGAGCCACATACCTATATGAATCTTAGCGGTGATGCGGTTGCAAGTTTTGCCCGTTTCTACAAGATACCTCCGCGGCAGATTTTGGTGATGCACGATGACCTGGATCTTTCCCCAGGCGTAGTGCGGCTCAAGCAGGGGGGTGGTGCAGGGGGTCACAACGGTCTTACTGACATCACCGCTAAGCTCGGTAGCAAGGATTATGTCCGCCTGCGTATTGGTATCGGCCATCCCGGTTCCAGCAAGCAAGTTTCGTCTTATGTGTTGAAAAAGGCCCCGGCGGCGGAACAGGCACTCATCGATACTGCCGTAGGCCTGGCCCGAGAGCATATGCCGGACATTGTTCGCGGTGATTACGAAAAGGTCATGAATGAGCTACATACTCACGGTAAGTAAATATTCCTCGCCACAGAGGCGCAAAGATGCAAAGAAATAATAATGGGCACTTTTATTAATTAATAACCCCTTCTCCCTCCGGGAGAAGGTTGGGATGAGGGGATATTAAAAATCAATAATTTATCCTTATTTTGTTCCCTCACTCTCGCCCTTTTATGCCCTAGGGGTGCTCCCGGAGTGAGAGGGGATTAATAGAAGTGCCCTGAATGTTCTTTTTTCTTGGTTTCTCTGCAGCTTTGCGGCAAAAAATAGTTTAAGTATTTATGGCATATCAAAATGGGATTTAAATGCGGCATCGTCGGGCTGCCCAATGTGGGCAAGTCCACTCTGTTTAATGCCCTGACCTGTGCCGGGGCCCAGGCGGAGAACTATCCATTTTGTACCATCGATCCCAATGTGGGTATCGTTGAGGTGCCGGACCCCCGTTTGGATAAATTGGCCGAGATCATCAAACCACAAAAGGTACTTGCCACTGCCATTGAGTTTGTGGACATCGCCGGGTTGGTTGAGGGGGCTTCAAAGGGTGAAGGGCTCGGCAACAAGTTTCTCGGTCATATCCGTGAAGTGGATGCCATCGCTCATGTGGTGCGTTGCTTTGAGGATGACAATATCACCCATGTATCGGGCAAGATCGATCCGCTCTCAGATATCGAGGTGATTGATACTGAGCTGGCACTGGCGGATATGGAGACCGTCGCCAAGGCCCAGGCCCGTAACGAAAAATTGCTCAAGGCCGGTGACAAAGAGGCAAAGGCCATGACCGAGGTATTGGCATCCATCCAAAAACAACTGGACGTAGGCAAACCGGTACGGGCTATGGAGTTCGATAAAGAGGTCGCAGGCGCAGTTAAACAACTCTTTTTGTTGACCCACAAACCGACCCTGTATATTGCCAACGTGAGTGAAGACGGTTTTGAGAACAACCCCTATGTAGAGAAGGTCAGTGCCTTGGCAGCAGAACAGGGTGCGCAAGTGGTAGTGATCTGTGCCGGTATCGAGGCCGAACTGTCAGAGATGAGTGACGCAGAACAAAAGGACTTTCTTGCCGATATGGGGCTGGAAGAGCCGGGTCTTAACCGCGTGATCCGGGCCGGGTACAGCCTGCTTGGACTGGATACCTATTTTACCGCCGGACCCAAAGAGGTGCGAGCCTGGACCGTACGCCACGGCAGCCACGCTCCTCAGGCCGCAGGGGTCATCCATACAGATTTTGAACGCGGCTTCATCCGTGCCGAAGTGACTGCCTACGATGACTTTGTCACCCACGGCGGTGAACACGGCGCCAAAGAGGCCGGACGTCTGCGGGTAGAGGGCAAAGACTATGTGGTGCAAGATGGAGACATCATGCACTTCCGGTTTAATGTTTAATTTGAACAAAAGAGGATAGTGACAAGAGAAAAGGCACATGAGGGCAGAGGGGAACGGCGCTAATTTAGGCGAATATTCGTCATTCCGGATGCAACGAAGTGGAGATCCGGAATCCGGTATATTTGACTCACGCACTCTTTGGACGCCCACCCTCAGATCGTGGTCCGGGGACGACAGCATTAGCTGCAAGCGGGTGTTTATGGATCCTTAATTGGAGTCGCTGTTTTTAGGGTCCCTTTTACCTCAGGCAGAAGGCCGCTATAATGTAGCCACAGCAAACTTGACAGCCTTTTCTCTTGACACTTTCTCTTTCCTCCAAGTACATGGCTATGTAGCTCAGCTGGTTAGAGCACGGCACTCATAACGCCGGGGTCGGTGGTTCAAGTCCACCCATAGCCACCATATTTTTCAATCACTTAAACTAATCTCAACTTTACTGGTTTGTCCTGTTGTACCAGTTTTGTAGTTTCTGGTGCTACATTTTCAGCATAGTCGATCAAGTGATTGGCGGATAGGTGAGCATAACGCTTGACCATTTCGGTCGATTCTCAGCCTCCTAACTCTTGCTACACATTCAAGGGTGTCCCATTTTGCGTATGCCAAGATGCCCAAGTATGACGCAAGTCATGCTAACGAGAATTCTCAATACCCACTTTGCGTAAACCACTACGCCAAGCCTTGGCGTTAACCTGATAAACGACTTTGCCTTTATAGGTAAACACATAGCGGGAATGTTGCTCCCGCTGTTTTTTCAAGACCTTTAGCGCCTGAGAATTTAACGGTACAGCCATAGCACGCTTGCTCTTAGATTGATCGCCATGAATCCACGCAATCTTTCGCGCCATATCCACTTGTGACTAATCTCAAATATGAGACGTTGCGCTGTCTAAGTCCTGTTGCCAAGGCAAACTGAGCCATAGCAGCCTGATGGGGTGGTAGGCATTGGATTAGCCGATCTGCTTCTTCGCGGGTTATCCAGCGAATTCGCCGACTATCACAGCTATACATCCGAACCTTGGGTATTTTATCTACCCACTTCCAATCATCTTGGGTACGTCTCAATATTGATCTGACCAGCGTCATGTAACGATTTGCATTTGCACGGCTGCTTGGGATTAAAGAAAGAAAACAAGCAGAAGCGCAGGGTATTAGGCTTAATCGTAGACCATGTCAGTTATGTTATTTATGGAGAGGGAGGCTTTTTGCCTTTTAGTCTGTCATTGACTAGTTGAGCTAGAAACTCAGCGAATGGGACAATATTTTGATTAACACTAGCTTCCTCTAGTGAATTCATATAGGTATTGCGCAAATCCACAGGAATTACCGTCCAAGGATAACCCCCTCCAGCAAGCATAGCATTCATTAATAAGCGACCGATTCTGCCATTACCATCCATGTAAGGATGGATGTAGACAAATATGAAATGGCCTAGTACAACACGAACTGCTGGATTGTCTTCTTCACTTAATAGCTCAAAAAATGCAGGCATTAGATCTCTAACAGCATCTTGATCTGGCGGTGTGTGCATAGAGCGACGTATATAAACTCTACTATTACGATAACCAGCAAGATCAGTTTCCCTTACCAATCCAGCGGTAATTCCTGGAGAGAACATCTCTCGATACCATATTCGATGATTGTCATCCACTACTGCACCTGGGTCTTGACCTTCCAATATATCTTTCAAATTCTTTTTAACTGCCTGAAAGGCTTGCCAGTAACCACGGGCTGCCATTGCATTATGGTGATTATTGTCGTCCTTATTGTTATCTGGGTTCCAATCGCCGCTTCTTGCTCGTTTAATCAACTCTTGATTGACTCGATATCCTTCAATAGACAAAGAATGGTAAGCATCTGAGGTATAGGCATCCTCAACATCTTTTAGATATTTATCTAGATTTCCAACCTTTCCTGGTGATTCGGGGAAGTGATCAATGACGGGTTGTTTCATCGTGTGCCACATTAGTCTGATGCGATTGACATAAGGAGATAGCTCACGAAGTGGCATGGTAATAGGCAGTATATCCTTAAAGGGGTCGTTATCTTTTTCCCTTATTTCATATCCAGCAGATCGCATTGTATCGGCAGTTTCATCAGCAATTTTATTATGCCCGATGTGATGGAACGCACTGACAAGCCGACTAGCAATAGTACTATGACCGCCCCTTAGAAGTGGTTTGAGTATATCCGAAGAATCTCTAATCATAGAAAGTGTCGCCCGTATATCCGTTGGATTTTGTTTATAAAATCGTGGTGAACAGGCAACTAGAGCAGAGGGCAATGTAAAAAGTTTGAGTCCATTATATATGGCGATATCATCCGATTCAGGTACTGTGTTACGGGATTCAAGCAGAGAAGTATCATGCGGAAAGGGTGTTACTTTATTTCTTGCCTTGGGCGCGCGAACAAAAAGTTGCTTAGGTACTGTCTGGTTGCCTGCATGTAGTGATAATGATTGTTCAGGCGAGAGACACCAATTTTCTCCAAATCTTGTTTCTAGGTAAGCAGCACAGAAATCCCAGTAGGAGGCATACCATGCTGTACTGTCGCCAGGTGCTTCGTCTGGGCGGGAAGGGATATACCACCCTTTCATGACCTCCTGTATGAAGCCATTTTGTTGCAGGCGCTCTCGGTGGGTGCGCGTCAAATCACGCGCTCGTATAGCAACGACCCCTTTTTCCTGGAGTGCTTTCAGGATATCCAGAGATTGGGCTAATTTTTCTGAAGGGGTTGCCATGACATCTCCATTCCCAATACTGTGCTTCGCGGAGCAAATATAGCTTATTAAACCCCATTAATTATAGCCTATTCAGTTGTATCAAATATAGCTTATTCTGTCGAGCAAGAAATAGCTTATTATGCTGTGAGAAGTAAATTACACGGTTAATTGAGAGGGGCTTTGTAGGGCAGCAGTGCGAGTATATGCTTCTCTTAAGGATGTTTGGGTGTACGAATATTGTACCAAAGTGACCTAAATTGGGTTGATTTGTACCATATTTGAACAGACCTTTGGGGTGGGAAAACGCCGCAAGCGGCTGTTTATGTTGAAGAGTCAGTTTTTCAAATTAACTCTCATAACGCCGGGGTCGGTGGTTCAAGTCCACCCATAGCCACCATACATTCCCTTTAAATTACAGCATTATCCCGTCGTCTTGCGTACCGGTACTGCGCAGCACGACCAGTGCGGGAGTTTTGCGGGACCCTTCCCCGCACACCCTATTTGCGGTGTCAATCAGGTTCTGCAATTCCGCTTCAGAGTAGTGCATCGTCATCCGTGTCGACTCGTGCCCCAGCAGATCCTGCTTGTCTTCAGAGGAAACACCGGTGGACCTCAAGCGTAAGTGTTTGCCAAAGGTGTGTTTCAGGTCATGCACCCGCACTCTCCTGAAACCATCCGGGCTTGGCTTGCCGAATTCCTTTTGATAACGCTCAGCAGCACGTACTCTTGCACGCTTCCATGCGCTGGTCTAATGGATGACTATGGTAGCCCTGTTAGCTACGCACTGCACATCATTGGCTTGATGAAACAGATAAATCTAAAGAGTGGGCAGAGCTACAAGACAAATCAAAGTAGATTGCACTTTTCTAGGTGCGGCTATACCAAGTTCCCTTGCCCTTTCCATGCTGTGTAAGGTGCCGTGCATCAACAAGTGATTTCAGATACTTTTTAACCGTGTTGCGGTTGGCAGCGGTGAGTTTAATGATCTGAGAAATCGTTAAATTACCATGTTCCTTGGCAAGCTCAAGGATCTGGATAGAAAGTTCTGGTAGGGCACCAATAAGAATATTTTCACGCTCGACTTTAGTTTCCAGGCGCTGTTTTTGTTTTTGTAAGGCACGTAGAAAGTATAACATCCAGGGCTGCCAATCAGGGTTTTCTTTGCGAATAGTACCTTGTGTATTACGAAGTGCTAGATAATAAGTTTCTTTGGATTGTTCTATAATGCTTTCCAGTGAGCTATAAGGAACGTACAAATATCCACTTCGTAGAAGTAGTAAGGTGGTTAGTATTCTGGATAGGCGGCCATTTCCATCTTGAAAAGGGTGGATTTCTAGAAATACAACTTTGAATATTGCGATGACTAGAAGAGGGTGAAGTAGGTTTTTTCTCAGGGCTTTATTAGCCCATTCAACAAGCTCCGTCATTAATTTTGGAGTGTCAAATGGAGTGGCAGTTTTAAAAACTATACCGATTTCCTTTCCGTCTTCATCAAAAGTACTTACATTATTCGGATGGGTCTTGTAATTACCACGATGCCTTTCATCCTTGTCACTATAAACAAGAAGGTCTCGGTGTAATTGCTTGATATGGTTTTCTGTAAGGTTAATATTATCAGCATGTGAAAAAACACTTTCCATCACTTCAGCATATCCAGCTGCTTCTTGTTCGTCACGAGTTTCAAATTTTTTGATTTCAATTTTGCTAAGAAGCTGGCTAATCTCATTATCTGAAAGCTTGCTGCCCTCAATTCGTGTGGATGAGCCAATACTCTCAATTGTGGCTACACGGCGTAAGGCAGATAAGCGTTCAGGAGCTAAAGTTCCCAGTGAACGCCACGCATCTTTAAACTCGTCCAGCTCAGCAATTAAGGGAAAGGACTTCTGTCGTGATCTTAAGACTGTCTGTATTGATGCCCATACCCAAAAATATACCCATAAATACCCAAACAGGCAAGAGCTAAGTACCCCAAAAAATACCCATATAGACCCAAATAAATCTATTTGTTACTTAAACTGATGCAGAAGTAATTGAGATGAAAAGTGGATGGACATAGTGGGGTAGTCGTACGAATATGATGCCTTTCTAATGATGGTTCTGCCACCACTATTCCCTTGAAATTAAAGCGTCTATGAGACGGGAAAGTGCGTATCCAGAAGTTTTCCTGTAAAAAGTAGCGTGGGGGTGTTTTTGCGTGCGGACTATTGTAAGAAAACGGAGAAACTTAAATTGTTGTCAACGGTATGCTGCCCGATGTTCATGTGTGGTTTTCCAGCGAGGGTAGATTGCTATAAAAAGAGGTGGTTTAGGCCGTGACGGATAATGCAAGTAAATTAGACCCAAAGTGGGGTGAGCCCTCCCCTATGCACGATCCATGGGTGTTGGCGAATTTCAAACCTCGACCCTTGGACGTGCTGATTACTACCGCCCCCAAGGCGGGCACCACCTGGATGCAACAGATCCTGCATCAATTACGCAGCGGTGGTGATCCTGATTTTGAATCTATTGATGTTGTAGTGCCGTGGCTGGAGTGTCCCCGAGGGGGGAAATCCTGGCAGGATGTGTTGTCTGATTATGAGGCCATAGCAGATCCACGGGTGTTCAAGACCCACTGCACCTACCTGCAGACACCGGGGGTGGATACTGCAAGATTGATTCTCAGTTCCCGGGATCCCCGGGATTGTTGCGTGAGTTTTTATCACCATATCCTGGATATGACCGACGAGGCCAGGAGGCGAGCAGGCATTAAGTGCCCCGATTCATTTGATGCTTATTTGGAATCTTGGCTGGAATTTGGGGCCTGGTATCGTAACGTGCAAAGTTGGTGGTCCCATCGCAAGGATGACAATCTGTTGTGGTTGCGCTACGAGGATATGAAGGTCGACCTTGAGGGCAGCACAGATCAAATTCTCCAGTTCTTAGGTTGGGATTTGTCGGTTAAGGCCAGGGAACGAGCCCTTGAATATTGCTCCTTTGGCTGGATGAAAGCCAATGCCGATCGCTTCACCCGTCAGGGTGGTGACAAGCCCATGTTTAAACCCGGTGGGTTCATTCGCAAGGGCACGGTGGGGGATCACAAGAACCTACTCACCAAAGAACATGAGAAGAAGGTGCTGGATAAAGCACACGAAATGCTGGAACGAGAGTGTTTGGAATTTTTAGGTATTGCATAGACTTTTTTATTCTCCGTGATCAACGCGGAGATCACGGAGGCGCAGAGGACGCAAAGAAAACACAAGCTTAAAAGTGAGGTGCCTGGTACCTAAAACCTTTTTATCTCTGCGGATCCTTCGCGTTGAAGAATTCTAAGACGCGATGCTGCAAATTATTTCAACCTCTCGATATACTGTTTGGCCGCAACAACATTATCCATCATGTGCTGCTCAAACTCTTTTCTCACTTTTTCCAACTCATCCTTGGACAAGGACTCGGGAACGAAATAAGGTTCACCGGCATGCACGACAATGGTAGAAAAGGGCTTGGGGATATGGTGTTGGTCCCAGCTCTTGTGCCATAGCCACTGGCGGGTGGCCTCAACGTGATAGGGGATGATGGGTGCCCCGGTCTTTTGCGCGAGCATAATGACGCCCGGTTGCAGGTGATAACAAGGTCCCCGGGGCCCGTCGGGGGTCACGAGTCCTATCCGGCCAGCCCGGATCACATGCATCATTTCGACCAGGGCGCGACCGCCCTGTTTGGCGGTAGAGCCACGTACGGTACCGATGTCCATGGCCTCCACCGATTTGGCAATGATCTCACCGTCTTTGCTGGCACTGACGAGCACGGTGCCGTTTTGGCCACGCAACAGCCAGGCGGCAATGGCAACATTCTGGTGCCACGCGGAAAATATCCAGGTTTTGTTTTCCTTCTTGTAAGTGTTGGGCACTTCAAACCCGATAAATCGTTTTCGGCAGGTCAATCCCACGCCATATATGAAGAGCAGATAGAGTCTCACCGTGAGCCATATCACCAAGCGAGTTTTCCATCCCCGCGTGTTTTTTCTATCAGATCTCATGGGGCTGTATTATAGCGGTGGTATCTGTTTGGCCCTATCATACAGGGTAATAATTGTGGCCCAGAGTACAAATTAGTTAAGGTTATCTATATTAAGTGTTATTGAGAGGTCCCTATTCCGGGCGGTCTGGATGTGTGTCTGTCACCTGGGTTTCGTGAGTCTATATGGGTCGATCTACTACGGTGAATCCGCATGTCCAGAACAGGGTTCTTAGGTACGAGAGGCCTGGTTTGAAGTGCGGCGAGGTGTGGAGAATTTGTCCACATGCATCTTACGGTATTATTCTTACGAAGATATGATTGAGTGGAGTGAGGTTGGTTATGAGCAGTTATGAGAAAAATAACAAACAAGGACTTGGCAAGGGTTGTCTGAGTTTTTCCAAGGTAGCAACGTGCGTACTGATAGGCAATGCATTATTGATGGGCTCCAGTTCGGTTTTGGCGAGTAGCAGCTATAGCCTGTCCGTGGGCAGCGGCCCGGGTAACTTTAGCAGCAGTAGTCTTGATGCTGCATGGAGCCCGAAGGAGGGAGGGCCTGAGTACAGTATTGGATATAGTGAGTCCAGTACGGCGGGGATCAGTGCGGCAGATACCTCAACTTTATTTGCCGGCTTTAATTTTTTTCAAACGGATTATCTGGCTTGGGGTGCTGGCGTCAGTGAAAATAAGGATTCTGTGTTGAGTATTTCCAGCTTTGGCGTGAATTCCTCTTATCAGATTAACCATTTATGGAAGAGCAAGTATGCCACAGTGTTGGATCTTGTTGCAGAATATTCAAAATATAGCCGTGTCTCCGGACCGAAAATAATCAAAGGTGTTTCTGCGCTCGGCCGTTCGGTACCCAAGCGCCCAGGTGGTGGTCGTCTCCCAGGGGGCAGCCCCTCGGGTAGTGGCGGTGGTCTCTCAGGTGGAGGCGGTGAGGGTGTCGGTAAGTTGGCCGAACTCCTGGAGCTTCCCACGGCACAGCGGTACTCGGTGGGTGTTCAACAGGCTATTGGTAAGCAATTCTCTATCAGTATAAGTCACGATTGGTATCATTATTCCAAAGATGTTGTTGCTGCGGCATTATCCATTATCAGGCGTCCCGGTATTCCAAAATCCGCGGTCAGCAGCTATTTTGATTTTCTGTCTTCATCGACAGGGGTGGGTTTAGATTGGAATGTAAACAATCATCTGGCAGTAGGGTTTAGTTTTACTGACAACGCCGGTATTGTTAAAAACCGGGATTATCAGAGCATTAGCATTTCGCCAATTTACTACATTAATGACAGGTACTCCCTGGCGTTTAACGCCACTCGTTCCCGTGACAGGCTGGGCATTGAGAGTGATTACTATGATTTGACTTTTATGGTGTTCTTTAAGTAGGGCTGGGCGCTGGAAAGGTGTTAACAGAGGGTACATAGCATGGGTCACATCCAACGGATATTAGTCCTAGCGGTTTTTGTGTTAATGGCGCTGACGCGGGTTCCAGCAATGGCGGGGGAGGCGGGTCGGGTGCAGTTTCTGCAAGGTACGGTCCAAATTATAAATGTCAGAGGTGAAGAACATGGCCTTAAAAAGGATGAGGTCCTGTGGGAGGGTGATACAGTCGTCACAGGTGATGACGGTGAACTACAGGCAGTCATGGCAGACCAGGCCTTTATTGCGATACGTCCCAATACCCGTTTTAAGATTGAGGCCTATGTGGCCAATGGCACCCAGGAAGATCGGGTATTTTACTCCCTGTTGGTGGGCACCCTGCGGTCAATTACCGGCTGGATTGGTAAATATAATCGAGATAATTATAAGATTACGACCCCCACCGCTACTATCGGCGTACGTGGTACTGACCATGCGGTATCGGTTGTTCTGGACCTCAAGGAGGGGGAGTTGAGCCCTAACACGCCCAAACCTGGTACTTACGATGTGGTGACAGAAGGCACGACTTTTATGCGAACCCAATATGGCGTGCAGGATATCCAGGCGGGTCAGGCGGGATTCTCTGCATCGCGAGCAATAACGGCGCCGGTGGTGCTTGATAGAATACCGCAGTTGGTGCAGGCATTGCCCAATTTTGACAAGGTCACCTCTCTTAAGGCCAAGCTCAAGAGTCAGCTGGAGGCTAAGCTGCGCAAGAAACAGCAATTGTTGCAGAAATTACAGTCAGGTGGTGAAGGTGCCGCGCAGCTATTGCCAAAATTATTGAATACCTCTGGTGGGCAAAGTGACCGTACAGGTGCAAACACTGTTCGCAAGGCAAAGGTTAAGTCAACATTAAAAAAAGCCAAAACAAAGATAAGGGCGAGACTCAAAAATAATCAGCGTTGATCGTTAATGCTGATTTAGAAGCAGAGGTGGAGGGATTTATTTTCTCTGAATTGCAATTGTAGGGGTTGCGAGCAGATACTCGCTCCCACAGGGGGCTGCCGGTATAATCCCGCTGGTCGGCTAACCAGGTTTAATAATGTCCATGAATCCCATAGTTTATATATCTTACGTGGGGGTGCTGCGGGTTCTGCTTCACGGGGTTAGTGTGATGGTCATCGGGTTTTCCCGAATTACCGGTGGCCCACCGGTTTACACGGGGTGGGAGATGGTACCCAGCCTTATTGTCCCCGCCTTGGTGCCCATTGTGTTCTTTGTGTTGCTGTTGGACATGATGATGGCTATGGTGTTTATGGTGGATCGAACCGGGGAGATACGGCGACGGTACAGGGTGATTGCTTTAATCGATTTGGCTCTGGTAGTAGCCCTATTTTTTTTCTGGTTGCAATATTTCCTCAGTATTGGCCAATAGTGGTTGCGCAGGTCGGATTTTGGCCCGGTATCCATCGGATCGGTAAGGTTAATGGCACTTTGATTGATTTCCAGTTAATCGCCAAGGTACGCCAGGTATAATGAGCTGTTATTTGATATACCCGAATTTGAAGAATTTGGTGGTTCAAGACCGATTTTCATTTTGGATTAACTCTCTCATCTACTTACGGTACACTGTAAGCCTGTTGGGCAGCCAAAAAATGGGGCCAGAGTCGATGTTTTTGCCGCACTATCATGGAAGTCTGGGCAATAGCCCTGAAAAATCGACTCTGGCCCCATTTTTATTGATCTACGTAGGAGCAGATTGACGGGATGAGCGAAGCAGAGCAGGCCATAATGAAACGAAGGTATCGGCGATTTTTGCCCTTGAGTGAATTGGCATCCCGGTGGGCGGTGGAGGTCGGACAGACTAATTTTGATGCTGCCGGGCATGTCGCCAAGATTCTTGGTAGGTATCGTCACTGCCTGACCGTGGAATGCGACAAGCTTTCTGAAATCAAGCATGGTATTGCTGACGAGGTGATGGCGAGTCGACGTGAAAAATACATTAACGAGATTAACGCTATCATAGGTGAAGGTAATGGGTTTGATCGTCTTTGCCGCTATGCTATTAAAGTGGATGGCTTTAGTGCGGCCTTACAAGCTGAATCAGTTCCAACCCCGAGTTTTTTGCCCCAACCCGAGCAGCAGACCGGAGAAGAGGAGCAGTCCAGCCAGTCCTTCGAGCAGGCAAGCTAATTTAGCCATTTTTCGAAACGTTATATAGAAACGTTATATATTAGAGTCCCCGATAGAGAGCCCATAAACCCGTGCCCCCAGGCGGTGGATAGTCGCAATTATTTCATGTTGCCCAACCCACATAACTCACATGCGCCGTAGATTGATCATTTCAGGCCACCGGCTTTTGGTGGGCCTTGTGCTGACCCTGTTGGGTACCCCCTTGGTAGTGGCTGATAGTACGTTACCCCCATCCTTGGTTCAGGTGCTTAATCGGTACAATATTCCAAAAAACACAGTTAGTATCTTTGTGCAAGCAGTGGATGCACCTGCCCCTGTACTCACCCATCTCCCCCATAAGCCGCGTAACCCAGCTTCCACCATGAAGTTGCTGACCAGCTTTGTGGCCTTAGATACTTTGGGTCCGGCCTATCAATGGTCTACCGAGGCCTGGTCGACAGTGGATATCGTAGACGGCGAGTTGGATGGGGACCTTTACATAAAGGGCTATGGCGACCCTTATCTACTCAATGAATATTTCTGGCGATTCTTGCACGACCTGCGCCAAGCGGGGCTGCAGCGTATTCGTGGTGATTTGGTCATAGATAATAGCTATCTGGCGCCAGAGGTGGAGGACCCGGCACAGTTTGATGGCCGTCCCCATCGGGCCTACAACACCTCTCCCGCAGCCTTGTTGTTGAATTATCAGGCGATTCGCTTTCGTTTGATTCCCAGATCAGATGACGGTTACGTGCATGTTGTGGCCGACCCGATGCCCCATAGATTGGATGTGAAAAGCAATATACGCCTGGCAGGGGGGAGTTGTCGTAGTTGGGGGCGTCGAATTGGTATGCGTATCAGTCGCGTGGCTAACCGCGATCAAGTGAATTTTAGCGGACGTTACCCACGTCAATGTGGTGAAAATGCTCTCTATCGGGTGGTCTCTGGTGCGGATGACTATATATATGGTGTATTCAAGTCGCTGTGGATTGAGCAGGGTGGTCAATTCGAGGGTCAGTTTCGCCAGGGGCGGGTGCCTGAGCAGGCCCAGCGTATTGGTCTGTATCAATCCCGTCCTTTGGCCGAGGTGTTGCGGGGCATGAACAAGTACAGTAATAATGTTATGGCGCGTCAGATATTTCTGACCCTGGGAGCCCAAAAGTTGGAGGCGCCCGGTACCCGGTTTAAGGCCCAACAGGTTGTTCGGCAATGGCTAAAGGATCATGGGCTTAACGCAAAGGGCACTGTTATAGACAATGGTGCTGGCTTGTCGCGGCGCAGTCGTTTAACCGCAAATCAATTGGGCCAGCTTTTGATGTTGGCTTATGCTCATCCCTATATGCCTGAGTACATGTCCTCTCTTTCAGTGGCGGCGGTGGATGGGACCTTGCGCAAGCGGTTTTTAAAATCTCCACTCGGTGGCAGGATGCACATCAAGACAGGTCTGCTGGATGATGTGCGCAGCATGGCCGGATATGTGCTGAGCCGCTCGGGGAAGCGATACGTCGTGGTGATTTTACACAACCATTATACCGCGCAACGCTACGGCGGTGAACGCCTACAGGATGCGTTACTTAACTGGGTCTATGATCTCTAAAGTTGTGTAGTGTGTGTCAATCGAAATAAAAGCGTAGCAGGATGTTTTGTTGTTGATGTGTTTTGTTAACGATAAGGTTTGAATCAGAATTAAGGGGTGAATATGTCTAAACAGATTGTTGATCTACCGGCACACGCTCAGCGCCAGATTGTAGCTTGGTTGCTGTTGTGTTGCGTATTGATCTTTACCATGGTGGTGCTGGGTGGGGTGACACGCTTGACCCGTTCCGGGCTTTCCATGGTGGATTGGCATCCGGTGAAGGGTGTGGTACCCCCTCTGAGTCAGCCTCAATGGCAAAAGGCTTTTAAAAGGTATCAGTCGTTTCCTGAATATAAAAAGATTAACCATGGTATGAGTCTCGATGAGTTCAAATCTATTTATTGGATGGAGTATTCGCACCGTTTATTGGGGCGCTTGATTGGCATCGTGTTTTTGTTGCCACTTCTGTATTTTTTGTATCGTGGCTATATACGTGGTCCTCTCATCCCCAAGACCATCACCATGTTTGTTTTGGGGGGGATGCAGGGTGTGTTGGGTTGGTATATGGTAAAAAGTGGTTTGGTGGATAACCCCCATGTGAGTCAATATCGCCTGACCGCCCATTTGATGGCCGCCTTTATTATTTATGCCTACATATTGTGGGTGGCCCTGGGGCTGTTATTCCCAAAACGAGAACAATCTGGTGGCCAGAATATTCCTGGTCTGTTGCGGTTTAGTATGATTGTGACTGCCGTGATTCTGGTAACGGTGGTGGCCGGAGGCTTTGTGGCGGGCACCAAGGCGGGCCATGTATTCAATAGCTACCCGTTGATGAATGGCCAATGGGTTCCTGAAGGGTATATGGCCCTGCAGCCTGGGTGGCGAAACTTGTTTGATAATGTGGCCACGGTGCAGTTTAACCACCGTTGGTTGGGTGGAATCGTGCTCGTAATGGTGTTGAGTCTATGGGTTTATGCCAAGCGGTTTTTGTTATCTCCCCGAGTCCGTATTGTGATACACATTTTGTTGCTTATGGTGGTAGTACAGTTCAGCTTGGGTGTATTGACCCTGTTGTGGGCGGTGCCAGTATCACTTGGAGCCGCTCATCAGGCGAGTGCATTATTGTTGTTTACCAGTGCTCTGGTAGTTAATCACGCCTTGTGGACATATCGATAGTTGTTATTGCTCGCTATCCATATTAGCTGTGCCGTTATCACCATTGTGGGTTTTAATCTGCGTGGGGTGTGGATGTTTGTGGGGTCCAGGTATTTACAGCTCAGGTGGGTGAAAATAGCCCCTCATATAATAGATACAGTGTTGTTGCTGAGTGCTGTTGGGCTGATGCTTAAGATAGAACAATATCCTGTAGTGGATGATTGGCTTAGCGCCAAGGTGGTGGGCCTAGTGGCCTATATTTTACTTGGTATCATCAGTTTGCGTGGGTCGAGCAAGAGTGTGCGAGTGGTTGCCTGGTTGGGGGCCAACGCAGCATTTTTTTACATCGTCTCTGTTGCTCTGACACGTCAAGCAGATTTTGGTCTGTTATGAAAAAATTGCTATGGGCGATATCCATCAGATATTTCCTTCACTTATATTGTTGCCGTAGTATAGATTGCTTAGAAATAGAGTAATCATGAAGTTAGGCCGTGATTTCTCAGAAACTATTTTATCCAGGATTGTGACAGTAGTTGCAGTACTGAGTATTCTTTTCGTTATACAAATAGCCTTTGGCATTTCCTCCGCCAATAAAACAAAAGCCCTTGCCGGTATAAATAAAGAAATATCCTTGCAAAGGATGCGGGTTCTATTGTTGTCTCATCATTATCGTCAATACCTCGAGGTTGGAGAGAAAAAACCATACCGTCGTTATATTCTTCTCCAGGAAGCTGACAACTATGATAATTTTCTAGATAAAATTAGTTTCTTAGCAAAGCTGTATCTGTCCGATGATGACATCGAAATTGTAAGTACGTTAAAGCACTTATGGAAAAGCAATATGTATCCTTTGATACTTAAGTACAATGAGAAGAATGCAGAGCAATACTATCTATCCTATGTAAAATTTGCGCCGCAATCAGCTTCTTTTCTTGATGTTTTGGCTAAAAAGTTTGAGAGGCGCCTGGATATTGAGATTCAGAATGAAATTAACAATCTTTTATTCTTTCTCGGTACTGAATTAACCTTCATTATTTGGATTATTTATTTTTTCAATTCGAAGATTGCTAAGCCAATTAGAAATCTTACAATACTAACTCGAAAATTTTCGGGCGATGGTTTTTATAAAACATCCAATATACCCACTTCACGAGAGCTGCGAGAACTCAGTCAGGCATTTAATGATATGACTGAAAAAGTAAATACGCGAACCAGCGAACTGGAAAATAAGGCATCAAAAGATCCTCTAACAGGATTATATAATAGAAGGGCGTTTGAAGAATTATTCGCCACAAGAATTGAGGTTGATGGCCATAAAGAATTATCATTGATGCTAATAGACATTGATTACTTTAAGAAAATCAATGATGTCTATGGGCATCAGATAGGCGATGAAGTTCTAAAAGAGACCGCCAGTATTATTTCTAGTATTTTTAGAGAAAATGATATTTTTTGCAGATATGGTGGGGAAGAATTTATCGTTGCATTGTTTGATCAGGATGTGCGCCGATCTAGGGTGGTTGCTGAACGAGTCAGGCTTGTTATTGAGGATACGGATATTAAAGCTGGCAACGACACTATCAAGCTAACGGTGAGTATTGGCATTGCCCATATAAAAAATAAAATTGAGAGTTTAGAAAAAACTATTTCAATAGCTGATAATGAACTCTACCGGGCTAAAAACTCTGGAAGGAATAAAGTTTGCATGAATATATGAATGGTCCGATAGTGTCCTTTGTGAAAGGACCGGCTATGTTAGTGTCTATTTTATAGGTCTTGATTGGCTAAGGAAAAAGTTACCCAAAACCACTTTCCTCAGTGGAATGTGGTCAATATGTCTTTGTATGTTAGATCAGTGCTGTCCCGTTAACCCCACATTGTTATGTCGGACTTGTTCCGGTATCCATGATCCTTTTATTTTATTGGTATATTTTATCTGGGCTCCGGCCTTCACCGGAGTGACGATGACTTTTCACACAGCCTCTTTCGCCGGAATGACGAGAGAGGCGGTTAAAATTTCATGTCTCCAATAGCAGCAATGGTGTTATGCACCTGTATATTGGTGCGGTTGCGCGGCAACAAGATTTTGTTAACGGGAAAGCAGTGATGCTAGATGGTAGTACCCGCTGATTAAAGGGTGTTGGGTCACCATGAACCCATTAGTAATTTAGGCTCTACAGGAAAATTTGTGGGTAGATCTGACCCTAGCCCCCTCTCCCGGAGGGAGAGGGGGTACTTCGTTGTAGTTTCGTCCATGATGAATACTTCGCCAAATTTTGTAAGGCCTATTCAAGACCCTTACAAAATGATGCGTAAAAAGTATTTCCTTGCCTTCTCCAAAAGTCAATATAGCATCAATAAGTTACGAATACATGAGCCCCATCATTACCCACAAATTTTCCTGTAGAGCCGTAATTTAGTTCTCGGTGCTGATTTTAGTGTTTGTGAGCAGATCGTACTACAATAGGTTAGATACTAAAGATAGTGATTTTCAGGAGTTCTATCCGTGGTCAAAAAATCCATGCCTTTTGTTGTTCTCAATGCCACTGTGTTAACCGTGTCTGATACCCGTAGTGTTGAAAGCGACACATCGGGTAATTTGCTTGTGCAGAGACTGGAGCAGGCTGGCCATCGGATTGCGGAGCGTAAAATACAGCGTGATGAGTGTGCCCAGATACGGGCTTTGTTTGAGCGTTGGATAAAGGATCCCATTATTGACGTTATCATCACCACCGGGGGGACTGGACTGACTCAACGGGATGTGACTCCCGAGGCGGTTCATGGCTTGATTACCAAGCCCATCCCAGGTTTTGGTGAGTTATTTCGAATGCTGTCCTATGACGACATAGGGACTTCGACTATCCAGTCTCGCGCCGAAGCTGGGATCGCCGATGGGACCTTGATTTTTCTGCTGCCGGGGTCCACGGGTGCTTGTGAGTTAGCTATGGACAAGATTATCATTCAGCAACTCGATGCTACACATAGGCCTTGCAATCTTACCGAGCTGTTGCCACGTATTCGCCATGAGTAAGCTTAGCCATTTCAATGCTGCCGGTGATGCCCAGATGGTGAATGTGGCTGACAAGGCAATGACTCAGCGTAAGGCAGTAGCCGAGGGCATGATTTGTATGCGCCCAGATACCCTTGCCATGATCCGTGATAGTGCTCATAAGAAGGGTGATGTGTTGGGTGTGGCCCGCATTGCCGGGATTATGGCGGCAAAGAAAACTGCCGACCTGATTCCCTTATGCCATCCCTTGAATCTGGACAGCGTGGACCTGGTGTTCAGTCTTGAAAATGATCCGGCGGGTGTATGTTGCCGCGTGACCGTGGTCACCCAAGGCCGTACCGGTGTGGAGATGGAGGCGTTGACTGCGGTTCAGATTGCACTTTTGACGGTCTATGATATGTGCAAAGCGGTAGATCGAGGTATGGTCATGGAGGGGGTTGGCCTGGTGGAAAAATCGGGTGGTCAGTCGGGGGACTGGAAAAAATAAGAAGAAGGGGTGGTGTTAGGCCAAAATCCAGGCTGTAAATTTGGCATACCAGGGTGGACCTTAACCCGAGACCATGATTTTCTTTTGCTCATTTTGACGATGGGCCGCTGCAATACAGCCCTCCATGGTGTCGGGCTGGGCCAGGTGGTATCCCTGTGAATAATCGATGCCCATTTTCTGCAGTAGATTGAGACAGGCCTCGTCTTCAACAAACTCCGCGATGGTGACCATGTTCAGGGTGTGGGCCACTTCATTCATGGCCTTGACCATGGCTTGGTCCACAGTGTTGTTGATAATGTTTTTGATGTAGCGGCCATCAATCTTGAGTTCATCTACCGGTAATTCGCGCAGATAGGCGAAGGAGGTGAAGCCAGAGCCAAAATCATCTAGGGCGGTTCTACAACCCAGTTCTTTTAAGATTGCAAGAAAGCTCCGTGCCACAGACATGTCGGCAATGGCGACGGTTTCGGTAATTTCAAAAGTCAGCCTTGCTGGGTCAATCTGATTTTCCTTTAATTGTTGATGAATCAATTCACATACACTGAAATCGGTGAGTGTCTTGGCCGATAAATTAATGGCCAGGCGTAGGCCGGGCAAGAGGTGATGACTGTTAATGAACGCCTCGATGGTGTGGGTGATAACCCAACGGTCAATGTCTTCGGCAAGGCCAAACCTTTCCGCGCTGGGAAGGAAGCCTGACGGCATAATGATGTCGTTATTATCGTTCAACATGCGCAATAAGACTTCATAGGAGTGAACTTTGCCATCCTTGTTGCTGACGATGGGTTGGTACATCAGGGTAAAGCGATTACGTTCAATGGCATCCTTGATGCGCAGAGACCAACCCATATCCAGAGTCATGTCATTCATCTTGGATTGGTCTGCGGGATTAAATTGATAGACTTGATTGCGGCCATTACGCTTAGCTAAATGACAGGCTAGATCGGCCTGGGACAGGGCATCGTCTGCGCTGGTAGTGCCTTTGCTGATATTGGTGACGCCGATGGAGCAACCCACGTCCACACGCTCCGCACCCTGTCCATAGACATAGTCTGCCAGAAGCTTACGGAAAGATTCAGCCACTGAGAATGCCAAGGTGGGGTTAGTGTCGTATAAGAGCACGATAAATTCATCTCCACCAAAACGGGCAACCAGGTCACCTTTACGGGCACGATTTTTGAGTAAGCCCGATACTTCTATTAGTAGCTTGTCGCCCGCAGCATGGCCCTGGGTGTCATTAACATATTTGAAGTTATCCAGGTCTACATAGAGCAGGCTGACTCCTGGACTGTGATTGTCTCGGCACCTCTCCACTACTCGTTGTAATTCAGTTTGGAAATACTCTCTATTGTATAACCCAGTCAGACCATCACGTTCAGCCATGCGGCGAAGATTCTCGATCATGGATTTGCGTTCGCTGATATCGGCTACTATGGCGGTAAATAGCTTATTGCCTTGGATGATGGTTTCACTGACTTTGACTGAGACAACAAAGAGGGTGCCATCTTGTCTGCGTGCCTCCATTTCGAGTTCTCTATCTAAAATATTGATACCATCATTTTTATCATAAAGAGTGATGAGATCACGTTGGTTGCGAATGGGGGTCTTGGTGAGTGTGGAGATATTTTTTCCTATTACATCCTGATGGCGATAGCCAAAAAGATGTTCAGCGGCATTGTTAAATGTTTCAATAGTACCGTGTTTATCGATGGTAATAATGCCCTCAGCAGCGTTATCGAGGATGATCTCGAGGCGTTGTTGGCGCATATGTACCTGTTCACGCATGGTATCGAATGCTGATACCATATCTTGAATCTCGCTGACATTAGTCTTCGGTATAGTAGTGCCATTCTTATCGGAGGCTTCATCTCGAAGCGCAGTCGACATCGATGCTAGTGGTATGAGTACACTACGCCGAAATAGATAATGGCCTACAATTGTAGCCAGAATACCTGCCAGACAAAATATCCACAGCCACATGGACAGGCGGGATGCGTTTATGGATAGATTTTTGGCTTCAGATTTTATGCCTATTTCCAGTTTTTGTTGGAGGCCGAGTAAATCAGTACGCAGGTTGGTGAGAAGTGGTTCAATGTTGTGTCGCAAGATTACCAGATCCATTCTCCAGTATTCTGAGTTAATAATCTTGGCGACTTCAATGTAGGTCGCTTGCCAATGATGGGCCAGTTCTTTCATTTCATCCAGTGATACTTCTCCGACAAACTGCAGTTGCCCCCTTTGTTTGAACGCATCCAGTTTATTTAACAGGCGACTGATTTTCTCTAGATAAAGAGTAATATTTTTAGTGCGAATCTCAATTCCAGCATTGACATTACCGACAAATACTCCAAAACGGTTGGCGATATAGAGGCGGTACTCGGAAATAAGTTGCAACCAGCCGTGACGGATTGCGGAGAAGGCCCTGTAGATTTCCTGTTGTTTTGGGTCGTCCATTTCCTCATAGGCTTCTTCCAGGGCCAGGCCAGCGGCGCTGGTAAACTCGACACTGATGGGCTGCATCGTTCCTATCATCAGACGCATTGCAGGAAACCACTCTTCTATGTCACGTCTCATTTCTATGAGTCTGTCAATATCAGTGCGTAGTCGGGTGGCCTGCTCACCCAATCTCTTTATTGATGAGCTGAATTGGCTGTGTTCTTTGACCCAACTTGAATCTTGGACGATGCCTAATGTAGACCCCAACCGATCTGATGACCGCTTGACCGCAGAACTCGTTTTTGGGTTAGGTGTAATGATGAAGCGCTGGATTGCTGTCTCCAGATCGCTTGTTCGTAGAAGTAGGTCACGTAGTTGATCCGACACCATGGTGCTGTGATGCATGCCTTGGAGGTGACGATCAGAGGCATCCTTAATAATTTGCTGGCCTGTTATAGCAATGGTCACCATGAGGGTAACAAAGAGTGCCGCAGCGTAAAGATAACGGCGCTGTAGGCTGTGATCATTAAGCGCATTGAGTTTGCTTATCCATGATGCAAACTCTTTGCGCATGGCATTAATGAACGTATTGATTGAAGCCTGAGCCATTTAGCCTTCCATTAAATCAATGGTGATTGATGTTGTGCCTATGGATCACTTGTTTAGATGTGGCTAATTTGGGAAATGTGAGTCAGTGGTCTGGTTTGTCCCGGGCTGTGGTGCCGAGCTTCCATTTTGGGCGGTCTCGTTCCCCGTGCTTAGGGTGCTCCCCAACGTATAGGTTATCGGCCCTGGATCCATAAGCTTGAGTTGGGTGGCCATTTGGAGGGCGAACAGGTTTATTGCATGGTGTTAAGCCACAGGCCAAAGGTGGGTTTGTACGGTGGTGCAGATAAAACGTTGTCAATAACGCAGAGGTTGCTAAATCGCAGGGATCGCAGAGGAAATAGCGTTATTTTGCGCTTTTATGGTATTGAGTCTTTACTCTAGAAATCTTTTACATCAAGAAAAATTTTGAGATCTATCGTTGAATTTCAGATCCAATAACCCGTTTGGGTCATGAGCCCGGAGCTTAGATGCATGAGCTTTTTAATAGGCTTGGGCAGCTCTGCGGCACCGGCCTCCAGGGCGACGGTAGCATGGTGGCGCTCGTCTTCACGCATTTGCTCCAGTACCGCACGGCTCTTGTGATCCGCCGGGGGGAGTTTTTTCAAGTGGTCGTTTAAATGGTCTACTACTTGATGTTCGGTCTCGGCCACAAAGCCCAGGCTCCATTTGTCTCCAGCCAGTCCGGCCAGACTACCGATGGCGAATGAGCCGGCAAACCAGAGTGGGTTGAGTACACTTTTATGGCTACCCAGGTCGTCGATGCGGGATTCGCACCAGGCCAGGTGGTCATTTTCTTCTTGGGCGGCCCTTTTCATTTTTTTTCGCACATCGGGTAGTTTTGTGGCGAGGGCTTGACCTTGATATAGGGCTTGGGCGGCGATTTCACCAATGTGGTTGATGCGCATGAGGCGACCGGCCAATACCCGCTCGGTATTCGTCAGCTTATCATTGATAATACCGTCCGCTGGATTGACCCGTTCCGTCACTTCGGGTCGACCAAATACCGTATTGAGTGCCTGGTCCAGGCCCACGATAAAGCGGTCGGTGGCTGTGAGTTTCTGTGTTGCCATGGGCTAAGCTTATACCAAATAGTAATCGGGTGGAAAAGGTTCCTGCTGTTTTCCATCCCTGTTTTATGTCCAGTGTGTTATTGCTCCCACCCATGACATGGGCTCGTCAAGCCACAGAGATTGGGACTCCATAAGGGGTGGCTGGAGCATGGTGGAGAGCTGGAATTCAGAGATATAAGGAATCAAGTTCTTTTGGGTTGATGCCCCAGTTGTTGCGCCACGAGCTCAATAGGATGTATCACCTTCATGTTTAGGCCCGCATTTCGGATCTCGGTACCCAGTTGCATGGCGCAACCAATATTGGAGGTGGCGAGTATGGACGCACCACTTGCCGATAGGGGATGGCGCTTCTGTTTGCCGAGTTGCATGGCTTGTTCGGGGCGAATGATATTGTACAGGCCTGCGGCACCACAGCATTGGTCATTTTGATCTAGAGATTTGATCTCAAGTTTGGGGATACGCTTTAGTAGTTGGTAGGGCGCCTGTTCACAGCGTAGTACATTTCGCATTGTGCAGGGGTCGTGAATAGCCACGGTCCTTTTTAGCGGAGCACATTGGACATCCTTGGGCCATGGGATGTGAATGAGAAAATCGCTGATATCGCGGTGTTTGTCCACGAAGGACCCCGCTAATCGATCTTCTGCCGTCAGGGCCTTGTACTCACTTAGGGTGGCACCACAGCCGCTGGCCAGACTGATAATGGCATCCATTCCCGGTTCACGAAAGGCTTGAATATTAGATTTGACATAACGCTGTGCTATTTGAGGCTCACCATAGTGCTGATGTAGGGCCCCGCAACAAGTCTGGTCTTGCGGAATATGCACGTTGTAACCGCAGCGGTTGAGAACATAGATTGCGGCAACAATGGCATTGCGGCCAAACAGATTGCTGGCACAGCCTGTAAACAGGCCCACGGTGCCTTGCGATGGACCGGGGGTGGGATAACTTTGTTGTAGTGGCAGCTGGGTCGGTATGGGTGGGAGATTTTCTTCCAGATTACGCAGTTTACCGTGCCCTAGTATCTTGCTGGCCCGCACCAGTTTCTGTAAGACACTGTCCTGATATTGTATTAACCGGCGCCCCAAAAATTGCAGACGGTTTGGTTTTGTGAATGTGTCGATCAGGAATGAAGTGAACCGATCATTTTTTATTTTGCCAGTTGGGTGTTGCCGTATCCACGCTCGCCCGTTATCGAGTAGTGTTCCATAGGCCACCCCAGAGGGGCACACAGCCTCACAGGCCCGGCAACCCAGGCAGTGAGACAGATGGGTATCGAGAGTTTTATTTGCAGGTAATGCACCACTGGCCATTGCACGAATGAGGGCAATGCGTCCTCTGGGAGACTCAGCCTCCGAGGGACTCAGCTTGTAGGTGGGGCAGTGCGGCAGGCACAGTCCACATTGCACGCAGCGATCAGCTTCGTCTATGAGTGCTTGCGCTATAGATTTAACTTGCAAGAAAGTGTTCCGTTATTACTGAGGGTAGTCGGCAATCATACCCGGCTTTGCACTCAGACAGAATGAGAGCCTTTCTGTCTACCCTGGAGAAACGCAAATCTTGTTCTCAATAAATCGAAACCACGATATGTTTGAACAGTAGAATTCCCCGCGTTTTATACGTAATTTCGAGCGAGGAATACACACCTTGAATTTTATAGCAGCTTACGCGTGGGGCTATAATACCGCCCCCTTGATAGTAGCCCGGAGTGGTTATGGCTGATTCATACTATAAGTACCATGTGTTCTTTTGCGTTAATCAGCGTCAGGGGGGCAAGGCCTGTTGTGCCAATACGGGCAGCGCAGCTATGCGCGACTATGCCAAGGGCCGGATTAAGGCCTTGGGAATGGCTGCCAGGGGTGGGGTACGGATCAACCAGGCTGGCTGCCTGAACCGTTGTGGCGAGGGTCCGGTAATGGTCGTTTATCCAGAGGGAGTCTGGTACAGCTATAGGACCGAGGACGATATCGATGAAATCATCGATGAGCATCTGTGTTATGGCCGGGTGGTCAAGCGGCTACTGATTTAGGTCTAAGTTGTACCGAGGGATTGTGAATTTTTTGTGTTATTTGGTGTCTCTAGTGGTGTAAGGAAGGGTCGTTACCTGAGATGTGTTGTCATATAAGGCAGCTAACTACTTGATAAATATTTGTTTATGACTAGTATTATGTAGTGTAGCGGGGTTATTTTCCCGGCTCGGTGAGACCGAGCAATGTCAATGTATTTCAATAAGTTAGGGGATTGTAAATGCTTGACCACGGTGCCAGGGTGTGCCTAAGCTTGACAAACGGGTCTAAACATTAGATAATGATTATATAGACGGTAGCAGTATTCTGTCTGAACGGTTGTTCAAGTATTGGCCTTGTAGGCCGATACGGTAAAGGTCACTTAAGGCTCCTCCATCCTCCTTTGGTGATTTCGGCGTGGCATCCCCTGCCACGCCTTTTTTTTGCCTAAATTAGAGGGCAGCCGTCCCCGCAACCTGGAGTACTAGGCCCCAAAGTACCCTATAAAGAGGCAGAACAGCGTCTGGGTGCATTGTAACCAATTGAAAATACAGGGTTTTAGGCTTGCGCTGTGTTACTTGTATATTGTCACTTTTCCTTGTACCATCCGCGGTCCTTTACGTACCCTGCGCAATGGCGGGACGAAAAATATAATGAAGACCTTTTCAGCAAAACCAGACGATATCAGACGGGAATGGCTCCTGATCGATGCCAACGACAAGGTGCTTGGGCGCCTGGCAACGGAGATTGCCCGCCGCCTGCGTGGCAAGCACAAGCCCGAGTACACCCCCCACATGGATACCGGTGACTACATCGTGGTCATCAATGCAGAAAAGGTCCATGTAACGGGTAACAAAGAAACCGGCAAGTTATACCAGCACCATACCGGGTACCCCGGTGGATTGAAGACGGCCCCTCTGGCGGTCCTGCGTGAGAAGGCCCCGGAGCGTATTTTACAGATGGCGGTAAAGGGTATGTTGCCCAAAAATCCCCTGGGTCGGGCCATGTTCAAAAAACTAAAGGTCTATTCGGGCACCGATCACCCCCATCAGGCACAGCAACCGAAAATCCTCGAGATTTAAAACGGCATCGTTATGGCAGAATCTAAAACATACTATGGTACAGGTCGACGCAAGTCATCCACGGCACGGGTCTACATCACCCCTGGGAAGGGCGATATTGTCGTCAACCGCCGCACTCTGGAACACTATTTTGGCAGGGAGACCGCCCGTATGGTAGTGCGTCAGCCTCTGGTCACCGCAGATATGGTGGGTAAGTTCGACATCAAGGTAACAGTGCGTGGTGGTGGGGGTACCGGTCAGGCCGGTGCCATTCGACATGGTATCACCCGTGCCCTGATGGTCTATGATGAGACTCTGCGTCAGGCTTTGCGCAAAGCAGGGTTTGTTACCCGGGATGCTCGCGAGGTCGAACGCAAGAAGTGTGGTTTGCACAAGGCCCGTAAAAGGCCGCAGTACTCGAAGAGATAGAGAAGAGAGGTACCGGAGGAAGATAATAAGGAGATTGAAGGCATGGAGGCTTCCAAGCGACCGAAAGTTGAAGGTTTGGTGCCGGGAGCATTGCCCGAGTGCCGATTGGTATCAAAAATTGGGGCAGTCCAGGATGCTCGGTTACGAAGATCAAGTCACCTGATCAGTTCTTGTTGATTTCCTCCAATATCGCGGAGGGATGTGAACAGAAGTTCTTTTTGAGAGTTTGCCCATTTCCTGAGAATCACAAAGGGATTGTGTGGTGAACCACCTGCCCGATTGTACCTTGGCGCCAATACAGATCTCATCAAACGTAAGGACTATGTGGTGGGTTGATCTCAGAGCTTAGGGAATATCTAATATGATCCAGAGGTTGATTGAAAAGATCCGTTCCAGACTCTGACGTAAAGGATCTCAAAGTTGGGCAGAGAGCGATTTAACTTTTCTTTTGTATTTTTCCTCTGAACTAATGGGGGATCGTCTAGTGGCAGGACAGCGGACTCTGACTCCGCTAACCTAGGTTCGAATCCTAGTCCCCCAGCCAAATAGACTAAGCCTGCGAAAGTGGGTTTTTTTGAGTCGAGGACGGGAGCCATCTCTGTAACACGGTTCGTAAAGATTCGTCTGGAATGAATTTTAGCGCCCGAAGGGCCAGGTACAATGATTGTGCCGTACTACTAGACCCCCTGTCTTCCAGTTAAATTACCACTGAGTATGGGGAACTTAATGTTTTTTCAGCGATCAACCGTGGGTAACGGATCAAAACCGGCGTGGTAGACGGAAGGCGACAAGGTCCCGGAAGAGTCATGCCGGGCATTTGGCTAGCAGGGTGTGCAGTTATAGCTTGATCCAAGTCAAGCCATTGATCTACAGTCATTTGGTAGAGTGGCACCCAGTTTTCAGTGAAGTGGATTAGACATTTGTTTAGATTTTTACACATGCGACGACATAGCCTTGGCCGCAGCCTGATTGCAGTGCTGACCTTGAGTTGGCTATCGCTCGTGTTTCAGGCCTGTGCATTTGGGGCATCTATTGTATCGTCTGCCCAGCTGGATGAGGCAAGACATGTGTCCGCCTATACCGTTTTCGATGATGCTGGGGGCAGTCTCCCTACGATGGACGTGTCCATGTGCCAACCGGGGATGTGCCATGCCCTGGGGGTCGTGTCCGATATTGTTGCGCCAAAGCTTGTCAGTACAAGTTGGCTTGACCCTTCTGAGGGGGTTATAGCGGTGGCTCTTATAGGCTCTGTAGCAGGGCAATGGTCATCACCAATCAGTCAATTCTGGTTTTCTCAACCGGATTATCTCCCGCCCCAACCGACTTTAAAGTTCCGAGTCCTGTTGATTTGATCGCCCGTTTTTCCTTGTAGTCTGTCTACACTACTACACACTACCGTTTTTTCAGCGGTATTGTTATACGGAGAACGAGTATGTCTTACGCATTTCAAGTATTACCAAAACGTCTTTTCGTTTGTCTGTTTTGGCTAACAATTCCGCTGACCGGTTGGGCAGCCGATGAGGGTTCTGATAGGAAGTTTGGCCCGGCTACTCACGCAGAAACTCCGCCAGCAGAAACTCCGCCAGCAGAAACTCCGCCAGCAGAAACTCCGCCAGCAGAAACTCCGTCGGCGGAGACTGTCACGGCCCCAGCTACACAACAGCTCGCACAGTTATCCCTCAGTCTAAAACAGGCGGTCAAGCAGGCGCTCGACAGCAATCCGGGTCTGGCCAAGATGCGGGCACGGGCGGCAGCGATGGCCGCAATACCCTCGCAGGTGGGTTCCCTCCCCGACCCCCGGCTCAGCTTTAACGCCATGAATGTCCCCACGGATACCTATAAACTGGATCAGGAGCCCATGACCCAGACGCAAGTGGGATTGAGCCAGGCGGTTCCTTTTCCCGGAAAATTGGGCCTGAAAAAGGCGGCGGCGAAGCATGAGTCGTTGGCGGCAGCGGCGGACGTCGATGAGACCCGGCTTGGCCTGATCCATAGTGTCAAAAGGACCTGGTGGCAATTGTATTTCCTGGATCGGGCGCTGGAGATCGTCAACCGTAATCAGGAACTGTTGCGCCAGTTTGTCAACATTGCCCGTACTAAATACAAAGTGGGCCAAGGTTTGCAACAAGACGTCCTGCTGGCGCAGGTAGAGTTATCCAAGTTGCTGGACAGGGAGTTGGAGCTTAACGGCATGCGGCGTACGCAAGAAGCATGGTTGAATGCAATGATGAACCGCCCGACCAGTGAGACGCTAAAACTTCCCATTAAGGTAAAGCTTGATCTGCCCCCGGTGCCCACAGAAGTGGCTATGCACCAGATGGCAGATGGGGACCGGCCCTTGCTTGCGGCACGTCAGCAGCAGGTCGACGCAGCACGTAAACGTCTTAAGCTGGCCAGGCGGAATTATTTTCCTGACTTTGTGATAGGCGGCAATTATGGATCTCGACGAGGCAATAACCCCAATGGGAGTGAACGCCCCGATTTTGCCTCGGTGATGTTCAGTATGACGGTGCCTCTATATGCCTGGCGTAAGCAGCGGATGGGTGTGGTACAGCGCAGCAGTGAATTGACCAGCCGCGAACTTGCTCTACGCTACAGCTGGGAGAAGGTACAGGCCGAGATTTCGCAAGCAAATGCTGATTACAGCCAGTCACGTGACCAGGTGGAACTGTTTGAGAATGGCATTATTCCTCAAGCGCGGCAGACCGTGGATTCCATGCTTGCCGGTTACCAGGTCAACAAGGTGGATTTTCTAAATCTGGTGCGCTCACAGATTACCCTATTCAAATATGAGACCCTTTATTGGAAGGCCGTCAGTGCGGCCAACCAGGCGTTGGCAAAACTTGACGCGGCGGTCGGTAAGGAGATGCTTTATGAACACAGCAACTGATATCGTGACAGCTAACAAACCGCTTATTTTGGCGGCCATTCTTGCTTTGGTGCTCGGTATTGGTGGTGGCTACTGGTTGGCACCGTCGTCCACGACGACTACGGCGAAGGACCAGGCCGGGACCAAAAAGATATTGTTCTACCGTAGCCCTATGAACCCCGCCGTCACCTCACCGACACCGGCCAAAGATGCCATGGGCATGGATTATGTGCCGGTGTACGCCGAAGAACCGAAAAAGGAGCGCAAGCTGCTGTTCTACCGTAGTCCCATGAACCCCTCCGTCACCTCACCGGTGCCGGCCAAGGATGCCATGGGCATGGATTATGTGCCGGTGTATGCCGATAACGACACCGGTGGCGATGAGGTTTCTGGTACGGTAAAGATTGATGCGGTGACGGTGCAAAACATAGGTGTGCGCACCGCCCGTGCCAAGCAGCAAATCCTGTCTCGCGCCATTCGTACGGTGGGCCGGGTGGATTACGATGAGCAGCGTCTGACGCGCCTGCACCCCAAGACCATGGGTTGGATCGAAACATTACGAGTGGACAAGACCGGGCAACCGGTCAATAGAGGTGATGTTCTGTTGAGCATCTATTCTCCGCAATTGGTTTCCAGCCAACAAGAGTATCTGTTGGCCCTGAGAAACCAGGCCACCCTGAGAGGCAGTGCGATGGAGGATATTCGCAAGGGTGCAGAGGATCTTGTGCAAACCTCACGGGAACGGCTCGAGTTACTGGATGTGCCGTCCCATCAGATCCGGGAGTTGGAGCAGACCGGCAAGATCAAGAAGAGTCTGCATATCCACTCACCGGTGGACGGTATCGTTATGAGGGTCGGGGCGCGTCGGGGTGAATATGTCACGATGAAGACTGAACTTTACATGCTTGCCGACCTGAGCAGGGTCTGGGTGTATGTCGATATCTATGAACAGGAACTGCCCTGGGTAAAGGTTGGGGACGTGGCGGAAATGCAATTGGTGGGTATTCCCGGTCGGGTGTTTCGCGGCAAGATCAGTTATGTCTATCCCTATGCCGAGAGCAAGACGCGCACCATTAAGGTGCGTCTGGAATTCGATAATCCGGGGCTGCTATTAAAGCCGGATATGTTCGCCGACGTTGATATCCAGGCGTCGCGTCAGATCGATGCCCTGGTGGTACCGACAGAGGCGGTGGTACGTTCGGGCACCCGTGAACAGATATTTGTGGTGCGTGCTCCCGGCAAGTTTGAGCCGCGTGAGGTGAAGTTGGGCATCACCAGCAACGGCATGACGCAGATTTTGGAGGGAGTGAAAGCCGGGGAAGAGGTAGTGACCTCGGCCCAGTTCCTGATCGATTCCGAATCCAAGCTGCGCGAGGCCACTGCCAAGATGTTGGAGGCGGCCAAGACGGGTGATGACGGCGCATCCAAGGCCACGCCGGACGTCGGTACCAAAGGTGCTGACATGAAGGATATGGACATGGGCAAGACCCCGGCAGGTGCCAAAGGTGCCGATATGAAGGGTATGGACATGGGCAAGACCCCGGCGGGTGCCAAAGGTGCCGATATGAAGGGTATGGACATGGGCAAGACCCCGGCGGGCGCCAAAGGTGCCGATATGAAGGGCATGGACATGGGCAAGACCCCGGTGGACACCAAAGGTGCCGAGAAGAAGGATCACTCAGCGCACAAGGAGATGAAGCATGATTAAGGCCATTATTGACGCCTCTGTGCGTGCCAAGTTTCTGGTTCTTGTCGCCGCTTTCCTGTTGGTGGTGACCGGTCTGTGGGCCGTAAAGAATACACCCCTGGATGCTATCCCCGATCTCTCGGATGTGCAGGTGATTGTGTTCACCGAGTTCCCCGGCCAGGCGCCGCAAGTGGTCGAGGACCAGGTGACCTATCCGTTGACCACTGCCATGTTGGCGGTGCCCTACGCCAGTGTGGTGCGGGGCTACTCCTTTTTTGGCCTGTCTTTTGTGTACATCATCTTCGAGGACGGCACCGACATGTATTGGGCCCGCTCGCGGGTGCTGGAGTATCTCAACTATGTAAGTGGGCGCCTGCCTCAGGGGATAACACCATCCCTGGGACCGGATGCCACAGGTGTGGGTTGGGTGTACGAGTACGCCCTGGTGGACAAGAGTGGCAAGCACGACCTGGCAAAGTTGCGTTCCCTCCAGGACTGGTATTTACGCTATCCCCTGCAGACCGTGCCAGGGGTGGCGGAAGTGGCGTCTATGGGCGGCTACGTGAAGCAATACCAGGTCGAGGTCGATCCCAATGCCCTGCTGGCCTACAACATTCCCCTGGCCAAGGTGAAGCACGCCATCAAGCGGTCTAACAACGATGTGGGTGGACGCCTGATAGAGATGTCCGAGACCGAGTACATGGTGCGTGGCAGGGGCTACATCACCTCCCTCGACGATTTGCGGAGTATTCCGGTGGGTGTGGATAAGAAAGGCACACCCATCCGCCTGCGGGATGTGGCCAATATCCAGTTCGGCCCGGAACTACGCCGTGGGGTGGTGGAGTTGAACGGTGAGGGTGAAGTGGCCGGTGGCGTGATTATCATGCGTTACGGGGAAAATGCTCTGGCCACCATTGAGGGGGTACGCGCCAAGCTCAAGGACTTGCAAAGGGGGTTGCCAGAGGGGGTGGAGATCGTGCCCGTCTACGACCGCGGCAACCTTATTGAGCGGGCGGTCGAGAACCTCCAGGGTAAGCTGCTGGAGGAGTTCCTGGTGGTCAGTTTGATCTGCATCCTGTTCCTGATGCATGCCCGTTCGGCACTGGTGGCCATTGTGACCTTGCCCATCGGTATTCTCATGGCATTTATCGTTATGCAGTGGCAGGGGCTTAACGCCAACATCATGTCCCTGGGGGGTATTGCCATCACCATTGGTGCCATGGTGGACGGGGCCATCGTTATGATCGAGAATGCCCATAAGCACCTGGAGCACGCGGCGCGTGATAAAGGCTCAGATTTAAATACGGAGGAGCGATGGCGAGCGACTACTGAGGCTGCCAAGGAGGTGGGTCCGGCGCTGTTCTTCTCATTGTTGATCATCACCGTCTCCTATCTCGCCATCTTTACCTTGCAGGCCCAGGAGGGACGGCTGTTTAAACCCCTGGCCTTCACCAGTACCTACGCCATGGGTGCCTCTGCAATACTGGCGATCACCTTGGTGCCATTGCTGATGGGCTACTTCATTCGCGGCAAGATCATGCCCGAGGCCAAGAATCCGATTAACCGTGGCCTGCATTTTTTGCATTCACCGGCCCTGGCCTTCAGCATGCGTCGCCGCAATCTGACGCTGGCGATTGCCTTGGGCTTGCTGGTGGCGACGGCCTATCCGTTATCAAAACTGGGTAGCGAGTTTATGCCGCCGTTGGATGAGGGTGACATACTTTATATGCCGACGGTCTTTCCGGGTATTTCCATTACCAAGGCCAAGGATCTATTGCAGCAGACGGATAAGATCCTGAAGACTTTCCCGGAGGCGCTGTCGGTGTTCGGTAAGGTAGGCCGTGCCGAGTCCGCTACCGATTCGGCACCCCTATCCATGATGGAAACTATTATTCGTCTCAAGCCCCGGGACCAGTGGCCGGACCCGGATAAGACTACCCAGGAGCTGATGACGGAGATGGACGGCGCCATCAAGTTCCCGGGGGTGGCCAACGCCTGGACCTTACCGATCAAGACTCGTATCGACATGTTGTCCACTGGCATCAAGACGCCTATTGGTATCAAGGTGGCCGGACCGGATCTTACCGTCCTGCAGCGGGTCTCCGAGGAGATTGAGCGGGCCATGAAAACCATTCCCGAGACCCTGTCGGCCTTTGGTGACCGGGCGGTGGGGGGCTACTTTCTGGATTTTGACATCAACCGGGAGGCGGCCGCCCGCTATGGGCTGACCGTGGGCGATGTGCAAGACGTGATCAAGACTGCCATCGGTGGCATGAACGTCACCCAGACGGTGGAGGGCCTGGAGCGTTATCCGGTAAACCTGCGTTATCCGCGGGAGCTGCGGGATAATCCAGAACGGCTCAAGCGGGTGCTGATTCCCACCCCCACCGGGGCCCAAATCCCCTTGTCATTGGTGGCAGACCTGCAACTGCGCCGTGGCGCCCCGGTGATCAAGAGCGAGAATGCCCGTCCTAATGCCTGGATCTATGTGGACTTGACGAGTTCGGATATCGGAGGTTTTGTCACTAAGGCCAAAAAGGTGCTACAGGAGCAGGTGGACATACCGGCGGGTTACACTGTGACCTGGTCGGGCCAGTTTGAGTACATGGAACGGGCTGCGGAACGGCTAAGAATTGTTATTCCGCTGACCTTGCTGATTATTTTCCTGCTGTTGTACTTCAATTTTGGCAACATTATGGCACCGTTGGTGGTGATGATGTCCATCCCATTTGCTTTGGTCGGTGGGATCTGGCTGTTGTACTGGTATGGGTTCAATATTTCCGTTGCTGTTGCCGTTGGTTTTATCGCCTTGGCGGGGGTGGCGGCGGAGATCGGGGTCTTGGTGTTGACCTTTATCAATCAGGAGGTGGAACGAAAGCGTCATGCCAAGGCCGCAGGGGAGACAGGCCACGTGGAGGGTCAGACCAGTCCGCATTACGGTACGCCGGCGTCGACCCATCTGACTGATGAGGAAATCATGGAGGCGGTACATAAGGGCACATCCGAACGTGTGCGTCCGATCACCATGACTGCTGCTGCGGTGATTGCGGGCCTATTGCCCATTATGTGGGGTAGCGGTACCGGTTCGGCGGTCATGCAGCGTATTGCCGCGCCGATGGTCGGGGGTATGTTGACGACACTCCTGCTGTGTTTGTTGGTATTGCCGGTAATCTACGGTTTGATTCTTCAATTTAAGGAAAGACGTCTTCGGTAGGCCCCGATAGCGGTAAGGGTGCAGGGATGCACCCGCCAACCGGGTTTGTGTTGGGTCCATCCAGCACACACTTCGGCGTGCATGGGCCACGGCTTGGCCCTTGTGTGTCGACGGTGATGCCCAGGCGGGAAGGCAATTCTCTGTGTTTGAGCCCCCTTAGTGAGAGGCCCCAAACCCTTAATGACCTACAAGTTTCCCCTTAACTAAAAAGAGTCACAAAAAATAGTCCTTTAGCTCAAGATTGACCCGGTAGCAATGGGTTTGCACAGTTTGTGATCGGTAGTGTGTCTGCTTGGTTTCTCGTAAAGTTGTGCACAGCCTTTATCCATGGGGTTATCCGAGCACTTCACGGTGGTGCCGGTGTTAATCTGTGCTTAGCCATTATCTCTATATAAAACAATAAGTTACGATCGAGGTGGTGGTAGATTTCTGGTTAATAGGGGACTACTGTGCTGCGCAGTGGAATATTTTTCCAGGGAGGAACGTCTAGACTTGGTGTGGGGGCAACGAAGTTTTTATTGTGGACGCACACCGCTGGTGGGTGGCCAGCTCACATATGTAAGCCTTAACTTAAAGAAAAAACTATTTTTTTGAATCTTCAGGAGGATGATTAATGTCAAAGTCTATTGTAAAAACTACATTTGTAGCGGTGATTTTAGGTGTCTTTAGTCTCGGCAGCAGCCAGTTGTATGCCGGGAAATTTGATGTGGACGCAAAGCTGAAACAATGCCAATCTGCGTTTGCCAAATCACGCGATAAAAGCACTCCCCGGGGGCAGGCCAATAAGGCAAAACAGACACACCTTGAGCTCACCCTGGAGATTTTGCGTCATCTAAATGACGAACATGCCGCTACTCTCAAGAAAAGCAAGACCCTGTCCGCCGAGCAGATGACAAAGGACCTCCGTACTATGGGGCACTTGTTGGAAATGATAGCGGGCAGTCACATGCCGAACGATGCCGACTGGTCCTACGTATATTGAACGGTAGGTGGCTCTACGTTTGTAGAGCCACCGATTTGCCGTGAGCAGAAGAGCGGTCATTTTGGCAACCAATCTGGCCTCGTGTTTTAGCCCCAAGCATTTATCCGGTTAGCCCCTTTTTTCTTGCCGTTGTATTCCCACATATTAGCTTTGTCCATGGCCCCTTAATCCAGAGCGCTGTCAATCACGCGGGATTATGATCTATGAAGTTTTTGGCTGTGTGGCTTGAAAACAACCCCATAGGGTCTACAGTAGCACTTAGGGTGGGTCGTTCCTTGGGGTCTAGCCTATAAATCCCGGGGTTTTTGGCATGGATGTCGTGAATATGCAACAATTTATTGTGGTGTCGCAAATAAACACATAAAGGGTTGCATTTTTGCAAAAAGGAGAGTTAAATGGCCGCGCACGATAGAGGTACATTGTGCAACACCCGTGTGTTGGGTGAACATAATATCAACGTTTAAACACCTCATTCAGGAGGATATCAATGAACAAAAAACTACTCGCTGTAGCTGTCGGTGCGACGCTTGCCGCCGCCCCCATGCTGTCTGCCCAGGCCAAGGTTAAGGTCTACGGTAAGGCCTTGGTTGAAGTTGTTAGTACCAAAACGGACGTTAAGTCCCTTAACTGCGGCAGCACAGACTGCATCAGCATGGGTGACCGCAACAATCGTAGTCGTTGGGGCATCAAGGCTTCCCAGGATCTGGGTAACGGCTTGAAGGTATTTGCCAACTTTGAGTTCAGCATGCGTCCAGGCATCAGCGGTGACAAGTCTGATAACGAGACTGGTGAAGAGCGTCGTGTCATGAAAGTTGGGGTTAAGGGTGGCTTTGGTACCCTTACCCTGGGCCGTGACCACGGTGCGTACAAAAAGTACGGTGCCAAGGCTTGGGATCCAGTGTCCAACACCTTCCTGCAAGCTCGTCGTTCGGGTGCCATGGCCGGTGGTTCTTTCGGTCATAACTCCTTCCGTGACGACTTGATCGGCTACAAGACTCCTAAGGGTCTTGGTGGTTTCACCTTCGAAGGTCAGGTTCGTGTGGACGAGGCCGCTGGTAAAGACGGTGAGTGGCATGCCGCCGTACAGTGGAAGGGTGGCCCACTAGAAGTTGTCGGTGCCATGAATAACAAAGAGTCCGGTGGTGACCAGAACAAGAAGGTTGCAGCCCGTTATAAGGCTGGTGGTATTACCGTGTTCGGTCAGTACGAAGACGTGGAGATCAAAGATTCCTTCCGCGCCAACAACAACAAACTTGCCACTCAGGGCACGGGTAATTTCCTTATGCTGGGCGGTGGTTACAAGTTTGGTAACAACCTGATGGCCGTTCAATGGGGTCAGTTTAGAGGCGATACCGGTTACGCCGATGCCGACCACGTATCCGTCAGCATTACTCACTTCTTCAACAAGAAGAGCCGTGTGTATGCTGGTTACTCCAATGTTGATGTCAGCGGAGTTGATTCAGCTGACATGTGGGGTGCTGGACTGCGCTACGACTTCTAAGATAGAACACCTTCTTAGATGTCTTGGAACGGGGCCCTTGGGCCCCGTTTTTTTGTCCAAAAATCAGGTTGGAGGAAAGAGAAAGGGGCAGTGAGGCAGGGCATGGTATGGATTACGGGCCTGATCCTTTTCTTTCCTCTTTCCTCTAATTTATGTGATATTCGCGTTATGGCGTAAAAACTGGCTGGATGGATGAAAAAAATGATTAAGGTTGGAATCATAGGGGGCACGGGCTATACCGGAGTGGAGTTGTTGCGTCTGTTGGTGGTACACCCCGGGGTGGAGTTAAGTCTCATTACTTCCCGGAGTGAGGCGGGTCGGCGGGTGTCTGAGCTGTTTCCCAGCCTGCGGGGGTTCGTGGAACTGGAATTTAGCTCACCCGATGACGCTGCCTTGAAGGCCTGTGACTTGGTATTTGCCGCCACCCCAAACGGGGTGGCTATGCACTACGCACGTGGGTTACTCGATGCCGGGGTACGGTTTATTGATCTGGCCGCCGATTTTCGGATCAAGGATCGGATAACTTGGGAACACTGGTATGGGATGGAGCACAGTTGCCCGGAATTGCTCGATCAGGCGGTCTATGGCTTGCCGGAGATGAATCGGAGGCAGATACTTGATGCCCAGCTCATTGCCAATCCTGGCTGTTATCCTACTGCTATTCAATTGGGGTTTTTACCAGTGCTGGTGCAGGATGCAGTGGACCCCGCCACACTTATTGCCGACGCCAAGTCTGGGGCCAGCGGTGCGGGGCGCGGTGCTGCCGTAGCCAATCTATTTTGTGAGGTTGGTGATTCCATGAAGGCCTATGGGGTGGCCGGTCATCGGCACCAGCCGGAGGTTTGCCAGGGTCTCGATCAGGTGGCCACTGAAAAGGTAGGACTCACCTTTGTGCCCCATCTTGCCCCTATGATCCGGGGTATTCATGCGACCCTCTACAGCCGGGTAAAGCCCCAGGGCATGGGGCAGGATTTTCAGGCCTTGTTTGAAAAATATTACCAAGGTGAGCCCTTTGTGGATGTTCTGCCAGCCGGTAGCCACCCCGAAACGCGCTCGGTACGTGGCAGCAATACCTGTCGAATTGCTGTGCACCAACCCGAAGGGGGTGATACCTTGGTGGTATTGTCGGTTATTGATAATTTAGTGAAGGGTGCTGCGGGTCAGGCGGTGCAAAACATGAATATCATGTATGGCCTGGATGAAACCACGGGACTTCATCTGCCGCCGTTATTGCCTTAATTCAATCATTCTATTGCGCCTATTCGCCACTGAGAGAACACAGAGGGAAGATAGAAATGAGGGCTCTTTCCAGGATGTTGTGGGTCATTTAAAAGAACACTGGACTCTTGCCAAGGCGCTAAGCTCGCCAAGGGTAAAGATAGATACCTTTGCGTCTTGGCGTACTTGGCGAGAGTAATAACCATTTTGAGATCCCCGCTTTATCGGGATGGTAAAAATCGCTCCCGGCGATCTCTTTGCACTTCCGCCATCCCTGGCGGTCGAATCCCAGCCTACAGGATTGGAATGAGCCCCGGTCTGTAGGTCGGGCTTTAGCCCGACACCCACACTGTCGTATAATCCCGTGCCCGTTACAGCGCCACTACAATGGTCCCTTACAATGACAGTATTTACCCTGTGTTTTCTCAGTGGTTTTAGAGTTTACCGTGCTATTTTTAGTTTGGTGTTTGCCTGATGGTTAAGAAAATTGTCCGCATGATTACGCAGCCCAACGAACAACTGGTGGTGCGGCAGCCCACCCCTCTCCGATTAAAACTCCTGTATGTATTTTTGGGGATCGGAATTATTTATGTATTAAGCACCCAATCTTATCAGTATGGGCTTGAGCAGGCTGGATATAGCCGCAGCCAGTCGGTGCGTGAGCAGGCTGCCCTTGATCTGCGTATCCGGGACCTGGAGTCGGATAACGCCCAACAGCGAGAATTGCTTGCTCGGGTTCAACGCCAATTGCAGATTGACAGCACTGCTTATAAGGAGGTGGACATTTCTCTGGAGGCCTCCACCCATCAAATTGCGGATCTGCGCGAAGAACTCAATTTCTATCGCAATATTATCTCACCGGAAAACAAGATCCGGGGCTTACAAATTCAAAATCTGCGACTTGAATCGGCAGGTATAAAGAATCAATACCGATACAAGCTGGTATTGATCCAGGCCTTTGATCATAAGCGCATGGTTAGCGGGCGCGTTGAGTTTACGGTGTTAGGGGTGCTGGATGGGGCCCATAAGTCGATCAAGATCAAGCGCAGTGCTAATAAAACCCCTCTGGGCGTCAATTTTCGCTATTTTCAGAATGTTGAGGGCATTATGGTTTTACCGAGTGGATTCAAGCCCTTACAGGTACAAGTCAGTATCTATGTGGGGGGCCAAACCGAGCCCAAAGTGGAAAAATCCCTCCCCTGGCCATTGGCCTGATCTGCTATACTGAAGGCCAAATGCTCGATTTTTAGCCTACCCTTAATGACCCACTTGATCATGGCAGGGTGGGGCGGTGGCTATCGGGCTTGCGTTTGTGCACATATAAAATTCGTACATATCACTGATAAGACACCAGAGGATTTTTAAGATGCTTGGTAAAAAGACAGAAGAGAAACCCTGCGACACCATTGATACTCTGATCGGTCATCACACCGAACTGAAAGGGGATATTGTATTTACCGGTGGTCTACGGATAGATGGCAAGGTCAGAGGTAACGTCACCGCCAAGGATGACAGTAGCAGTATGCTCGTAGTCAGTGACCAGGGTCAGGTCGATGGTAGTGTGAATGTTGCTCATGTTGTCATCAATGGCGTGGTCAACGGCAACTTAAACTCGAGCGGTACGGTGGAATTACAGAGTAAGGCCAATATCTCCGGTGATCTGAATTACCGTCAACTGAGGATGGATTTGGGGGCGGCCGTCAATGGTAACCTGGTGTGTGATCAGGAGCGTCCAGCTTCTACACGGCTCAAGACTATGGGAGCCACCACGGCTGTGGGTGTCGGCAAGGAAAATATCGCAAAGATCAAATAATTCAATAGCTTGGCGTTGATTCCCATTTTGTTTCCTTGGTTTTCTTTAAGGGGAGAGGGATATTTTCTCAAAATATCTTGTCTCATCGCGTGGGGAATTAAATATTTTAAATAGGTGTTAGCTTATGAATGATAGCATCCCGGATGTTCCTCTGGTCTTTACTGATCAGGCGGCGGCGCGAGTGAAGGTTCTGATTCAGGAAGAGGATAAGCCTGGATTGCGTTTGCGCGTCTATGTGATGGGCGGCGGGTGTTCTGGATTCCAGTATGGTTTTACTTTCGATGAGGAGCATGGTGAAGGTGATACCGTGGTTGAAAATGACGGTGTTGAGTTGGTAATCGACCCAATGAGTTTTCAGTATCTCAACGGTGCGGAAGTAGATTACAAAGAAGACCTTCAAGGTTCTCGCTTCACAATATCGAATCCCAATGCCGCGACAACTTGTGGTTGTGGTTCTTCCTTTTCTATCTAGGTCACACGAGTAAATTGTTCCCTGGAACGGTTTTCTCGTCATCCAAAAACCCCTGATAAGTTCATTCAGCAGCTTTCAGATTTTGCTTATCCGATTACCTGGTGATTAGAAAGCGGCTCGTGGGCATTGTCGATGTGGATGAGATGTAATGGGATTGTTGGGAACAATTTTTGCTCTATATGCGGGAATGATGGCAATTAGAGTTTCTCTGAATTTGTTGCAGCCAAATGGGGGTGATCGATGAGTGAGTATTTGCCTGGGCTTGAAGGGGTGCCGGCCACAAAATCCAATATCTCTGACATCGATGGCGAGAAAGGTATTCTGGCCTATCGAGGTTATGCCATTGAAGAGCTCGCCGAACATAGCAGCTTCGAAGAGACCACCTTATTGTTGTTGGACGGGCGGTTGCCGACCTCACAAGAATTGGCGATATTTAAGCAGCAACTACGCAACAATCATCGGGTCAAGTTTCAGATCCGCGAGATGATGCGTTATATGCCGCCCACTGGCCACCCTATGGAAATGTTACAGTCCTCGGTAGCCAGTTTGGGAATGTTCTATCCCGGAAATGAGTGCCTGACCGGCTCGGACTTGTGTGAAGACCTCAATTATATCCATAACATGTCGGTCAAGATCATTGCCCGTATGGCCACCCTGGTGGCGATGTGGGAGCAGATTCGTGGTGGTTATGACCCTATAGAACCACGCACCGATCTTGGTTATGCAGAAAATTTCCTATACATGCTCACAGGTGAAGAGCCCGATCCGTTTCTTGCCAAGATCATGGATACCTGTTTGGTACTGCACGCGGAGCACACCATCAACGCCTCAACATTTGCTGCCTTGGTGACAGGGTCGACCCTGGCCAGTCCCTATGGCGTGATTGCCGCTGCCATTGGCACCTTGTCTGGGCCACTGCATGGCGGTGCCAACGAACGGGTGGTGGAAATGCTAAAAGAGATCGGCTCGCCAGAACGGGTTGAGGACTGGTTGGATAAGAAATTGGCTAACAAAGAAAAGATTTGGGGTATGGGGCATCGTGAATATCAGGTGAGAGACCCACGGGCACCTATATTGCAGGAGTTGATGGAAAAACTTGCCAAGCACAAGGGTGGTAAAAACAGTCCCTTGTTTGATACGGCGGTGGCGCTGGAGGCAGCTGCCGAAGAACGTCTGGCGGAAAAGGGGGTCTACGCCAACGTGGACTATTATTCAGGCATCCTGTACTCAGAGATGGGCATCCCCCTGGACCAATTTACATCCATCTTTGCAGTGTCCAGGGCCGCAGGTTGGTTGGCCCATTGGCGTGAGCAACTCGCGGACAATCGCATATTTAGGCCCACGCAGGTTTATGTGGGTGAGCCCCTACGAGAGTATGTTCCCATAGATAAAAGATAGATGAATACAGATTAAAGACACACAGGAATTTATTGTTATTTTGTCACCACGGCACCAGGGAACATAAAGGTCGTAATTTTTATTTAATCCATATCGCACCCAGCGGCACCTCGTGTTGGGCGCCGGTCACGCTGGCCACATTGCCTGATTTTCCGTTTAGTGTGCGCCAGGCCAACCAGGCAAAGGCACAGGCCTCGATCCAATCCGGGTCTATACCCAACTCGCTGGTAGTGGCGACAGGGGTATCTCCCCATTCCTGCTGCAGTACGGACATGAGAGTTGTGTTATGTGTGCCCCCACCGCAGACATAGACGGCATGAGTCTTGGGCAGGTCTTGGCTGACGGCTTGGGTTATAGAACGGGCGGTGAGTTGCAGCAAAGTGGCTTGGATATCCTCAGCGGACAGTATCGAGGGTATTTTTTTAATGATTTTGTCCAGCCACTGTAGATTGAATTCCTCCGGCCCCGTACTTTTGGGGGCTTGTTCGGCAAAATAGGGATGATCAAGCAACAGCTCCAACAGTGCCACAGACACCGTTCCTTGTTGGGCCCATCCACCGTTGGTGTCAAAGCGCTGATTTTTGTGTCTTTGGGTCCATCCATCCATGAGGGTGTTTCCGGGGCCGGTATCAAAGCCCACCACGGGATCGTTGGGGTCACGAGGCAGGGAGGTTACATTGGCAATACCCCCTATGTTCAGGATGACGCGATTTTGATTGGGATTGTGGAACGCGGCACGATGAAATGCGGATGCCAACGGCGCGCCTTGCCCCCCCGCTGCGATATCTCTTGTCCTGAAGTCTGCGACGGTGGTGATGCCAGTACGCTCAACAATGGTTGCCGGGTCGGCGACTTGGATCGAATACGGGTGTGGGCCTGTGGGTTGGTGGCGCAGTGTTTGTCCGTGACTACCGATGGCAGATACTTTATCGGAAGCCAAGCCTTGCTCTTTAAGTAGATCCAGTGCTGCCTGGGCGAATAGTTCACCCAGGACAACGTTGAGTCTACCGGCACGATCTATCTCATTGTCCGCAGTGTGTTTAAACGCCAATACCGCTTCACGGATGGGGTTGGGGTAGGTGAGCGCATGGGTGGCCAGCAAACTCACCTTGCCATCGTTACTAATCTGCACCAGGGCGGCATCAATACCGTCGGCGCTGGTGCCGGACATTAAGCCAATGTAATTCATTTCGGTAGTATTAAAGAGACATTGTATTCATTCTCGCCGCAAAGACGCCACGACGCAAAGATTGCTAATAAATGGGTTCAATTTGTTGCCTGACATCACTATCGACAGGACACGGTCAATACGTCCTTTGATGGTGATGTCAGGCAACTTCCATTTTCCTCAGCAATCTTTGCGTCGTGGCGTCTTTGCGGCTAAGAGCTAAAATGAATTAGCCGTCGGCCTTTCCCCGAGCTGTGGTGGCTTGTGCCGCTTGCATGGGTGCCGTGCTGCGGCTGATAAGGTTCAAGCGTGATTCCCAGTGTGTGGCCAGTTTCTGAAAGCTTCGGCGGAGCTCAGAGGCCAAGGCACCGGCGTGGGGGTGTTTTACGGTCAGTGGATTTTTGTGTCTGCCATTGACTCGAAATTCGTAATGTAGATGGGGGCCGGTGGCCAGGCCGGTACTCCCCACATAGCCGATGATGTCACCCTGTTTGACAGTTTGTCCACGGCGCAGCCTTTTGTTATAGCCCCGTAAATGGGCGTATAGGGTAGTATAGGTGCCACCATGGCGAAGGATGATGGTCTTGCCATAACCGCCCTTTCGTCCTCTCAGAGAGACCTTGCCATCGGCGGTGGCACGTATTGCGGTTCCCCGGGGGGCTGCGTAGTCCACACCCTTGTGGGCGCGCCATTTTTTGAGTACAGGGTGATAACGCCCCTTGCTGAATCCAGAGCTAATACGATTAAAGGCCACAGGTGTACGTAAAAATGCCCGCCTCAAGGTCACCCCTTCGGGGGTGTAGTAGTCGTATTGGTTGGCGGCGGTGCGGTGACGGATGGCCCGGTAGATATGGCCTTGGTTGACAAACTCGGCAGCGACAATGCCCCCGTTTTTCAGTTTCTCACCCTGGTAATAGTACTCTTCATGGACCAGGGCAAAACTATCACCGCGCCGGAGGTCCAGGGCAAAATCCACATCCCATCCAAAAATCTCCACCATTTTAAGGATGAGCCCGTCCGATACCCCGGCGTTGATTCCAGCATCGAACAAAGAACTGTGTATGACGCCGGATACATGGCGTAGCCGGGTCTCAATTTGACGCGTATGCCGGGTGATGGTGAGCTCACTGCTCTTTTTATAGCCACTAGGCGGATACTTGACGCGTAGTTGTTCGGCCAGATTGAGTTGGTAGCGAAGCTCCAATAATTTGCCTTTGATCTGACGTATCAAGATGTGCTGGCCGGGCTTGAGCCGGTTGAAGGCTTGACCCAGGGGGTATGCGGCCAGGATGTGAGCCTGGTGGGGTTTGAGGCCATGACGTTTAAAGATTCGATCCAGGGAGTCCCCTTTTTTGACCTTGAGTCGAACCCAGGTTGAAGGGCCAGGTGCACCGAGCTCAGTAGGGCCAATCTGTTTTGAGGGGGCCTCCAGGGCCGGGAGCCGAATGGGGGTACCCAGTGTTATGGCGGTATCGGTGTGTCTGGGGAGCTCGGCCTGGGGGCTCCCAGTCGCTGCAAGTTTGCCCCAGACCTTGGCAGTGGGGCCGGGATCAATTGCAGCAATGGTGGCGCTGGTGAGCCACAGGGCGACGGTGGCGACAATGATGCCGAGGACGCGGCCAAGGTGTTGCCACGAAAGACATAGCCGGCCTAGGCCCTTGTGGCCAAGGCGTTTGAGATCGAGGCAAAATGTACCATTTTTATACATAGTTATTAGCCCAAAGCTCATGTATTACTTTAATAGTAGAGCTAATCTACCCCAGACTCCCAAGTCAGGTCAAAGGCTTGGGGGTTATTCGTGGTCCCACTTTTGTTTTTGTGGGCCTGCTTGTGCATGCCTTGGGGACTGGGTAGGCTCACCTTTTTTCAAAGGACCACTCTAAACGTGAATAATACCGATACGTCCCTATCCCTGATTCGGCGTGGAGTCGAAGAAATTCTGGTGGAATCCGAGCTGGTGGAACGCCTCAAGCTGAAACGTCCGCTGCGCATTAAGGCGGGGTTCGACCCCACCGCACCGGACCTGCATCTTGGCCACACGGTCTTGATCAACAAATTGCGCCAGTTTCAGGATATGGGGCACCAGGTGATGTTTCTGATCGGGGATTTTACCGGCATGATCGGCGATCCCACGGGCAAGAATATAACGCGTCAGCCACTGACCCAAGAACAGGTGGAGGACAATGCCAAGACCTATGCACAACAGATATTCAAGATTCTTGACCCGGATAAGACTGAAATAATTTTCAATTCCACCTGGATGTCGAAGATGAGTGCCGCAGGGCTGATTCAATTGGCCGAGCAGTATACCGTGGCCCGCATGCTGGAGCGGGATGATTTCAGTAAACGCTACAGTAGCGGACAAGCCATCGCTATCCATGAGTTTTTGTATCCCTTGATGCAGGGTTATGACTCGGTACAGATGAAGGCGGATGTGGAGTTGGGGGGCACCGACCAGAAATTTAATCTTTTGATGGGGCGAGAGCTGCAAAAACATTACGGTCAACCTCCCCAGATTGTCATCACCATGCCGTTGCTTGAGGGCTTGGATGGTGTTCAAAAGATGTCCAAATCCTTGGGCAACTACATCGGTGTAGATGACGCCCCTGACGATATGTTTGGCAAGATCATGTCGATCTCAGACGAGTTGATGTGGCGCTATTTTGAATTATTGAGTTTTCGTCCCCAACAGGAGATCGATAGTCTGAAACAGGAGGTGGCGGCGGGGTCTAATCCACGTGACGTCAAATTTCGGTTGGGTGAGGAGATTGTGGCCCGCTTCCATTCCACGCAGGCTGCCAATGCCGCCCGCAAGGCCTTCATCGCCCGGTTTCAGGGCGGTGCCCTGCCTGAGGATATGCCAGAAGTTGAGCTTAAGGTCGCCGATAGCACATTGCCCATCGCAAATCTGCTTAAACAGGCCGGCTTGGTGAAAAGTACCTCGGATGCCCTGCGTATGATCAAACAGGGCGCGGTAAAAATTGACAGTGAACGTGTCGATGATGGTAAATTGAGAATCTCTACAGGGACTTGCCAGGTCTACCAGGTCGGAAAACGCCGGTTCGCTAAGGTGACCGTAAAATAGGCACCCACAGGCAAGGTGGCTCGTCATAAAAATTCTGGCAGGGACGCAAAGAGTGAAAAGAAATCGTTCTTTCAGTAAGCAATAACGTTTCCGGAGTGTCCACAAGTTCTTCAGGGGTTTGGGGACTAGCCGCTATGATTGTTAGGGTTATTGGCTGCTGAGAGGGATACCGTGTGAATTTTTCATTCGGGGTTGGGTTTTATATCCCGGTTGCAAGGTCTATTGTTGTTCAATCCCCGGTCTATTTCCTTTAGTCTGTAACGGACAAGCCGATATATTTAACTAGGCATGCTCGAATAGTGGTATTTAGGTAATGTGGAAGTGGCCTTAGGGCCCGTTGGCCAGGAGTTGGCCAACCTTCAAGCTTGGAGCGTACTGAATGGTAGGCAATTTATTCTGCTGGTGGAAGACAACACCGAGGCCCGTTGGGGGCTTAAACTGCCCGACTATTCTGATAATCCACACTCGAAATACAATTACATAACCTCCCCCGATCCATCACTCCTTATTCCCATGATTCCCCTGCGCGTACTGATTGTAGAAGATTCAGAAGACGATTCCATGCTGTTGGTGCGGGAATTAAAGAAGGGTGGCTATGTGCCCGATGTTTTGCGGGTGGATGGGCCGGAGAGTATGCGTATCTCCCTGGAGAGTCAGCAATGGGATTTGATTATCACCGACCACAACATGCCTCGATTTGATTCCAAGGCCGCCTTGGGTTTGGTTAAGGAAAGTGGATTGGATGTGCCGGTAATCATCGTGTCGGGCAGTATCGGTGAGGAGCTCGCGGTCGAGGCAATGCGATCTGGCGCCCACGACTACATCATGAAGGACAATCTCACTCGCTTGGTACCGGCCATCAGGCGTGAGTTACGCGAGGTGGTGGTGCGTCATGCCCGACGCGAGGCAGAGGCGACTATTCGTCACATGGCTTATCATGATGCCCTCACCAACCTGGTTAATCGCAGAGAGTTTGAGCATCGTCTACAACACGCTATCACCAGCGCCAAGCATCGAGGTCGTACCCATGGCTTACTCTACCTGGATCTCGACCAATTCAAGATTATCAATGATACCTGTGGGCATATGGCCGGAGATGAGCTGTTAAAACAGCTTGCAACGCGTCTGCAGGAACAGGTGAGAGACAGTGATACCCTGGCCCGGCTTGGGGGTGATGAGTTCGGGGTGTTGCTAGAGGGTTGCCCCCTTGAGCGGACCTATGAAATTGCCGAAGCCCTGCGCCAGGCGGTGACCAATTTTCGATTTATGTGGCAGGGCAAGCCGTTCACCATTGGTGTTTGTGTAGGCTTGGTAACGGTAACTTCGGACAATAACAATGTAGACGAAGTGCTGAGTGCAGCCGACTTGGCTTGTTATGCCGCCAAAGAGCAAGGCCGTAATCGTATTCATGTATACACCAAAGGTGATCGGGATCTCGCCCAGCGTCGTAGTGAGATGCAATGGGTGGCGCGTATTAACGAGGCGCTGGAGAATGATCAATTCGTTTTGTATCAGCAAAATATTGAATCCCTCAACGGCAGCCAGCCCGGTCACTCCGAGTTTTTAATCCGCCTAAATGATGGTGCCGGTGGCTTGGTGCCACCAGGGGCCTTTATCCCCGCTGCTGAACGCTACAATCTGATGCCGACATTAGATCGATGGGTTATCCACAACGCCTTCGCCCATTTATCCGAGCTTCGCCATGCGGGCAACGCTGGATCAGAAATTGAGCAACGGATCCATTTTATCAACCTTTCTGGTGGCTCATTGAGTGATGAGACTCTCGCCAAGTTCATACAGGACCATCTGCGCCAGTATGAACTTCCTGCTGAAATGTTTGGCTTTGAGATCACCGAAACTGCTGCAATCATAAATTTTACTGAAGCCCTGGAGCTCATTAATGGGGTGAGAGAGTTAGGCTGTCGTTTTGCGCTAGATGATTTTGGTAGTGGGCTGAGCTCATTTTCGTATCTGCGTTCTCTGCCCGTGGACTATTTGAAAATCGACGGCAGTTTTGTGCGCAGTATTCTTGAGGACCCTATGGATATGAGTATCGTCGAGGCCATCAACGGCATTGGTCACGTGGCGGGCCTGAAGACTATTGCCGAATTTGTGGAAAATGATGCGATAAAAGAGCAATTACAGAGAATTGGTGTTGATTTTGCCCAGGGCTACGGTATTGACAAGCCCCATCCCCTGGAAGATGTAGCAACAAAAAATACATCCCCACAAAAAGTGCGCGTAAGCCCGAATGGCTCTTAGAATCGCTGAGTTTGCCAATTTACCAAGATATTCCCTAAAACAGTTGACCATGGGGCGAATCTGCGTATAATTCGGCGCCCGCTTGGGTGAGATTTTTTATTCGTTTCTTTCCCAGGCGCATGGCCGAAATCTGGCCCGCTCTTTTAAAATTTGGATCAAGCAATTTGTGTGGGCGCTTTTGTCTGGCCAAAACCTTCAAATTGACTGTTTGGCTGGCGTCTCCTTCGGGAGTCGGTAGTCAATGTTTTCGGTCAATATTGTAAGTAAAATAGGTCTCTTGGATTAGGAGACCGGTCTCTTTCGAGAGATACTCCATTTAAACTGGAGAGTTTGATCCTGGCTCAGATTGAACGCTGGCGGTATGCTTAACACATGCAAGTCGAACGGTAACGATGGGAGCTTGCTCCCAGGCGACGAGTGGCGGACGGGTGAGTAATGCATAGGAATCTGCCTAGTAGTGGGGGACAACCTGGGGAAACTCAGGCTAATACCGCATACGACCTACGGGTGAAAGTGGGGGATCTTCGGACCTCACGCTATTAGATGAGCCTATGCCTGATTAGCTTGTTGGTGGGGTAATGGCCTACCAAGGCAACGATCAGTAGCTGGTCTGAGAGGATGATCAGCCACACTGGGACTGAGACACGGCCCAGACTCCTACGGGAGGCAGCAGTGGGGAATATTG
>JAADGI010000013.1 GCA_013152415.1 Gammaproteobacteria bacterium | reverse complement strand
TAACGACAGTAACGACAACGACGGCGGCGGTGATGACAACGGCGGCGGCGGCGGTGGTGATGACGGCGGCGGTGGTGGTGATGACGGTGGCGGCGGTGGTGGTGATGACGGTGGCGGTGGCGGTGATGATAATACCGGTGCTAACGCCCCCCTCGGGAAGGCCAACTTTACTATGTGTGATAGCACCCGTACCGGTGAAACAGGCCGCGCTATTGCTATCAGTTCGACCGGCCGAGCCAGCGTTACAAGGGTAGTTTGCGACTAACCCAAATTAAGATCAAAGATACTGGATTACCACCCACGATCCATGGGCCTTTTTAGTTCGGCACATCAATCCAGAAAGCGTGAACACGCCACCGGCTAAAGCCGGTGGCTTCGGGTTACGGCTAAAACCGGATCAACCCAAGCTTATCTACCCCAGCCTCAAAACCCCCTGCCGCAATCCAGTATTCAACGTGTGGTTTCACCATACGATAAAACGGAACAATCAAATTTGGAGCTATGTCCTGTATAATGGCGCAATGGGACAACGGTGATAGCACCTCGTATTGGTTTTTCAGAATTACAGCCATGGTTAAAGTACTTTTTGTTTGTCTAGGCAATATTTGCCGATCCCCTACTGCCGAGGCCGTATTCAGGCAAAAGCTTGAGGATGCAAACCTCGGTATCGAGGTTTGCATCGATTCTGCCGGGACTCACGCCTACCATGTGGGTGCACCACCGGATCGACGTGCGCAATCTGCTGCCGCCCGGCGCGGAATTGATATGAGTGCTCTACGGGGCCGCCAGGCCACCCGACATGACTTCAATAAGTTTGACTATATACTGGCCATGGACCAGGAAAATCTGGAGAATCTGGAAGCCATCTGCCCCAGCAATTCCCAAGCAACACTTCGCCTGTTTCTTGAGTTTGCTGACAGCTATGACGAGATGGAGGTCCCCGACCCGTATTATGGCGGCCCCGGGGGCTTTGATCACGTGCTTGATCTGATTGAAGACGCCAGCATCGGGTTGCTCGAAGACATCAAAAATCGTCTGGGCACCTCTTAGATCTGGGCCAACTGTAAAAAGTGCAGCACATTGAGGTCAATCTGGCGCAGCAACAATTGGTTCTCCGTGGCGAAAGCGATACCCTGTTGGCACAATACTCTGTTTCCACTGCGGCCAATGGGGCAGGGGAACAGATGCATAGCGAATGCACCCCCCGGGGCCTACATATAATCCGCGCCAAAATTGGAGCAGGGTGCCAACCGGGTACGGTGTTTGTGGGCCGCCGCCCAACCGGAGAATGCTATAGCCCGGAGCTTAAACAAAAACACCCTGACCGAGACTGGATACTCACACGTATCATGTGGCTGAGTGGATTGGAGCCAGGGTGTAATCGTTTGGGTAGTGTGGATACTATGCGCCGTTATATCTACATTCATGGTGCACCTGATGAAGATACTATGGGCACCCCCAGTTCCCATGGTTGCATCAAAATGCATGATGCCGATTTGATCGATCTCTTTGATCGTGTCGATGTCGGCACCCGAGTCATGATCAAATAAGATGACTGGCCTTTTGAGGAAGATCCACAAACGATGTCATTAGGCCCCGCCATGCTTGATCTTGAAGGCCCCACTCTGCTCGACACCGAGCGAGAGCGCCTGACCCACCCCCTGGTAGGGGGTGTCATCTTGTTTAGCAGAAACTACACCTCACCCGAGCAACTGAGTACGCTGGTATCGCAAATCAAGGCTGTGCGTTCACCACCATTATTGGTCTCTGTGGACCATGAAGGGGGGCGTGTGCAGCGATTCCGTGAGCACTTTACTGAACTCCCTCCGGTGGCAAGGCTGGGGGAGATTTACGAAGAAAATAAGCGCCGGGCAAAACATCTTGCCGAGTTGACCGGTTGGCTTATGGCCAGTGAACTACGCCACTGCAATGTGGACTTCAGTTTTGCCCCCGTCCTGGACCTGGGCCTGGGGCTCAGCGAGGTCATTGGTGATCGCGCCTTTCATGCCAATCCAGAGATCGTCGCCAACCTGGCCCATTCCTATGTCAACGGTATGTCCCGGGCAGGAATGGCGGCGGTAGGCAAGCACTTTCCAGGTCATGGCAGCGTAGCCGAAGATTCGCATCATGCCATACCCTATGATAACCGCGATTTTATCGACATCAGCAACCGGGACTTGATCCCTTTTGAGCGCCTGATCCATTTTGGGATACCGGCCTTGATGCCGGCCCATGTGATCTACCCCAAGATCGATCCCAACCCGGCAGGATTTTCTGACTATTGGCTTAGGCAAGTACTACGCCAGCAACTCGGGTTTGAAGGGTTGATCTTCAGTGATGATTTATCCATGCAGGCCGCCACGGTAATCGATGATGTGGTCGAGAGAGCCCGTCTCGCACTGACCGCAGGCTGTGACATGATCTTGGTATGTAATGACCCCAATGCTGCGACTCAGGTGCTGGACAATCTATCCTGGTCCATGGACCCCGCTTCACTGGCAAGGTTCGCGCGTATGCACGGCAGGCAAGACACTCAGGTCGCCACGGCGCTACCCAGCGATGCCGCCCTGCGTGAGGCCAAAGAGGCAGTAAGGCACTACGCCTAGAAGAAGGTACCCCCCCGACTCACGGCTGGCAAAACAACCGGAAAGGGAATGCACTTGGCCCCATCCCTCCCACTTTCTCTGTGACCCCCGTGCCTCTGTGGCAAAAAGAAGAAAGATTTATCTATAAACCGTTCGTGGTCTAATTGCCCAGTGGTGATTGATCTGCCTGGGACAAAAATTCCTTATGGTCTTTCATGGTCAGGAAAAAATACAATCCCGGAAGACTGGCAACAACCAGTGCGACCAGAAATAGCAAGGCCACGGCGGCCCCATCTGCCCGGGACATGCCCATGACGGCAAAAAGACTCACCGCCGCCGCTTCACGCACACCCAGGCCCCCTACGGTAACGGGAAGGGAAGAGGCCACCAGCACCAAAGGCACAATCAACAGATAGGTATAAAAACTCAAATCGGAACCCACACTCAAACCCAGCAGCCAAAAACCAACAATTTCCAGAACTTGTATGACCGCACTATAACCGATAATTTTCAGCACCAGTCTCGGGCGATTGAGATAGGTGTGACAGGCCTCGGTGATGTGAAGCAATATGTTCACCGGTTTCCACCTATCCCAGCGCCCAAAAAAATGATGCAAGGGCCGATAGCTCAACCGCATGCCGACGGTGACGAGCCCCAGGACACCCAGGAACAGAAACCAGGGTAAGGCATGTGCAATACCTTCTATTAAAGGGTTCGATAGCGTCAAAAAGGGTAGTGCCAGGGTGGCCAACCCTATCATCACCGCGAGACCCACAACACGCTCCGTAATAATGGGGGAAATCGCGATGGCGCTACCGTGGCCATGGCGATAGATATAGTAGGCACGCAACATATCGCCACCTGTTGCGCTAGGTAACAAATTATTAAAGAAGCAACCTATAAAGGTGGGGGCTATAAGTTTCTTCACATTGTAGCCAAGATCGTGAGTCGCCAGAATGGCAGACCATCTGCCGGAAGAAATGGCAAAGACCATTACCTGCAGTATAAGGGCCACGCCCACTAACCCTTTATTCGCCTGGGCCAGGCTATCGAGCACCGGCTGCCATTCCAGGCTGTAGGCAAGCAGGGCGATCAATGCGCCGCTGACGACAATTTTTATAACAGATTTAAGCATAGAAAAAACGTAATCGAGAATGGATGCTGAATACTTTTCGCACTATCAGATTGCGACTGAGATCAATCTAGAAAGTGCTAGTTGGCGCGTTCAACATATTCACCCGTCTCTGTGTTGACTTTGATCTTGTCACCAACATTCACAAAGGTGGGAACAGATACCGTGATGTTTGTTTGCAATCTGGCAGGCTTACCGGAACCGGAGGCGGTTTGACCTTTGATAACCGCCTCAGTCTCTACCACCTCAAGAACCACATTGGCAGGTAATTCAACTCCTATAGGTTTTTCGTTGTGAAAACTGACTTGAACTTCTTCGTTGGGCAATAAGAACCCCAATTGATGTTCCATGTCTTCGCCGGCAATGGTAATTTGATCATAGGTCCCGGTATCCATAAACACATGCCCGGAGGCTTCCTGATAGAGATATTGCATCTTCCGTTGTTCCACATGGGCCTTTTCAACTTTATCATTCGAGCGAAAACGTTCATTGAGCTTGGTGCCCGCCGTAGTCTCTTTCATCTCCACCTGCATGAATGCGCCACCCTTGCCGGGCTTGACGTGTTGGGTCTTGAGAACGCGCCATAATTTATTCTGATACTCGATCAAATTACCCACTCTGATATCAAAGGCGGAAATTTTCATTGGCACTACAGCTCCGGTAATAGATTCGTTAAGATCGCGCATTCTAGGGGCCACCCGAGTGATGGGCAATAGAGGAATCCAGCGGACACCTATAGACTGGCACCCCGAGACAGGCAGGGGTAAGCCTAAACTACCTTTGACGGGCTGCACCGATTGTTGCAATAATCATTATTTAGCTATTAAATACAACAAGATATGCATATATTAAAGAATAATTCTAGGTTAAGTCACCCACTCAAAACAGGGGCTTGCAGCTTATGACAGCCTTCGACCCCCGTTGTCGCCGCTGTCCCCGACTCGCCCGGCATCTGGATGCAGTCAAAAAAAAGCACCCCCGTTACCACGCCAGGCCGGTGGCACCCTTTGGTGATCCCGACCCCGGTCTGCTGGTGGTGGGCCTCGCCCCTGGCCTGCACGGTGCCAATGCCACTGGGCGCCCTTTTACCGGCGATCACGCCGGGATTATCTTGTATAAAACCCTGCACGAGTTCGGATTTGCCAGCCACCCAGAATCCATTTCACGCCGTGACGGGCTGCAACTGAGTCGTTGTCGTATCACCAATGCAGTTAAGTGCCTGCCGCCTGAGAATAAACCTACGGGAGAAGAGGTCAATAAGTGCAATGTTTTTTTGGAAACTGAAATCAGCAAGCTAAAACCTGGCAGTCTCGTCATGGCCTTGGGTACGATTTCTCATCGTGCAGTTTTACGTGCCTGTGGCCTACGTCAGGTGGACTACAAATTTAAGCACGGGGCCCTACACCCGATCACAAATGGGCTCAGGCTTATTGATAGTTACCACTGTAGTCGATACAACACCCAGACAAAGCGCCTGACCACTGCGATGTTTCGCACAGTCTTTCGCAAGGCCACTAAACTCTTGGATCGGCCCTAAGAAACAAATGACAGACGAGCTGGATTCAAAGCAACTGCTGAATGCTATTTCCCATAGTCCCGGTGTCTACCGAATGTTGAATTCAGAGGGCACGGTCTTGTATGTCGGCAAGGCCAGGGATCTTAAAAAAAGGCTTGCCAGTTATTTTCGCAAAACAGGTTTGGGTGCCAAAACCCAAGCGCTCATGGCGCAAATTAAAGATATTGATGTCATTGTCACCCATACTGAAGTCGAGGCATTACTGCTTGAAAACAACCTCATCAAATCCCTTAAACCTCGCTACAATATCCTGTTACGGGATGACAAAAGCTACCCCTATATCTATCTTTCCAGCGACAGTCAATTTCCCCTGCTCAGTTTCCACCGTGGCCCACACAACAGGGCAGGGCGCTACTTTGGGCCCTATCCCAATGCCAACGCGGTGCGTGAAAGCCTGACCCAGTTACAACGGACCTTTCCTGTAAGGCAATGCAAAGACAGCTATTTTAAAAATCGTTCGCGCCCCTGTTTGCAATATCAGATCAAGCGCTGTACAGCACCCTGCGTCGATTTGGTGAGCAAACAAGACTATGCAGAAGATGTCAGACAGGCTACTTTATTCCTGGAAGGTAAAAGTGAGACCCTGGTCAGCGAACTTGTTAGCGTCATGGAGGTGGCTTCAGAGGAAAAAAATTACGAACGGGCAGCATTACTCAGAGACCGTATAACCAGCCTACGCCGCATTCAGGAACGGCAATATATCAGTACCGAAACAGGTGATGTGGATGTGGTGGCACTCACCACACAGGCCACCCGGTCCTGTATCCAACTAAGCTGCATCCGTGGCGGTCATCATGTGGGTAGCAAGAGTTTCTTTCCGAAACTACCCTTGGAATCGACTTGTGAGCAGCTCATGTCGGCCTTTCTTGAGCAACACTACATTGACCAATATGTGCCAGGCCTGATTTTGGTCAATAGCGATCCTGTGGATATGACACTTCTTGGCCAGGCCCTGTCTGACCAATCCGAACATAAAGTGGTGATCTCCCGTCCCAGCAGGGGGCAGCGTGCCCGCTGGGTGGAGATGGCAGCACTCAATGCCAGGGAATCTCTACATCGCTATATGCTGCGTAAATCCACCCTGCGCCAGCAATTTGAACAGCTGGTCGATACCCTTGTGCTTGAGACGTCCCCAGATCGCATTGAATGTGTCGACGTCAGCCACACCATGGGTGAGGCTACCGTAGCATCCTGTGTGGTCTATGATCGGGATGGCCCCTTGAAGGAGGACTATCGCCGTTACAATATCGAAGGTATTGAACCAGGGGATGACTATGGGGCCATTACGCAAATGCTGAGCCGTCGATTTCGTCGCCTCACAAAGGAGGACGGCAAGCTTCCCGATCTACTGATGATCGATGGGGGCAAAGGGCAGTTAAATGCGGCCAAGGGGGTACTCGATGAATTCCAAATTGACGGTGTAAAACTCATCGCTATCGCCAAGGGAGTAGACCGCAAACCCGGCAAGGAGCAAATTTTCTTGTCGCCTTCGAGCAGGCCCACTATACTGCCTGCGGACTCACCAGCCTTGCACCTGATCCAGCAGATTCGTGACGAGGCCCACCGCTTTGCGATTAGCGGGCACCGCAAACGCCGCAGTAAGGCGCGGGTCACATCAAGTCTGGAGCATATTGCAGGTGTAGGCAGTAAACGACGCCAGGCACTGCTAAAACATCTGGGTGGTTTGCAAGGTGTGCGCCGAGCCGGGGTAGAGGATTTGCGTCGCGTACCCGGTATCAGTCCAGTGTTAGCGCAACGCATCTATGACGAGTTCAACAATTAAGATGGTCTTAAACATTCCCAACCTACTGACTTTACTGCGTATCGTTCTTATACCGGTCTTTGTTGTCGCCTACTATTCGGACTTTGCCTCGGCCCATCTGATGGCCACCGGGGTGTTCGTATTGGGTGCCCTGACCGATTGGTTGGATGGCTATCTTGCCCGCCGCCTCAATCAACACTCGGCCCTGGGCGCATTCCTGGACCCGGTAGCAGACAAGCTCATGGTTGCTGCGGCCTTGATTCTGCTGGTTGCCGACACTGAGCTTTCCACAATCGTTTTCGACAACCGGCTGTTTACGGTAACGGTCGCCATCATTGTCGGTCGTGAGATTACCGTCTCGGCGTTGCGTGAGTGGATGGCGGAATTGGGCTATCGTGGAACCGTCGCGGTGTCCTATGTGGGTAAATTCAAGACCATCGGTCAGATGGTGGCGATCAGTTTTCTGGTTTTTCGCGAGCCCCTGTATGGTGTGCCCGTCGTCTTTATAGGTGAAATTATGCTCTATATCGCGGCCATCATTACCCTCTGGTCTATGTTCAGTTACCTCAAAGCAGCCTGGTCCAAGCTCACGGCTCCCCACGCTTGAATGGAACGGGAAAATATTAACCTTGACAGGGGGAAATCGGTGCATAGAATAGGCGCTCGTATTTTTGCGGGAATAGCTCAGTGGTAGAGCACAACCTTGCCAAGGTTGGGGTCGCGAGTTCGAATCTCGTTTCCCGCTCCAAAATGACCGGGGAAAGCGCCGCTTTCCCTTTTTTATGGCTGCCAGGGCGATTTCAGGGTGGTTCAGAAATTGCCCGAACGGACCATTCACAGGTTCAATTCGCTCATTAACAGGGCACCAAAGCGATCATGGCTGGGTGGCAGAGTGGTTATGCAGCGGCCTGCAAAGCCGTGTACGCCGGTTCGATTCCGGCCCCAGCCTCCAAAGTCTAGCGTCGGGTCTAGTGAAGTCCTAGACTGGCGCATTCCAGGCCCGGGTGGCGAAACTGGTAGACGCAAGGGACTTAAAATCCCTCGGTCATTGCGACCGTGCCGGTTCGATTCCGGCCCCGGGTACCAAATTTTTGGCCACAATCTGACGATATGCCATGCCCAAGGGCCGTCCAGCCCAGTGTGATACAATCAACCCCGTACAGAAAAGACCCCAATTTTGAGAGGCTTTTAGGTGATTATTTACGATTTATGCTGCGACGGCGCACACCAATTTGAAGGTTGGTTTGACAATATCGATGATTTTGAACAGCAGCGTACCGACGGTTTGCTGACCTGTCCCCTATGCGGTAATGCCGAGGTACGGCGCCTGCCCACCGCCAGTCACGTCAAAACCACCGGACATGAGTTGGTTTCCAGACCCAGCACCAACAGCCTGAACCCATCGGAATCAAGTGTGGAGTTTGTTCGTGAGCTGCACAAATACGTCGAGACAAATTACGACAATGTAGGTGTCGAATTTTCCGAAGAGGCCCGTAGAATTCATCGTGGCCATGCAGAGGAACGGAACATCTACGGCAGCGCCACGCCAGAGCAAGTTAGTGCCTTGCGTGAAGAGGGCATCCATACGCTGAGTCTTCCCGCCAAACCACCTGCCAAAGATAAGCTTAATTAGTATCAATCTAACCAGACTTTAAAGTAGCGATAGCGATGGTAAAATCAAGACAGAAGAAGACCCCTGCAGACGAAAAAACCGACCAGAAAGAAGCTGCAGGCGTGATAACTGAAGTTATCAACCTTGTAAAAGAACGTTGGCCCCTGGTGGTCGGGAGTATTGTCTTTTTAGTGCTCCTCGTTATTGCCAGCCAGTACGTCTACAAGCACGGCATAGCGACCCGCAGCACGAGCAATGAGCCATGCGTGATCAAGTTATTGATTGAAACCGAAAGCGGCGGTCAGCAATGGATGACCATCACACCCAAGGACAATACACTCTCGCGCGCAGACTTCGAGGAAATGACCCGTATCCACCGGATCGAAATCGTATCCTGCCTCTAGTTCTGGCTCACCACTGCCAGAGGCGGTACAGACTCTGCTCTTATTGCTTTATTGCTGCTGGCATTCTTGATAGCAATTCGCTGGCCGGAAGGCCATTTTCCACATAAAATTGGCAAGCGATTCGACGAGACAACACAGGACGAAACGAATGAATAAACCAATGCGCTTATTTGCCTTTTTGTCTGCACTTTTTTTATTGCTGGTTGCAGCGGGAATCACCATCTTTGCCTTTGATCTTATGCCCAATTTTGACGCCAGCGTTGCGTTGCAGGAATTCAAGGTCAAGATGTTGCAAGATGAGGTCTATTTTTGGATCACTGTGGCAGTGGGTGGGGTGTTTGCGGTGGTCGCCATACTCGCTCTGTGGGCTCTGAGCGGTGCTACCCGGGGGGCGTTTCGCTACGACATCGATGAAGGCGAAGTGGTGGTGCCGCTTAGCATCATTCAAGGTATTGCCGAAGCCACTATCAAGGCCTATCCGGAAATTATCACCTCGACGGTCAGTGTCATTAACCATCGCCGTGCACCACGGATGTCCCTACAATTGCAGGTTATCGGTAAAACCGTTTTTGCCGATCTGGCAAAGAACTTGCGCGGCCATTTGCAACGTGAAATCGGTCAACAGACCGGGGTGATCATCAAGGACATCAATCTACGGATGTCGGTTACGGACAATAAACCCGCCATGTTCTTGCCACGTAACAACGAAATTGATAGTGATGCAGATATAGAGACCGAGGAAGAACAGGACATCAACCTCCCTAAAACCGTACATCAACCCCCTTTTGATCTTGCCTCTGTAGATCTTGATTTAAAGCCAGACCCCACACCACCCACTGGAAAAAATGGGCGGGAAGGGGATGAATCCGATACGCCTGTAGAGCCGCAAAAAAAATAGATTGATAAAAACCGGGGTGACCACACCGCATATCGCTCTAGCTTGGACCTTGGACACCTAAATTAGAGAAGACTTGTTGACTTTTTTGGCAGATTGGAGTTTTCTGTCTGTGTCATGTAGGCGAAAATGAGAAATGGAGTCTCGTATGCGCGATCGTAGCTGCCACTTTGATATCTCTCCCCGCTTTATCCTCAACAGCACTTTAAATCCGGGTGCGACCGATTTCATGGTCTTCCTGCCCGAAAGTAACCCGCTGAGAAAACAACCCTTTCTTTTCGCCTCGACTGACGCCCCCACACCGGTACCGTGAGCACTGGTGGCAAGGGTTTTGGTCAACACACCCAGGGTGGGTACCGCCACTGTTTTAGTATTGGCGTTCTCAAGTTAGCGCAAAGGAGGGCCAGGCCATGGCACTGTATGCATTCGATGGAACACTTAATGAGGATGAACCAGATGACAAAAACGATACCAATGTCATCAAGTTTAAAAATGCCTGCGGCGACAAAAACACCTTTTATGTAGAAGGTGTGGGCCTTCGCGGCGGCTGGTTGGGTAAAGTGTTAGGGGGTGGCTTTGGGGCAGGCGGCAAAAAACGCATCAAGGAGGCCTACAAAGCCCTGGAGGGGCACTTCCGCATCCTGACACTGCCCACGAGTGTCCAGAAGTGTTTCCATGCCATGGCACTGGATGAGCGCCGGGGCACGTTTAAGGTCCAGCGAATCGTCACCTCGGTTATCAATGCCAATGCCGAAGGGCGCTTGTTTGAAGTCTGGTTTCGGGGCGTACACTCGGATGTGGGTGGGGGTAACCGGAACACAGGTTTATCTAGCATAGCCTTACACTGGATGTACAAGCGTGCGCAATCCTGTGGCGTGCTGATACCCAACAGTGAAATTCAGACCCAGGCCACCAAAATGGAACCGGGGGCCGCGATATCAAAAAACAAGATCGATCCTGTCAAAGACCCCCTTCGACCCATTTCCTGGACTGATGTGGTTCACTATTCAGTGGCCTACCGTAAAGGTGCTCACAACCCGCCTGATGGTCTTCAAGTGGTGGACGACGACGGTAATATTCTGGATACCGCTTTTAAGCATTAATGGAGAACGGAAATAGTGTACCGCATCATAAATTGAGGAATAAGGAGGAACAATAATGGAATGTCTAAAGAGCTTCGAGCACCTGAAGGATATTGACCTCAAGGGAAACCCCAAAAAACGGGCATTTATCGTTCCGTTTATAGTTCTGATTCTGGTGTCGATCGTCTTTATCGTCGACATCGCCCCCGTCTACAATAACGAAAAGCTGGGCATCCTGGCTGATGATCTGCTTATTGTTTTTCAGGCACAGGGCGAAACCGCTCTACATTTGGTTTTATACGCGTTGATCCCAGGTCTTTTCGGTCTCTATTATCGAAAGGCCTTTTCACGCTGGTTTTTCGGGGGATTTGCCCTGCTCTTTGTGGCCAACGCAATCTCTTTCTTTGCCTTCCAAGAGTCTCTAAGTGCAGAGATATTGAAAGGCCTGGAGAATCCATACGCACTCCCGGGCCACCCATACCTGTGGTATCTGGGTGCGGAACTGCTGTTGCTTGGGGTACTCCTTGGCATCCGCTTGCGCCTTGGTGGGATGGGTGAAGTGGGGGATGAGGGGACGGAGAAGCACACACCAAAAAATATCGTTGTTTGCATTGACGGTACCTGGAATCATCCGGGACAAAGGGATTATGGTTATCTGGCCCAGACCAATGTATTTAAGCTATGGGCGAGCCTAAAAGGAAAGCTCACAAACAAATACCAACCCAATGCGAATCTATGCAAACGCTACGGTGAGAAACAGGTGGGCTTTTATTATCACGGTGTGGGTAATGCCATAGAGAACAGCGCGATTGGAATGGCTTTTGGTGGTGCCTTCGGGTTTGGCGCCGAGGCTATAAAGCAACGTGCCTATCTGGATATTATCCATGAGTACCACCCAGGAGACCGGATTTTCATATTTGGATTCAGCCGAGGAGCTGCCATTGCACGACTCTTGGCCTCCTATGTCGCCAAGCAAGGCATCCCAAAGAGGCTGCTAACATTAAGGTGGCTCGGCCGAAAATGGCCGGTGTGGATGTCGGATAATAAAAATGAGGATATAAACATTGAGGTATTGGGCTGCTGGGAGACAGTGGCCTCGTTTGGTTTGCCCGTTAGCTTTCTGGGCATACCCTTTCAGAAAATCAATCTTTTCAAGAATTTTACTGTCCCGCTAGCGGTAAAGCGCGCCTACCATATTGTGGCCCTGGACGAAACGCGCGATGCCTTTGAACCGACGCTCATGAACCCTGACCCCGTCAATCCCAATCGGATCGTGCAGGTCTGGTTGAGCGGCAATCACGCCAATATTGGCGGCGGATACAAGACCGACGGCTTGTCCGATGTTGCCCTGGATTTTCTGTTGAGTTGTGTCAGTAGCGGTCATAGTAAGACTCTCAAAAAGGTAGGGGACGAATCCTGGGGGATCTATTTAAGGGCATTGACTATCAAAACTGCCCATTCCAGCAGCGATGGGTCGCCAGATACGTTAATACTTAAACCCAATTACGACGGAAAGATACGTTTTGAACAAGGGGCCATCTACAAATACGGCCCTAGAAAAATGCCGATAGATGCACTCGTCCACGACGCCGTCTTTGATCGCATGCAAAGCCCACAAGCGGAATACGCACCAGCAAGCCTGTTTAGGCTTAACCAGGAACTATATAAAAAATCAGTGCAAGTTTCAGGTGAAGTGGAATTGCTGCATCGGACCAAATCAATAACAATCAATCAGAAAAAAACGATTGAGAAATGGATAAAACAAAGCAGCACCCTAAGCCGGTGGAGTAAAGCGGCACCCGAGATTTGTTCGTCACTCAAACAAGAGCTTGTCAACAAATAACTTCAACGTAATTTCACTGCTGTCCCGTTAACTCCCTCTCCCCCAGGGAGAGGGTTGGGGTGAGGGGATCATGATAAATAACTCATTGTTTTTTATATCCCCTCATCCTGGCCTTCTCCCTGAGGGAGAAGGGATGGCTCCGATTATCGAGTTGCGTGAATTCATGTCCTTAATGTCATCGATCACACTGTTTGTCCTGGTAATCAGAGTGTTACAGTGCATCAAGATTATGTTAACGGGACAGCAGTGA
>JAADGI010000030.1 GCA_013152415.1 Gammaproteobacteria bacterium | reverse complement strand
TGAACATTGACCCTGAGGCCTGGTTACCCAGCATCCGCTACTATGGCAAACACTTTAAGTATGCCGTGGGCACCGTCGAGTTGTTACGCCAGTTCAGTGGTAGTGTTAACAAAAGCTGGGTACATGGGATCAGCGCCAGCCAGGCCTTGTACCGACGTACAATACACTAGCCGTTAGCCCAAACCAGCACACAAAGGCAGTTGCGGCTAAGCCGCAAGCGGAGGGCTTTGCCTTTTTATAGAACAAAATCTCCATTTTTGAATTCTTCTCTGTAAACCTCACAATGTAAGTACCCCCCGCTTCGTCTGAAGATCGTTATCCGTTTCGTTTGGCTAATTTTGATGATAATCTGAGGCTTCAATCAATGGGTGTCTATGATTTGTGTATGACCAAAGGGATTTTAATTCATACTTGTGTAAATATGAATAAATTGTTCCATTTTAATTTATGAGGTAAACATGACACCTGAAGACATAAAAACAATCTTAGAGACAGTAATAGCAAATAAAATTAGATACTTTTGGGTGTACATTTTAATATCTGTCATCCTTGCGTTAGTGAGTGCTTTTGTTTTTGAATTCATAAAAACAAAAACTCGTAACTTGGCTACTAAGTCAGATATCGAGACTTTAACAGATAAAGTTGAATCCGTGAAATATGATTATCTAAAAAAAATTGAAGAATACAAAAAAGAATTAAGTGGAAAATACGAATTAGAAAAAACATTGATAAGCAGTAAAGTAGAAACTTATCAACTTGTTACATCATTAAAAGTAACAATTTTAAAAAGAAAAAATAATTTGGGAAGTGAGAAAGAGTTGATGGAACAATTTTTTAGTAAGATACCTGAATTATTAATTCATTTAAACTCGCATTTTCAGATTAGAATAGATTTGAGTGAGGAAATAGCTGTACTAGAAAATAGTTACAACGAAATAGTATCGTCTATTGAACAAGCTCGATCATCAGGTGCAAGCGAATATCATATCGATCTTGAAAAGATTGAAAAAGTTATAGACAATATTCAAGAAAAAATATTGATGTAAAATCTTCGATAATATCGACCAAAACAAACATTGTGGCTATTCAGCCAATCCTCATTATCATTCTACCCTTGACCACGGGGAGGTGTTCATATATGTCCTTATTTCTTATTTTACAGCCCAGAGAAAACTAGTTGTTTGTAAAGGCTGGGAAAATGCGACTTTTCGGGGTTTTTCTACAGCCTCGTTATATGCCCTGGGCTTGACATGGTACCAGAATATAGTACCATGTCTTTATGAAGCGTAAGCATCAGAAAACGCTAGAACAAATCTACAATCGACCCACTAGCGGCAATGTCCCATGGAAGGATATTGAGTCTCTGTTCAAAGCGCTGGGTGCGGATGTGTCTGAAAGAGCAGGCTCCAGGATAGCCGTGGTGCTATTCAGCGAAGTCCGTGTATTTCACAGGCCACACCCCTCGCCGAATACTGATAAAGGAGCGATAGCCAGTATTCGCAAATGGTTAGAGTTGTATGAGGTGAAGCCATGAATATGATGGAAGTCGATGGTTACAAGGCAAAGATTGAATACGATCCTGAGCTTGATCAATTTCGAGGAGAGATTCTTGGGTTGAATGGGAGCGCGGATTTTTACGGTAAAAGTCCTGCAAACCTTCGAAAGGAATTTAGGAACTCGTTGAAGGTGTATTTGGAGATTTGCGAGGAAAAGGGCATAGCCCCAACAAAAGAATACTCGGGTAAGTTTAATCTCAGGATCCCACCCAGGTTGCATAGTGAAATCGCGGCGAGAGCAACAGCTGCTGGTAAAAGCATCAATCAGTGGGTATGCGAAATACTCAAGCGATCAACACATGTAGAAAAATAGGGTCTAAAATAATCATAGACACCCATTGATTTGTTGATTTGCCCATTGATTTGACATTATCAGTGCTTGAGCCGGGTGCTTGGAAACAGGCCAGCACGGTTCTTTGGGGGCGGCGGACTGGCAACAGCCCGCTGCTGCTACCCGACTGAAGGGGTGTTTAATTGTGATTGATAATGCCTGTGAAAATTGCATCAAAACAAAGGCTCTGCGCTGGCGACGTGGTGTTTTGGTTCGGTGTTGTCTTTTTGCAAAGGTCTAATAGGCCGCCCCTGAATGGGAGCATTGGGCGGATTCAAACAAGAACAAGATAGCCAATAGTAAAGACTTGAAGAACATGCAAAAATCTCCACTATCGAGCGTTTCCGCAGACTCTATCTTGAGCCAAATAAGCAGACTAAAGCTACTTGACCTCAAGAATAGGAGCATTAACGAGTTGCGGATACCTTTTGATAAATTGATATATGGCTTTCCTATCATCAAAACAAGGTTCCCTCAGCAAACAGTATTCCGCGCTCGAAAGATGTCGCCAGCAGGTCGACGCCAGCTTCAAAAATACATAACGAATCCGTTTTCAAACGTTGAAGAGTTATGGTATCCACCTAAGGGCCGTATAACAAACTACGGTCGAGCAAATAGTATTGGTGAACAAGTATTCTATTGCAGTACTACTGAAGCCTGTACTGTCGCCGAGGTTCGACCAGATATCGGTGACGTTGTTACGATTCTTGAGTGTGAGCTAATGACGGAGAATCCACCGATCGTGCAAGCGTGGGGGCTCACCGCATTTGCTATCGAAGAGAAATCTGACGGGAAAATGGCTGCAAAACTGCTTAATTTTCTAGACGGCTCTGACAATTTACAGAAGTTCAAATTGATCAATGAATATGTAGATCAAGAATTTACCAAAATCGTGCCTCAAGGTGCTGAGTACAAATATAAGATTTCGATTGTCCTGTTTGAGTTGCTGATGCAAAAGAAGTTCTATGACTTAGACGATGGAATTGGCAAATCTGATGGGCTTGCCTATCAGAGCATTGCTTGGCAATCTGGAGTCAACCTTGCCATTAGACCAGAATCCATTGATCGATTGTATCGCCCTCGTAGTTGTCGAATGCTAGTAATAGCTAACAAAGCTACGGATCCGCTCAGGTTTGAGTGGCGACTTGTAAACGAGGCACGTCGTTTTTTAGATTCCGGTTCAATCGAGTGGAAATGGGATGATCATAGAGAGATAAGAAGATATTGATTCAGTTGCAGCAGGGCATAGTGTGAGGTGCATATTTAGGGTACGAGATCTCATAATCTCGTCTGTAAAGTTCCAGTAAGCGTAAGCCTATTGGGTGATTGCAGCCCAACATTTCGCTGCACTTGACAGGGCTATCTTGGCTCCATAGCGGTTTAAGTTGGATTCTTGATTCTCATTGATTGCTGGGGATGACACTGCGAAATCGACCTTGTGCGTAAGCATTTTCGTTAGGCCGCTCCCATAGAATGCTAATGAAACTTACAAGAGGGATTTTATCCATATGAGAGATGATTTTGATACTAAAACAAAGGATACGCTTGCGCGAAGAGTCGGTTTTCGCTGTTCTAATCCAAATTGCCATAAACTTACAAACGGGCCGCGGGGGCCTCGGTCAGATCCAGAAAAGGCAGTTAGTATAAAGATGAAGAGGGGTCAAGTCGCTTGCTTTATAATACTTGATTGTCTCCGCTTGCCCATGCCCATGCCCATGCCATGCCCATGCCCATGCCCATGCCCATGCCCATGCCCATGCCCATGCCCATGCCCATGCCCATGCCCAGACCACTACGGAAAAAGAGAATAGGTACGAAAAATCGCCATGTATCTGTGTAGAAAATGGCGAATGTAAAACTCAAGGGGGTTGTAAATTATGGGTGTTCTTATTTTGTCAAAAATCGAAAAGAAATATTTTTGAAAACGGTGATCCCTAGCAGAAAAGCGACAAAGCAGTATATTGGAGAAAAATCATGAACGATCCTAGTTTGGTAAAAAGGAAAAAGAAATCCTTAAAGATTTCGAGGCAGGTGAGTTTAAATCTGTACTCACACCCAAGCGTAAAAAGATGCTGCAAGCTGTCGCCAAAGAAACATTCAAAAAAGATAAGCGCATAAATATTAGGATTTCCAGTCGTGATTTAGAATCCCTTCAGAGAAGGGCGCTTGAAGAAGGTATCCCCTATCGAACATTAGTTTCTAGTGTCCTTCACAAATACGTCTCAGGTGGCCTACATGATCTAATGGCTAATAAGGCATTTCAGCGGACGCAGAAAACGCGCCGCTGAATTTTATCGTAGAGGCTGTAGAAAAAGTCAAAAATGCCCTGAACGTATTGATATAATGACTTAGCACCACAAGGAGTTGTGCCGATGCCCAAATTCATCCCTCGTTTAACAACGATGAAACCGGCCGACCGGCCTATGATCCGGCTATCTTGTTAAAGATAGCCCTGTTCGCTTATTCGAAAGGCGTCACCTCAAGCCGTGAAATTCAATGGAGTTGCGAGACCAACATCAAGGCACTCCACCGAACCGATTTTTCGCTAGCGCTTAAATCGGCAGGTGAGCTTAGTTGTTATACTTCTTGACACCTACCGATGGTATGACTAATAATCATACCATCGGAGGTGACTTATGAGTAGTAGCAAAATCGCCATTTCGCTGGAATCTGATGTCCTGGCCGAAGTGGATGCGTTAGTGAAAAAGCGTATGTTTCCGAGCCGAAGTCGGGCGATCCAGGAGGCGGTGAAGGAAAAGCTGGATCGGCTTAGCCATAGCTTGCTTGCTAAGGAGTGCGCGAAGCTGGAGCCCGAATATGAGCAGGCGCTAGCGGAAGAAGGTTTGAGGAAGGATTTGGCGGAATGGCCCGAATATTGAGGGGGGAAGTCCGCTGGGCAGACCTCAACCCTGTTCGCGGCCGCGAACAAGCTGGGCGTCGGCCGGTGCTCATCCTGAGCCACGACATCTTCAACAGGCGCTCCGGTACAGTAATCGCCATGGCTATTACGAGCCAGTCTCAAAAGGCAGGTTTTCCACTTACCTACCCTTTGGACTCGAAGCAACTACAAAAAGCATCCTGGATAAAAATCAGCCAAATTCGTACCTTGTCTGTAGAGAGGGTCGGGAAAAAGCTTGGCGCGGTTGAGCCAGAGCAATTGGAAGAAATCATAGATGGGTTCAACCAGATAATCGGAATATAACAACAGCTTCACACGGACCACTAAAAGCTGCGTTGCCTCGCGGCTCCACTTTTTTTGGCCGGTTGAGCTGGATGTTGAAAAATAGGGCCTTGTCTTTTGTTCGCTGCATGCTAAATTTGATTGACAATTTCTAGGGACAGTATTTAACTCATTTATCAGTCTTATCTTTTGGTTTGTCCCACAGTTCAGCACACTGAGCCCCATTATATTTTGCTCCAAAAGATGTGCCCAAGAAGGCATAATGCAAGACCCTGCTCTTGTTCGGGAAACGCGAGAATAAACCTGGGCGTGTCCCGAATAAGGATGCGCAGTCTGGTGGGAGGGAATCCTTTTTAACTTAAATTGTATGAGGATATAGCAATGAAATTTAGTCCCTGCACAGGAAAATGCACAGAAGAAGGTACGCATTGCGAAGGCTGTGGCCGTCCCCATGAAGAGATTGCCGAGATGAAAATGCAGATCGCTGGCCTGATAGCATTTGCTAAAAAAATGGAATATGAAAATATTGAGGAGTTTGCTGATAGTGTTGCCAGTAGTATCAAGTATAAGATGGGAGAGGGGCACTGAATGTATTTCGCGGGTCATAAAGGAAAGCTCAAGAATGGTTTTTATGAAATCCTAAATCATTGATATTTTCAGCACTCTAAATTAGCCAAGGAGAACGATAATGCAGTTTCGAGCGATTACATTTTTACTATTAGTAGTATTTGCACCGGTCACGTTTGCCGTAAATGCTAGTGACTACGACAAAAAACGTTTTTCAGAAGCTTGCCAATCATCCAGTAATATACAAGCGCCTACGTGCGATTGTATGGGCGATAAAGCCAAGAAAGAGCTTAGCCCCAATGGTTTTATTTTTCTGACTGCGTCTTTAGAAAAGGACGATGCCACTACCTCTGCCCTGCGCCAAACCATGCCGCCGGTGGAATTGATGCAAGCTGGCATGTTTATGGTCTCAGGTGCATCGGCTTGTGCACAATGATTGCAGTTATTTTAAGGGTGAATCTTTGGTAATGGCCATTTCTTGGAGGACCCCTTGGGGTGAATGATGGTAAGAATCTTGTCAGCCCCGAGGTTTTGGAGGCCTTGTCCCCCCTCAATGAGTTGTCGTATGAAGGGCAGAAAGAATTGGTTGCCAAGACGGTCATCGAGGAGCAACCGGCTGGCCGGACCCTGATCACCAAAGGTGGTGTCGATCATTGGATCTACTTCTTGCTGCGGGGTGAGGTCGAGCTCACCACATCGGAGGGGGGTAAGGAGACGCTGCTTGGAAGTGACGAGCAGGCCAAGTTACCCCTGGGCCATCCTCATCCTGGTTACGCCACGGTTGTCACCAAAACGGCTATCCAGTTTATTCGCATCGACAGTGACCTGCTGGAGGTGCTGCTGGGTGAGGGGCAGCAGGACAGCCTCGAGCTGGAAGAGATCCAGGCACAGGATGAGCTTGCCGAGAATCAGGTCTTCAATCAGATTTATCACGAGTATATGAGTGACTCGTTGATCTTGCCCGGGATGCCGGACATTGCCATACGTGTTCGAGAAGTGACCCAGGATCCTCGAAACAGTATCGATGTGGTGGCCAAGGTTGTCCAAATAGACCCTGCACTGACGGCGCGTCTAATCCAGGTCGCCAACAGTCCTATTTACCGGGGGCATGCTCAAATCGATAATTGTCGTGCCGCGATCACCCGATTGGGCCTTCATATCACCCGTAACCTGGTGATGAGTTTTAGTCTCCACAATGTATTTCGCACCCAATCTTCTGTGCTAAAAAAGCGTATGGCGGAACTTTGGGAACACAGCAGTCAAGTTGCAGCCATAAGCTTTGTCCTTGCCGGCCGCAGTCCCGGGTTTGATGCGAATCGGGCGATGTTGGCGGGCCTGGTGCATGACATTGGTGTTTTACCCGTACTCAGCCATGTGGAAGCTTTTCCCGAGTTAGCGTCGAATCGTGAGGACCTGGATAAGGCGATTGAGGCCTTGCGTCCTCAGGTCGGCTCCATGGTGCTGCGCAAATGGCGTTTTAGCAGTGATCTCGTGAGGGTGGCATTGGAAGCCGAAGATTGGGACCGGGATCCGGACACTCAACCGGACTATTGCGATATTGTGTTGATGGCGCAATTGCATAGTTTTATCGGTACCCCGCGCATGCATGAGTGTCCTTGTTTAAATTCCGTACCCGCCTTCCATAAGCTGTTGCTGGGGGAACTCAGCCCCCGATTAAGCCTTGCGATTCTTGACGAAGCAGGTGAGGATGTGGCTGAAGCCTTGCAGCTTCTCAGGGGCTAGTCTTTAAACAACCGTGTCGCAGAGCAATTGTTGCTAAAACTGTTGGGTATTTCTATATACATTGGGAGAAGTTGGCCACTCAACATGGGGAAGAGCCTATTAAAGGATGTCTTCTATAAACCATGCCGAAAAGGCATGCCGGCCACTGACCCCTGCTTTTTTGTAGATTGATGAGGCCTGCTGCCTGACAGTTTTTTCTTGCGTATTTCTTACAATCGCAACTTCCTTCAGGCTGAGGCCCTTCAACAGCAACCAGCCAACTTCAATCTCACTTCCAGTCAGCCGCCACTCTGAGAACTGTTGGGTGACAACATTGCCTAGTTTCTTGCGTGCCTCAAGGACATATTTTTTGGGCGGTATTTTGGGGCTATTTATTGTTTTCAGTTCCTGCTGCAGAGATTTTATTTCAAACCTCTGTTGACGCAGTCCTAGCAGAAGCCAGGCTATCGCAAGGATCGAAATCATGACGATGATCGCTTCTTTGATGATATGGTCAGTGTCCGCACCGTGGGAAAGATCGGCCAGCAGATCGGCGCCACTGGCTATGACCACAATGGCAAATATCAGAATTAGTACGGTTTCTTTGGTTCGGGTGCTGTACACGATGATGAACTCTTACAAAACAGTAGTTTATGGTGTTGGACATATGCCCCATGTGATAGTGGGATTATAGCATTGGCCCGATGATTTATTGCCAGAAACATACGATATTAGCCTTAAGTGTTTAATTTAACGAGGGCATCATAATGAGCAAGGAAATTCGTGTTTGGGACCCATTGATCAGGATTTTTCACTGGAGCCTGGTGTTGGCCTTCTCTATCGGCTATTTGAGCGGTGATGAAGAAAGCAATTTACATATTTATTCTGGATATGCTGTGTTGGGGCTTATAACATTCCGTGTTTTATGGGGGGTGGTGGGTACACGCTATGCCCGATTCAGTAATTTTGTGCATGCCCCCAATATCGTTATACAACACCTGAAAGCTTTATTTAAAAAAGAACAGAAGCACTATGTGGGGCATAACCCGGCAGGCGGCTGGATGGTGGTTGCCATGTTGATCACTCTTTTTGTTGTTACGATAAGTGGGCTTAAGCTGTATGCCATTGAGGAGGGGCTTGGGCCTTTGGCAGGTAATTCTCAAGTGCCACTCATTATGAGTTCTGCCTATGCAGACGACGACAAACATGACAAAAATGAGAACGGTAAAGATGAGGGGGCAGAGGAGTTTTGGGAGGAAATACACGAAGTATCATCAGACTTTATGGTGCTGCTTATCCTTTTACATATTACCGGCGTGATTGTTTCTGGTCGGTTGCAGAATGAGCATCTTATTAAGGCCATGTTCACCGGCAAAAAGATCAGATAGAAACCTGAGCTATATGCTGTGTTGTATGCACCAGAGTTTAGACCTATACTTGTCTCTGTATGCGGCCACTTCTGCCCATGCTCATTACCGTTGTTTTATAGGCACCACTATTAATTGGCCGGACAAATTCAAAGCACTCTGATTTCTTTGAAAAGAGAGTTTAACCTTGTGTTTTGTCTGAGCCTTGAACTCTGTAGAATCAGGATTACAAATGGCCAAACCCAACTACGCATTTGAAAAGAGACAAAGAGATCTCGCCAAGAAAAAAAAGAAGGAAGAAAAGCGCAAACGAAAAGCTGAAGCACAGGGAGAACAACCCACGGAAGACCTGCCGTCTATCTCCGGTGATGAGACAACCCCTGTCTGATCTCCTTCTGGTGTGCTTTAAGAGGCTCTGAGCTCATAAAATTTAAGAGCACACCCAGATCAAGCTAATCAGGATGCTCGTGCATTCGTATTTACATGGCATTATTGCATGAGCATGAGTGGCCAGGTAAAGGGAGAAACGAGATGGCAATGATAATAAACACCCTGATTGGGTTGGTCGTCATTCTTCATGTCTATTTTCTTGTTCTCGAGATGTTCCTCTGGGATAAGCCTTTCGGGCTGAGAATCTTTGGCCATACCCTGGAGTCGGCTAGGGCATCAAAGGTGCTGGCGATGAATCAGGGATTGTATAATGGTTTTTTGGCATCTGGATTAGTGTGGGGGATGAGTCAGGGTGTGGATGGAAACGCCATTAAAATATTTTTTCTAAGCTGTGTCGTTATTGCGGGTGTCTTCGGCGGAGTTACAGCCAACAGGAAGATATTTTTAATTCAAGCCTTGCCCGCGATGGTTGCGCTTATTCTGGTTATTATTTATTGACATTAGGTAGTTTAACAGCGACTGTTTTTTTGAGAATCTCAACAAGGGGTTAGCAGCTTGTGGAAGAATTAGCGCAATATCTTTTTGACCAGGCTATATTTTGGGTGCCAAAAGCTATTGGGGCAATCATTATTTTTGTTGTTTTCTTCGTTCTTTCAAAGATAACGAAAAAAATAATCAAAAATACCGCCCAGCGTTTAAATTTCGATGGAAACCTCACGGTGTTGTTTGTTCGTGCAAGTAATATCGTGCTTATGATATTTGGTTTTGTTACGGTACTCGGAACCTTGGGCATTAATATATCCGCGCTCGTAGCTGGTCTGGGTTTAACGGGGTTTGCCCTTGGCTTCGCCTTGAAAGACACCATCTCAAATCTCCTCTCTGGTGCGCTTATCTTGCTGTATCGACCCTTTGAGAGGGGGAGCCGCATAAAGATATTGGGTTATGAGGGTGTTGTTGTTTCTATTGATCTGCGCTACACGGAGCTTGATTCCGAGGGTGACAAAGTACTTATTCCAAACTCAAAATTATTCTCGGACCCCGTGACGGTTCTTCGTTAGAAAACAATTGTGGTGTGGGCGCTTGTGATGAAGTGCTCATAAGTCCATGTGGCAATACAAGACCTGGGGCCCATTTTCTGATGTAATCAATCCCTAAGAGAGAGCGGAGCACCACTGGGGTATTGCATGTTTTCATCCAGCGCAAATCTACAGTCAATTGTCAGTAATTTTAGCCTCGATCACATGATGCGCTACAGCCTGTTTGTACCCAGGCTGTATAATTTGTGTCGGTCACTGGGGTTTGAAGCCGGCAATATCATGCCATCCCGTGCCTTTTGCTCAGATGAGAATCAGGGCTTCCCTATTATTCTTATTACCAAGCATTTTGGCGCCTTCCCTTTTAACCATGGTCGGGTTGGTGGCATCGTTGCTACAGGTCGGCATGGTCCGCATGCGGATCATGGCAAAGATATGGTGATTATTCAGGCCAGTCACGTCGGCTACGATCCAGAGACAAAAGCCTTCGGTAGCTATTGTCGCTTACAGACCTCGGATAATAAATCTACAAGCACCTGCGGCAAGATAGATATTGTGATCCAGTGGTACCAGGATGAGTATCGGTTTGCACAGAGTAATATTTACCTTGGCCGGGAAGGTGATTTGCGCACCATTACAATTGATAACCAATTACTTGATAAGCGGCGTACGCAGGGACTGTTTCTTAATTTGGATCAAATGGTCTTGATGGAAGACGGGAATCTGAAATTACATCGTACACTGAGCACGTCACGTGTTTATATTGCCTCAGATGAGTTGTGCAGAATGTTGCCGGATGAGCTTTGGTTGGTTGGGGAGCGTGTTGCTATCGGCAGTCATCTTATGCCAGAGATGTTCAGCTATCGGCGTCAGGTCAGTGCTGATATTGAGGGACAAAACCATCTGGAGAATAATTTCATCAATCCCATGCCATGGATTGTCACATCTCCAGCACCGTTGCTGGTTGCTGCCCAGGTCAACACCCAGTCAGAATTTGATCGTGTATTCCGTACTATTGTTAAGTCTCCGGAATACCAGGATAAAAAACTACTGTTCATTTCCTGTCTGAATATTGATATATCCCCCCAGGAAGGTCAGGTGTTCCCACTAACAAAGTGTGTGCCCTGGGCAGCCTACATTCAGAGCGGTGAGGGCAGTTCCCGTACCCTGGAGCAGCCTGAAATCGTTAAACAGCTTATGCAGCAAAGTACCGAGAATCCTGACCAGATCGACTTGGAGGCTGCTATCCAGCAGATGATTGGTGCGCGCGAAGTTAGAATTGAGACCTGATTGTTGTTGCTGGTTGGTCTTTCTTTGGTGTTACCAAGGAAAGGCATGATGTCGCTCGAACGTATGCCTGTACTGCAAGAATTACAATAGGGTGCCGCCATGATACCCTACAGGCGCCTGACTTGTGGTTTCGGGTGATCCAGGCTTTTCCAAGTAACAATTTTATTGAGGTGGTAGATATGCCAGAGGACTTACCTAGAGCAGTACTTGTTTTGTTGTGGCTGCTTATTGGGGTCATTGTGTTTGGGTATTTAGCTATGGAGTACCCTCTAGTCTTTGCCTTTGTTTTTGCTGCGGTCTTTTATGGCGGACCGGTCCTGTGGAATGTAAAATTCAAGAAATAAATTATAGGTTGCTGGTTTGCTTGTAATTGGTGAGGTCTTGTTATCCTGCCCATCTCAAATGGGATACCCTTGATTTATGACACGATTTATTTTTGTTCTGGCCGCTGCATGTTATGTGGGTCTGGTGTTGGCAGAGGGTGTGGTGACCAATCGGAGCGATCAGGAGCAACTGACCGATAATCAGAGCCTGTTCAAAATTATGGATGATGCAGGGGCTCACTCTAATATCTTCTACGAATTTGACCAGGTATTTCGCTCGCTCAATGAGGAAGACCTGCGCAAGGCCAAAGCAGATATTATTGCCCTTGGCTACCGGGTCGACAAAATTGTGCAAAGGGAACATGACAAGAACTATTATGCCATCGATGCCAAGATGGTGATGATTTATCATAAATTCGTGATTGCCAGGCACAGTATGCAGATGCTGAAACTTGCTAGAAAACACAATATTATTTATGACGGCTGGGGTGTGCAGCTGACAGCCGCAGGCGTAGAGCACGAAGACGTGAAAGAGAAGCCCAAATAGTTGCTGGGTGCTATATTGGTCTTGAGGTTTGGACCCTTATAATTTTTTTGGATTTGTAAGCCCTTCCATGAGCACAGTAACCCCACAATTTCATTGTACGTGTTACGGCTAAATATCTAACAAGGAGGTCCCATGGAATCGATCATCATCCTTGGTGGGGTTTTTAATCTTGCCTTTGCGGTTTTTCATATATTTTTCTGGAAGCTGTTTTCCTGGGGCCAAGACCTGGCTTCGCTAACCCCAATAAACCGGGCGGTGATGCAGGTCTTGAATCTAAGCCTTATTTGGGCTTTTCTTGGCTTCGCTGTCCTCTCGATTTTTTATGCGGGTGCTTTAATTGAGACATCGCTGGGTAGAGTCGTGTCGGGTTTTATCGCTACATTCTGGTTTTTCAGGGCGCTGGAGCAGGTTTTCTTTTTTGGTTTACGTCGATGGCTGTCAGTGGTGTTCTTTGTGTTATTTCTGGTGGGGTCGCTGTTGTATGCCTATCCATTGCTTGCGCCCTGAGTAGGCTTGTTGTCCGGTTGTTTATTTCAACTTTATCGACAGGGGACATGGCATGAATCTGGTGTTTAGAATGCTTGGTATCTTGATGGCCTCTTTTTTCAAGCCTCGTTTGCCTGCGGAAAGGCTTAAAAACGATCTTTCTATGCGGGTGCTGCCCAATGATATTGATATCAATATGCACATGAATAATGGGCGCTATTTGACGATCTGTGATCTTACCCGGGTCGATATGTTTATTCGTACGGGCCTTGCCAGATTGATGATCCAGGAAAGATGGACGCCGGCGATCGCCGAGCACACCATGAAATATAAAAAAGGCTTAAAATTATTTCAAAAATACGATGTATTCATGGAAGTAACCCACTGGGATAATCGGGCATTTTTTATGAATCATCGATTTGTGGTAGGTGGTCGCGTGGTCGCCGAAGGCACGTCCTTGGGCGTTATAGTGTCAAAAGATGGGCTTGTGTCACCAGAGAAGGTCATGGATAAGCTCAATACCCGCTGATACCCTAACTATGCTTGTAGGCTGTATAGAGCATGGTTATGATGGCGAGTGTCGTAGTGTCCATTCTCTTTAGTACGCTTCTCGGCGTGAAGATGGGATCTTTGTAGGTACATCAATGTCACCGGGTATATAAATATGTCTGAGATAATTCAGGTCATTCTATTTCGGCTCTTAGATCTCGGGGCACGTGATGAATTTCTGGAGCTTAGCCAAGAGATGAAAGTTTGGCTGGGAGATCAGGAGGGATTCTTGTCTTATGGGTTATATGAAGGTAAAGAGGGATGGGCCAACTGCATAGTGTGGCGGAATCTTGAAGACTCGAAAAATGGAAACGAGGCCTTTCTAAAGACCGGTATCTATCAAGCATTACAAAAATTGGTCGATTCTGATTTTCGTGGTTTCGTAGGTGAGGAGGTCAGCCTGTAATGGCAGGCTTGTGTGTTATTTCGACGCGCGGATTGTGCCAGAGGCGAAAGTTATTTGTGCAAATTTCTTGTGGTTCGGGATCTCTGAAGAGACGCTAGCGGTAATAGCATATGCTATAGACGGTGTGCCCGGTGTTGTATTTTTGTGATTCCCTGGGAATATCTGGTGAGGATTTTCATGGCCGACTATTACGAGACCATTCAGTTTTACGAGCAATGGCTCAGCGCAAACAAACCCCTGCTGGGTGTGATGGGTTTGGTATCTTTCCTTACTGTACTAATCAGCATACTGGTTTTGCCTGTGGTAATTTCACGTATACACCCCGCCTACTTTGTGCAGGGCCGCAAACGGCATGATTACTCATCAGCGTCTCATCCGGTGGTGCGCATTCTCTTGTTGGCCATAAAGAATATAGTCGGCATTTTTTTTATCGGTGTTGGCATAGCCTTGCTGGTATTACCAGGCCCTGGAATAGTTACGATGCTGGCCGGCATTATGCTGACCCGCTTCCCTGGTAAACGGGCACTGGAAAGATGGATGATTAGCTTGCCGGGGATATTGCGTAGCGCAAACTGGATTCGCCGACGTCGAGGGGTTGCCCCTCTGTTACACCCCAAGTCAAACTGATGGCCTTGTTTGATGTTCCCCTGCAAAGAAGTCCTCTGCTTCCCGCCCCTGTTGGTGTGCGTCTTGGACGCCATCGGGCGAATTGAATTTTCAGATAAATGAGCGACAACTCTCCCATTGATTCTTATCGGCAAGCCTGCGGCACTGTATACCCAAAATTTCCATGATGCCGTGGTGTTGGCAGCGGTAAATGAAGTTGAATCCTTGGCCGGTGGGCTGTCGCGCAAGATTTGGCAGAAGATTGCGATCTTTGATTTTATCGAGGGTAAATCTACGAAATAGCGTAGTGAACTAAGGAAAACGAAAGTTACCCGACATCCTTTATCAGCGGGTGTTGGCAGCATGGACGCTGCCATCAAGTGTACAGGGACGTATTCACCGCGTCCCGCTGATGAAGGATGTCGGGTAACCAATAAACTCATTAGTAAGTGTGTATGGCCTTTGTGTGTCTGTGAGCGCATCACCCCCAGTCCAGGCGCTTTATGAAATTGACCACTTGGCTGCGTTCGTTGTAACCCAGTGAAGGATAGAAGTTACGGTGGTAGGACTCGCGTTCGCGGCTGTTCATAACGCTGATGCGAAAGCATCGCTGCCTGGCGGCCTCCTGTTCCATGGCGGCTACCAGCTCTGAGCCGACACCCTGGCCACGGAACTGCTCTTTTACGAACACTTCGGAGATGAGCATCTCGCGTCCCGCAAACAACAGATAGGTAATAATCTCGCCGTGGATATAGCCCACTACCTGCTTGTCCTGTTCGGCAACCAGAAGTAGCGCATTCGCTTCCCCGATTAACAGGCTCAGTCGCTGGCGTAGGGTGGTGCCATCGGCCTGAAAAGCGGGGTTCCAACCCAACTCCCGGTGAAGTTGCATGACCGCATCGATGTCGGTCTCTTGCAGTGGGCGAATATGAGGGGACATGGTTGATGGAGGGAGGAACTAGGCGGCGCGATGAGTCAGGTGGGCAGATGGGCGTTTTAGGCCTTCTTCTACTTGTGCCGAAGTATTGGTGTCGGTCAGCAGGGCGATTAACTCAAGGGCAAAATCCATTGTGGTGCCCGGACCTCGGGAGGTGATCACTTGTCCGTCACGCACCACCGCGTCACTGTTGTCGATATTGATATTTTTATCCTGCTCATTGTCCAGGGTCCCAGGGAAGCAGGTAGCCCGCTTGCCGTCCAGTAATCCCGCATGGGCCAGGACCTTCGGTGCGGCACATATTGCGGCGGTGTACTTACCTTTATTTGTGAGACTGTGCAGCAGTTGGTGGATTCGCGGGTCTTCGTCCAGGTGAGTGGCCCCTGGAAGGCCACCGGGTAATACCATCATGTCATAGTCCTGGGACAGGGCGTGGTCCAGGCTAATATCGGGTAACACGACGGTCTTTCGGCTGCCTGTAACCGGGCCATCGGTCAGCCCGGCCACGTCTACCGTAATCTTGGCACGGCGCAGCAAGTCAATAACCGTAACGGCTTCCAATTCTTCAAACCCATTTGCCAGGGGTATCAGTACACGCGCCATATCTATAGCCACCGTAGTTGAAGATCGTCATGCACCGTCACTGATTCGGGTGCGTGCAATGTTGACGCCCTTGAGAAGATTGAGGGCTTCCTGGAGTTGGTAGTCGTCGTGAATAGCTTTATCAGGCCCCTTGGTTTTTTTGTCACCTTTGCCATTGGGGTTCTTCAGATGTTTGGCAAGATCGGCCTCGCGCACACCCGAGGATTTCTTTTTCTCTATTTCGGGTAGTTTTAAGGGCTCTACGATCACATCTGGAGTGATGCCGGTGGCCTGAATAGAGCGCCCATTAGGGGTGTAATAACGAGCCGTGGTGATTTTTAGTGCCGAGCCATTTTTCATGGGTAAGATGGTCTGTACCGAGCCCTTGCCAAAGGTCTTGGTGCCCATGATGATGGCGCGTTTTTGGTCTTGCAAGGCCCCAGCGACAATCTCAGAAGCGGAGGCCGAACCACCATTGACCAATGTGACTATCGGTGTGTTGTCGAGCAGATCTGTGGGCGTGGCGTTGAAATTCAATTTCGAGTCGTTCACCCGCCCTTGGGTGTATACGATTTTACCGCTTTTGATGAAAGCATCACTGACGGCCACTGCAGCATTGAGGACGCCCCCGGGATTATTTCTTAAGTCGAGCACGAGTCCCTTCAATTTGCCTTTGCTGGCCTTTTTCAGTTTCTTGATGGCCTTACGCAAGGCTTCACCGGTGTTGGCCTGAAATTGTGATACACGAATATAGCCATAACCGTCTTCCAACATGCGATTCTTTACGCTACGAATTTTGATGACGGCTCGGGTGACAGTAATTTCACGTGGACTGTCGTCGCCGCTACGGACGATGGAGAGTTTTATGTCGCTACCAGGTTTTCCACGCATCAACTTGACCGCATCGGCCAGGCTCAAGCCCTTAACCGGGGTATCGTCGATGCGTACAATGAGGTCGCCTGATAATACTCCCGCCTTGGCGGCGGGGGTATCGTCGATGGGGGTGACCACCTTAACAAAACCGTCTTCCATGGTGACTTCGATGCCCAAGCCACCAAATTCACCTTCAGTACTGACGCGGATTTCTCGATAGGCCTCCGGATTCAGGTAGGCCGAGTGGGGGTCCAGCCCGGCAAGCATGCCACGGATGGCATCCTCGATGAGGGTGACATCCTTGACGGGTTCGACGTAGTCACTTCGAATCCGGCTCAGGATTTCGGCAAAGTTCTGAAGTTCAGAAAGAGGCAGGGTGTCTTCTGCGTCCGTGGACGAACGTTCTGCCAATACCGCCCGTTCCAGGGTAATCCCAAAGCCGATAAATACGCCGACGAGTAAAATTAAGGTATAGCGTGCGAGGTACTTCATATTGGTCTCCGTGGGCGTGATGTCCCTCGATCGCCATATGTCGATCGGGCTGTAGCGAAACTCAAGTCTATCCGAATTGAAAGAAAATTTTCTTCTAGGTGGGGCGTACCCATAATAGGGGGTTGCGCGGCACACCTTTGTATCTGATCTCGAAATATAAACCGGGCTGGGCCAGTCCGCCACTGTTTCCCACTGCAGATACCAATTGTCCGGTCTCTACCCAGTCTCCTACTTCGGCATAGAGGGCCTGATTGTGACCATAAAGGCTCATATATCCGTCACCATGGTCGATAATCAGCAGCAGCCCGAATCCCCCAAACCACTCAGCGAAGGCCACTCGACCGTGAAATACTGCGTAGACGTTCTGGCCTTCCTGGGCATCCAGGAACAGTCCTTCCCAAGTGAGGGCGCCACCCTGCTTGGGGTCACCGAAGTGGGCCCTAAGGGCAGCCTGGGCCGGGAGTTGGAGTTTGCCACGATAGCGGTCAAAGCGTGTGGTGTTGGTGCTGTCTTCGCGTAACTCTTCCATGTAGAGGTTGAGGCCGTCGATGAGGCGTACCAGATATTCTTCATCGCGACGCAGGCGATCAATCTCTTGAGACTGATTGACCACCTTTTTGCTAAGTAGAGCCACCACATTACTGCGTGCTTCTCGAGAGTGCTCCAGTGTTGACTTGTCTTTCAGTTGACTGGCACCCAAGGCCTTAAGTTCCTGGGAACGTTGATGAATTTCCTGCTTTAAGCTTGCCAGTTTTTCGAGTGTGATTTTAATCGCATGAATGCGTTTGCTGCGGGCACGATTCAGATAGCCATAGTACGTTGTTACCCGACCCATAGCGGCAGGGTCTTCCTGATTGAGCAACATTTTCAGGTACTGTTGTTGGCCCATGGAGTAGGCGGCGCGCATCTGTGAGCCGAGTGTTTTTCTTTGGCCACCCAGCTTGTCCACTTGGGTGTCAAGTTGGGTGGTAACGGTATTGAGCCGCCCGCGGCTCTTTTTGAGCTGTTGTTGGGTCTCGTAAATGCGCTTGGTCAAGGCGCCGATGCGGCGTTCTGTTTCACGTAGACGCCCCTGCATATCGTCACGTTGACCGCGAGACGCCTCGATCCGGGTTTGCAGTTGGCTGATGCTGGTGCGAAGTGCGTCCAGTTCCTGGTTGCGCTCTTGCTTCAAGGTGTTGGCCACCGCCCCAGGTGCCAGGTAGAGCAACGCGGCCAATAGGCCAGGGACCAGTGCCCGGGATCGAGAGGGAAAGCGGACCCATTTGGCGATTTGGGCCAGTCTGTTTGCTATGGGGAAGATCATCTTTAGGTGCTGACCGCCTGAGGGCCAGCAAAAACTCGAAGTCGCTATGGGTTAAAATAAGGCCTCTTCAGCGGAGGGGGCAGACAGGACAGGGCCCACCCGCAGACATATCAGCCTACACCCCTAATATTAGGCCTCACAGTCCAGTTTGACCAGCGGTTTGCCCGTCATTTCCGAAGGAATGTCCAGGTCCATAAGGTGAAGCAGGGTGGGTGAGACGTCTTCCAAGGCACCACTGGATGCCATCGTGGCGGCACGGCCCCGGTATATGAGCGGTACCGGGTTGGTGGAGTGGGCGGTGTGGTGCTGACCCGTTTCGACGTCATACATGCGCTCGGCGTTACCATGATCTGCGGTGATCAACAGCTCTCCACCGGCCTTGCTCAAGGCCGGGAGAATACGTCCAAGACAGTTGTCCAGGGTCTCGATGGCTTTAATGGTGGCATCAAAGTCACCGGTATGTCCCACCATATCGGGATTGGCAAAATTGCAGATGATGACATCATATTTTCCCGAGCCGATACCCTTCACCAGCTCATCGGTTACCGTATTGGCGCTCATGGTGGGTTTGAGATTGTAGGTGGCCACATCGGTGGGTGAAGGTACCAGGATGCGATCCTCTCCCTCAAACGGGGTTTCCACGCCACCGTTGAAGAAAAAGGTCACATGGGCGTATTTTTCGGTCTCGGCCAGGCGCAGTTGGCGTTTACCCAGGTGAGAAAGATAGGCTCCGAGGACATTGCTTAATCTTTCTGGTGCGAAGGCCACTGGGATATTAAATTCGGATTGATATTCAGTCAGGCTTACAAACCGGCCCAAGCGGAGTACCTTGTTTCTTTTGAAGCCGTCAAAGTTGGGTTCAATAAAGGGCCGGGCGATCTGACGAGCCCGGTCAGAACGGAAATTCATCATGATCATGACGTCGCCGTCTTTGACTTGTACCGGTTGCCCGTCGGTATCGAGAATAGCCGTTCCCTGGATAAATTCGTCGGTCTCGTCGCGGCTATAGGCTTGTTCGATGGCCTCACGTGCGCTGGCTACCTGATAGGGGGCCTGGCCCTGGCTGATGAGATCGTAGGCGGTCTGGATGCGGGGCCAGCGGTGGTCCCGGTCCATGGCGTAGTAGCGGCCAATAATGGAGGCAAAGCGGCCTTTGCCCAGGGCCGTGAATTTTTCCTCCATTTTATCGATAGATGCCAGCGCACTCTTGGGTGGGGTATCGCGGCCATCGGTGAAGGCGTGTAGATAAACCTTGTCCAGACCGCGTTTTATCACCATCTCCACCATGGCGTGGATTTGATCTTCATGGCTGTGTACGCCACCCGGTGATAACAGGCCCATGATATGCACTGACCGGTCGGTGACCTTGGCCAAATCGATGGCATCGGTGAGGGTGGCATTGGCGAAGAAGGTCCCGGTGGCGATGGCCCGGCTGATCCGGGTGAATTCCTGGTAGACCACCCGCCCGGCCCCCAGGTTGAGGTGGCCCACCTCGGAATTACCCATTTGCCGGGTGGGTAGGCCTACTGCAGATTCCGAGGCGTTGATCAGGGTGTGGGGGCATTCTGCCCATAATCGGTCCCAATGGGGGGTATTGGCGGCAGCAATGGCGTTGTATTCGGTGTTTTCGCTGTATCCCCAGCCATCAAGGATAATCAAAACGATTGGTTTCGGTGCTAAAGACATGGATTCTGGTTCACAAAAAGGAATATTGGGAGGTAACGCTCCATTACACTATTATTGTATAATCATTGGATGATAAAGGCATCTACTGGTATGCTCAGCCTGAGCATACGACATAGTGTGCCTGAATTTAACCCGCATCCATAGAGGCAAATAACTGCAATGAACTTTCCTGCAGAAAATACAGAACTCATACTTGCAAACGAGGCCGACATCCATAACGCTTCGCGTGCCTTGAAGGCCATGGCCCATCCACTTCGACTCAAGATAATGTGCATCTTGGGCAATTCCGATGAGGTCACTGTCCAGGGTATTGTGGAGATGGTCGGTACATCCCAGAGTAACATCTCTCAACACCTGTCAATCTTGCGGGACAAAGGTATCCTGGCCTGTCGTAAGGATGCCAACAAGGTGTACTACCGCATCGGAGAAGACAAGATTCTCCACCTCATGATGGCGATGCGAGAGGCCTTCTGTCCAAATTCTCCGAGTTAGACCCCACCCCGGGTCTTATGCCAACGCCGGGAACAGTTTTGACCGGCGTGGGATTTCCTCGTTACTTCTTGTTTCCCCCCCGGCGGGGTCGTGTTGTAACTCACGCCTTCCCGGCTTCATAGCCTGGGTACTCCCGAGAAGACACCAAAAATAATAGTTATGAGCCAATTTATCATTAATAACTGGATGTTGTTCTTGGCCTTTTTTGTGGTGCTGGTCCTGCTTTTACATGAACCGATCAGCCAGATGGTTTATAAGATACGCAAGGTTTCACCCCTGGAGGTCCCCAAGCTTACCTCTCGTGATTCGGCAGTGGTGGTGGATGTGTGTGAGACTAAGGAGTACAAACTGGGCCATATTCCCAAGTCCATCAATATCCCCCTAAGTCGCCTGTCTCAGGATATTGAGCAGCTCAAAAAATATCGAGAAAAGCCCATTATTTTAAGTTGCCGTAGCGGCAATCGTTCTATAAAAGCTGCGGTGACATTGCGCCGCAATGGATTTGAAACCGTGTATTCTTTGAGCGGCGGTCTGTTGGCTTGGGAAAAGGAAAACCTGCCGGTGGAAAGGTAATTCAGATGGCCTCACCCGTGTTAATGTACAGCACACGATTTTGCCCATACTGCATCATGGCCAGGCGTTTGTTGGAATCCAAAGGGGCGGAAGTGCAGATTATGCGTATCGACCGACAACCCCAGTTGCGATTGGAGATGGAACGCCTGAGCGGTCGTCACACGGTACCGCAAATCTTTGTGGGTGATCACCATGTGGGTGGCTATATGGAGCTCGCCCAGTTAGAGCATGGTGGCGAACTGGACAGCTTGTTGGGGCTCCAAGGCACCACCGCCTAGGCCCAGAGGCTTTACAAAAAACTTATTCGAACTTGAAGGATAGAAACGATATGGCAGACAAAGGCAAAGACAAAGATATGGGCAACGGAAAATCAGAGGGTGCCGTTGAGTCGGAACAACAGGCGGCCTTTAATTTGCAAAAGACCTACATCAAGGATGTATCATTTGAGTCACCGCTGAGCCCCAATGTTTTTACCCAACAGGCGTCGCCTCAGATTGACATACAGGTCAATATTGACCATGCCCAACTCGATGATGACAATGCTATTTATGAGGTTGTCCTCACCGGCACCGTTACCGCCAAACTTGATGACAAGGCCATGTTTTTGGCTGAGGTCCATCAGGCGGGGGTTTTCCAGATTAGAGGTGTGGGTGATTCCGAGCTGAATATGGTTTTGGAGATCGCCTGCCCCAATATTTTATTGCCCTTTCTGCGCGAGGCCATAGCCGATTTGGTGACCAAGGGTGGTTTTCCGCAACTGTTGTTGAACCCGATTAACTTCGAGGTTCTATATCAGCAAAAGCAGGAAGCCCAGTCCGAGGGGGCCCAGTCTGAGGAAAAGGCAAAGCAGGCCTAGCCCTTCATTTGGGTGGGTGGCTTTTCACTTTTGCCCACGGCATTTGGTGAAGACTCATTAAAAGACACTTCTATTGATTGGCAGTCTCTCCCTCAGGGAGAAGGCACCGATATAAAAAGCATCCTGAGAAGTAAGATTTATTTAGGCCTGGTCAAGATTTAGTGGGGGACGATGGATACCGGTAGCGACCAAACTATTGCCGTACTGGGCGCCGGCTCCTGGGGAACGGCCTTGGCGTTGTTGATCGCCGGTAATGGCAGACCCTGTGTACTCTGGTCTCACCGCCAGGATGTGGCGCAGCACATGGAATCCCAGCGCTGCAATACTCGCTACCTTGGTGAGTTTATCTTTCCCGACAACCTTCATGTGGTTTCCGACATCCATGCCCTTGCCGGGATTAGCCGGTTGTTGGTGGTGGTGCCCAGCCATGCCTTTCGTCGTACCCTGGAGCTCTGGAAGCCGTTGATCAGCGAAACCTCGGGACCACCGGTAGTGGCCTGGGGGACCAAGGGCCTGGAGCCGGGCAGTACCAAGCTGCTCGGTGAGGTTGCCCGGGAGGTGCTGGGTGATCAGGCAGCCTTGGGCCTGGTATCGGGGCCGACCTTCGCACGGGAGGTGGCCTTGGGTCTGCCAACGGCCCTCACTGCAGTGGCCGAGGACTGCAGTGTGGCTGATGAGATCGCCAGTTGGTTGCGTAGTGACCGGGTCAGGTTGTACACCAATCAAGATGTTATCGGCGTGCAACTTAGCGGCGCCATTAAAAATGTTATGGCCATTGCTGCTGGTATCAGTGACGGCCTGGGTTTTGGTGCCAATGCCCGTGCCGCATTGATCACCCGTGGCTTGGTAGAACTCACCCGTTTGGGTGCGGCCCTGGGGGGACGTCCAGAAACCTTCATGGGCTTGTCAGGGGTAGGGGATCTCATATTGACGTGCACCGATGACCAGTCACGCAATCGTCGAGTCGGTCTTGCCTTGGGGGCCGGTAAGAGTTTGGATGAGGCCCTGGCCCGTCTCGGCCAGGAGGCCGAGGGCGTCCATACCGCCCGGGAACTTTATCACCTGTCCCAGCAACGCAAAGTGGATATGCCCATTACCGAACAGGTCTATCGGGTGCTGCACGAAGGTCTGTCACCCCAGGCTGCGGTAGAGGCCCTGTTAGGCCGAGAATCGAAGCCAGAGTAGTGATTTCACCGCACCCTCTTCCCTAAGCACCGCCCTCAAATCCCATTTGTCGCCACGCCTCATAGATCACTACGGCGACGGTATTCGATAGATTCAGGCTGCGACTGCTTGCCACCATGGGCAGGCGTAGACGATGCGCCGGCTCGAGGCTGTTGAGTACATCATTGGGTAAGCCCCGGGTCTCTGGTCCGAATATGAAGGCATCTCCCGCCTGATAATGACATGCCGAATAAGCTGTCTGGCCCCTTGTGGAAAAACCCAGTAGGCGGGTGGGTGCGCACTTCTCCAAAAAATGCCCTATATTGGGGTGGGTCTGCAGGCTGGCCCATTCCCCATAGTCCAGGCCCGCACGTCGCAATTTACGGTCATCCAGATCAAATCCCAAGGGTTCGATAAGGTGTAGTTGGCTGCCGGTATTGGCGCACAGGCGAATAATATTACCTGTATTGGGCGGGATTTCCGGTTCAAAGAGAACGATATGAAACATGCACTTTTCTCAGAGTGATCAATTCCCGAGGAATTTCGTCAGCAAAGGCGGTTAAAGAAAAGTGCATCAAAAAGGCTTAAAAACAACCAGGGCGACAACAACAATCAAGATAAGTGTGGGCACCTCATTAAACCATCGATAAAACTTGTGCCCATGCTGGTTGTGATCGTGTTTGAAGTCGAAGAGATATTTTCCGCAAAGAAAATGAAAGCCGACAAGTATGACCACCAGGACCAGTTTGGCATGGAGCCAGCCACCGCTTATGCCGTGGCCCAACCATAACCACAGTCCCGAGCCCAGCGTGATAATACCCCCCGGCGTGGTGATACCAAAAAAGAGTTTGCGCTCCATGGTCTTGAACTGATCGCCTGTCTCGGTGCTGTCGGTCATGGCGTGATAGACGTAGAGTCTGGGCAGATAGAACAGCCCGGCAAACCAGGTGACCATGGCAATAATGTGCAGCGCTTTGATCCACAACATGAGGATACCCAGGCCTATTTTCCAGGTTCGGCGATCAATTTTTTAACCAAGGCATCCATGGCCGCCACATTAAATTCACCTATTTTTTGAAATACGATGCGGCCTTTTTTGTTAATGACAAAGGTCGTCGGTGTAAGCCGGACACCACCAAAGGCCCTGGCGGCTTCATTTTTTAAGTCCAGGGCGATCGTATAAGGAATCTTCTTTTGCTGTTTAAAGATAAGCACTTGGGCGGGGGGGTCGTAGTGCATGGCAATGGCCAGGATCTCCAGCCCCTGGGGTTGGTATTTGTTGTAAAGGTCGATGAGATGGGGGACTTCTCTGCGACAACCGATACAGGTTGTCGCCCAGAAGGTGACCAGGATCGGTTGTCCCTGCAGGTCTTTGAGGGCGAGTTTTTGCCCATCTAACAGGGTGAGCTCAATTTCGGGCGCGACTTTAATGCCGTCTTCACTGAGCCACAGATAGGCCAGCACAAACAGTAATATTGCCGCAGTGGCGGCAACCAGGGTGTCTTTTAATTTCATGGGTTAAGAAAGTTTTAGGTTGGTTTTTCAGGTGTGTCTGCCGCAGATTGGGGGTCACATTTCTTGCCAAATAGCCGGGCGATACGACAGCCAATACGCTTTATGCCACGCCACAGTTTGGGTAATAACCAGGCCATGACCAGTATAAAGACAACAAGCAGGGCCAAAAAGATCCAGGGGTGTTGAAGCGCCACCCACAGACCGCCGATGACCATGGCATCTTCGGTGATGGATGCGGTCCAGTTGCTGAAGGGCTCCGGGGAGGTGTTGATGAGCACCCGGGAACCGGCCTTGGTGAAGTGGGTGCCGGCGGCGAGACCCCCACCCAGTATGAAGGCAATGAGTTCCACAGCCGGGCCGACATCGCCCACTGCACCAGCGGCCAACATGGCCCCGGCGGGGATACGGATGAAGGTGTGCAGGGTGTCCCAGGCGGTATCAACTCCCGGTGTCTTGTCGGCAAAGAATTCTACAAAATACATAAAGCCTGCCGCTGCCATGACCCCGGGATGGGTCAAGACCTCCAGGTCCGCCGGTAAGTCGATATTGCCAGTACTGCCCATGTAGCCCAGCACAAACAGGGCCGCGTAGAGATTGATGCCACTGGCCCAGGCGACACCCATGGTTAAGGCAATAGTCGTGACAATATCCATAGTGGGATCCTGGTATGGAGGCTGTTCGGAGGCTCATCATAGCGCGAACGACTAATCGCTCCCAGTGGCTTTATCCTGATTATCAGTGGCCACGAAAAATTCCAGCAGATCATTGAGGTAACGTTGACCCCGTGGGGTCGCACGGAGATATTTGGGGTCTGGTTGCAGAAGTCCCTGGTCTGTGGCCTGGGCAAGGGTATCGCCTATGACCGCTGGTGACAGGCCGGTGCGTTGGCCAAACAGGGACAGGGGCACCCCATGGGTCAGGCGCAAGGTATTCATCATAAACTCCAGGATAAGATCGCCCTGGTGTTGCTGGCGTTCACCCCCCAAGCGTTGCCCTGCCATATAGCGATTGGGGCTACGGGTCTTCCAGCGCCGCACAATGCCTTTCACACCGGTCAATTTCCCATGGGCACCGGCGCCGATGCCGATATAGTCTCCAAATTGCCAATAGTTGAGATTGTGTCGACACTGCCGGTCCTGTTGGGCGTAGGCCGATACTTCATACTGGTGGTATTCATTGGCCAGCAAGTTTTGCTGGAGCTGCTCCTGCATAACCCAAAGGTTGTCGTCATCCGGTAGCGCTGCCGGACGGTGTTGATAGAAGTAGGTGTTGGCCTCGATGGTGAGTTGATACAGGGACAGGTGATCGACCTGTCGTGCCAGAGCGATGTTCATGTCCTGCAGTACCTGTTTCAGGCTTTGTTCCGGCAGGCCATACATCAGGTCCAGGTTGATTCTTTCGAAGCCGACATCCTGGGCGCAGTGGATCGCCCTTAGGGCCTGAGCCGAATTATGTATTCGTCCCAAGGCCTTGAGCTTGTGATCATCAAAACTCTGCACCCCTATGGAAAGACGGTTAACCCCCGCATTTTGGAATCCTTTGAAGTGTTCGGTGTCTACGGTTCCCGGATTGGCCTCCAGGGTGATTTCCGCTTGTGGCGTAATGGTGCTTCGGGTGTTGATGCCCTCCAGCAGGTAGGTGATGGCATCGGCAGAAAAAAGACTGGGTGTGCCGCCGCCGAAAAAAATAGTCTGAATTTCACGACCCCCTGTGTGGAGAATTTCTTCATCCAGGTCAAGTAGCAGTGCATCGGCATAATCCCGTTCGGGCAAGGCCTCGTTCAGGGCGTGTGAGTTAAAATCACAGTAGGGACACTTGCGGACGCACCAGGGTAGATGAATGTACAGAGAAAGGGGTGGTAAAGGCTTCGCTGTTGGCATGGTGAGAGTTTAGGCTATTTTGCACAGGGATCGCAGGATGCTTCAGTATTATGGGTGTGACTGCCGGGCATAAGTGCTTGCTGTGATCAACGGCGAAGTGGCAGAATGTGTCTTCAGGTCGTAGGTTGTGGTCTGGTGAGCACAGCGACAAACAATACTAAAATTTATCTGATGGCCCCAATATTTGCTGACAGGCAGTATACGGTCGGCCTTTTCAGGAGGAGTAAAGCAATGGCAGAACAAAAGAGCCCCGATTTTTCCCAGATTCCCAATACGGCTATCAAAGTGATTACCAATCCCGTGGGTTTCTATCGGGATATGCCCAAGGGCGGTGGTTTTCTTGAGCCGCTGGTGTTTGCCGTGGCCATGGCCTTGGTGGCCGCCTTGATCGGTATTGTGTTGTCTGTTGTGGGGCTCGGTGCAACCGGCATGATGGCGGCAGGAGTGCTTATGATCATCATGGTGCCCATTGGAGTGGTGGTCGGTAGTTTTATCGGTGCCGGTATTTTGTATCTGATCTGGATAGTGATGGGGTCCAAGGAGTCCTACGAGACCGCGTTTCGGTGTATTGCCTACATGACGGCCATTTCCCCCATCACTGCCTTGGTCGGTGTGATGCCTTATCTTGGAACGATCATCAGTGTGGCCTGGGGCACTTTCCTGCTCGTCGCCGCCAGTACCGAAGTGCATAAGATCAAGGCCAATACTGTATACATCGTTTTTGGAATACTGGGTTTATTGGTGCTAAGTTATCAATTGAAGGCCGAATATACGATTCGCACCATGCAAACGACCTTCGGGAATATGAGCAACATGACCCCTGAGGAGGCGGGCGAGGCGGCTGCCGATTTTATGCGTGGAATACAGCAGGGACAGCAACGCTAAAGTTTTTGTTACAAAGAAGCTTTGAGGGACCTCTGGGCTGCTGGGGGTTCCTCAGTCTTCATCATCCCCCTTTTTCCGGCTATCCACTCCCCGTTCCAGTTCCCCATGTTTACGCAGTTCACGCTTAAGTATTTTGCCGGCGGCGTTTTTCGGTAATTGATCCAGAAAAAATACCTTGCGTGGGACCTCGTGACGGCCCAGGCAGCTTTGGCAGTATTTTCGAATCGAATCGACGTCTGCAACCTGATCGGGTTTTAGCGCCACATAGGCTACCGGTATCTCACCGTGCAGTTCATGGGGCTCCCCCACTACCGCAGCCTCGGCGATGGGGGGGTATTGGTAAAGCACCTCCTCTATTACGCGGGGATAGACGTTCATGCCATTAACAATGATCAAATCTTTTTTGCGGTCAATGATGAAAAAATAGCCGTCTTCATCGGTGTGGCCGAGATCGCCGGTGCGAAACCACTCACCATGAAACGATTCGCGGGTTTCATCAGGTCGATTCCAATAGCCTTGCATCACATTGGGGCCACGCACACAGATTTCTCCGGTATCACCGATGGGCAGTTCCTGGCCCTGGTCATCCATGATTTTCATTTCTACCCCTGGGATGGGGGGTCCGATGGAGCCCAATTTTCGTTTACCCCCCACCGGATTGACACTGGTAACCGGGGAGCACTCGGTGGGCCCATCACCTTCATAGATAAGCTTGCCAAAGCGTTGTTCGAATTGTTCCATCACAGCCTGCGGCATGGCAGCGGCACCGGAGATGCAAAACCGAAGTGAGTCGAACTTGGCAGTAAAGGCCTCGGGTAGACGGAGCAATAAGCTATACATGCTGGGTACGGCCGGTAACACGGTGATTTTTTCTGACGCAAGGGTATTGGCCACAAGCTGGGGGTCAAACTTGGGCAGGGGCACAAAGCGGCAGCCAAAGTGCAATGGCATTAACATGCCCAGGGTGGCGGCAAAGGCGTGGAACATAGGCAGCACGACCAGTATCACATCGTCGGCTGTCAGGAACATGGCTTGTCTTGCGGCGTCAATATTTGACACCAGGTTATGGTGGCTGAGCATGGCCCCCTTGGGCTGGCCGGTAGTGCCCGAAGTATAGAGGATGGCAGCGGTGTCTCTTGTTGCATTGAGAGCGGGGGTTGTGAATGGGTTGTCTGAATTTAGGATGTCACCCCAAAAACTGTCCTGATCATGGGCACGATTTTGGCCCATGCAAAAATAGTGTTCGAGTTGGGGGCAGGCGGTACGGAGTGTAGACACCCCTTCGGCAAAACCCTCAAAATAAAACAGCGCCCGGGCCCCGGCATCATTGAGGATATAGGCCACTTCCTTGGGGTTGAGCAGGGTGTTGATGGTGACCACAGTGGCGCCACAACGGATAATGCCGTAATAGGCCAACGCAAAGGCGTCTGAGTTAATGCAGTACAGGCCGATCCGGTCACCTTTTTGAATGCCCAGTTGTTGCAGGTGGCCGGCCACCTGCCTGCTTTGTTGATCGAAATCTGCAAAGCTGAGTGATTCGCCGTTGTAGCGAATGGCCGTGCGATCCGCGTAATCGGCGAGATTGTTTTCAAACAGATCCGGTAGCGTAAATTGTGACATAACAACGGTCCCCCAAGTCAGTGGATTCAATCCATCTTGTGTTGAAAGTATAGCGTAATCTGGGCTCGGTTCGGCAGCGTATTGCACGGACTTTGGCAAACGGGTAGGGTGTCGGCCGAGCCATGGTGTGGATTTCGGCAATACGATTAAAATACAGTGCTTGGCTGTGTAAGTTCGCCCCAGAACGCCATCTAACACTCTAGGAGAAATGTTGTGAAATTGGTTTGTCTCGACCTTGAAGGGGTCCTGATTCCGGAAGTCTGGATTAATGTGGCGGAACGTACCGGTATCGAAGCTCTACGTGTCACCACCCGCGACATCCCGGACTATGATGAGCTCATGACCCATCGGTTGAAGATCATCGCTGAACAAGGATTGAGCATGTCAAAGATACAATCCGTTATTGATGACATGGGCCCGATGGACGGCGCAGGTGATTTTCTCGATTGGTTGCGCGGTGAATATCAATTGATTATCTTGTCAGATACTTTTTATGAATTTGCCTTGCCACTTATGCGTCAGCTCGGTTGGCCCACACTATTTTGCCATCGGCTTGAGGTCAAAGATGATCGGATCGTTAACTACCATCTAAGGCAGCAAGACCAGAAGCGTAAGGCGGTCGCCGGGTTCAAGGCCATGAACTTTAAGGTCATCGCCGCCGGGGATTCATACAATGACACGTCTATGTTGGCCGAGGCCCATGCCGGCATCCTGTTCAGGCCACCGGACAACGTAATCAAGGAATTCCCCCAGTACCCTGTGACCACAGACTACGACGCACTCAAGGCTGAGATTATTAAGGCGGTCGAATCTTTGCCTGAATAAATATGGACGAGCAGGCCTATCGGCAGCGCTATAAGCAACTCAATAGCTGTCCTTGTGTCTTTGAAAAGGCGGTACTGAGTAATCGTTGTACCTGTAAATACAGTCAACGCCTGCTGATCGCAGAACGTGAAGCGGGGGCCTGTACTTTGCAGCAGGCACAATTCGATTGTCAGGCGCTCATTGAGGTGTTAAGAGAGAACGCCAAATTTGCCCTCAAGCTCACCCATATCCCAGGTTCATTACCCCATGGCAAAGAGGTCAAGGTTCAGGTGGGGGGCTTGTTGGGCCTGCAAGCCTGCATGGACCCCGGTCAAGTGACCGCGACTCAGGTTATTGATGTCCAGGCTTTAGTGCGTATGGCCAAGCTACGCTACGGTTCTCTTGAACAATTACCTTTTAGTGATATTGTGAAGCACATCCTGAACTACCAGCATCGCAAGCGGCGAAAATGAATGTGTGCGATTCGCAGCTCTACGGCATCCATGCCGTCGCTGCGTCCTTGCACGTCAATTTGGATTTACACTGCATCAGACACCTTTCTTTGCACGAATAATCTGACGGCGGCCCTTTTTGTCGGGGCGTCCGGATCTACGCACACCTTGGGCTCGGGCGGTACGCTGTTGGGCGGCTATGTCGGCACGTTGTGCAAGACTGGCTTCAGATTCGGTATAGAGGTTTTGTGCTTCACTGGCCTGGCGACGTTGGCTACAAAGTTTGTCTACCGTGAGCATAAACTCAAAGTGGCCACGGCGGATGCGCAGTTGGTCGCCTGGGGTGATGGATTTTGCTGGTTTGGTCCGATTGCCATTGAGGTGTACCTTGCCACCGGCTACCGCAGCGGAGGCGTTGGAACGGGTCTTAAAGAATCTTGCCGCCCATAGCCATTTGTCCAGGCGCATGTTTTTGGGCTCTTTTAGCCTATGGGCGCTGTTGTTAGTAGAAACCATAATTATCTTTCGATGCTTGAGGCGGGGAAGACGCGTCAGTAGTATCTACTGGCAGGTTGTTTGCCAATTCGAGTCAATATTTACACAGGAGAAATTAAAATGACGCGGACTCTTTCTACCATGTTGGAACTGGGCACCCCGGCCCCAGACTTTAGCTTGCCGACCACCGACGGAAGCACAGTGGAGCGGGCGGATTTTGCCGGTGCCCCTGCGCTGGTGGTCATCTTTATGTGTAATCATTGCCCCTATGTTTTGCACCTCAGCGAGGCCTTGGCCGAGTTTGCCCGTGAGTATCAGGCCAAGGGGCTGGCAATCGTGGGAATAAGCGCCAATAGTGCGGAGACTCATCCTGCCGATGGTCCCGAGGAGATGGCAAAAGAGGCCAAACGGGCCGGATACACCTTTCCCTACCTATATGATGAGACACAGGAAGTTGCCAAGGCCTACCGGGCGGCCTGTACCCCTGACTTTTTTGTATTCGACAAGGACCAAAGGCTGGCCTATCGTGGCCAATTTGATGACAGTCGCCCCAAAAATAACCAACCGATCACCGGTGCGGATTTACGTGCCGCAGTGGACGCCCTGTTGGACGATCAATCCGTGAACCTGGACCAAAAACCGAGCATGGGGTGCAACATAAAATGGAAGCCGGGAAATGAACCCGACTACTCTTGAGCACCAACAACACGACCCACTCCATTTCAAAGCTTGGGTGCAACACCTTGATGGCCACCCCCAAGGACAGTTTCTGGTTCCTAGAAGTGTAGGGCGATGTTGGCTGAAAACAGGTCGATATCGGAACCTACGTTGACCGTGGCACCATCGACCTTGACGTCCTCACCAATTTTGTAGCGATCCCAATCAAGGCGCAGAGAGACATTGTTGTTCAGACGATAGGATGCGCCGACACCGAAGGTGGTGTTGGTGCCAGCGCCATCACCACTTTCACTGAGGCCCAGGCTTTCGGATTCGGCAGTGAGATCGGCATACCACGCCGAGATTCCGGCCTTGGCAAATATTGTCGCACGGTCGCCGATGGGGAGGCGAGGGACCACGCCCAGGTTGAGGGTGCGAACTTCGGCTGTGGTGGTGATAGTGGCAGGTAATTCTGCGCGGGTGGTGCCCAAATTAGCATAACTGCCTTCAATGGCAATATAGTCGCCAAACTCATAACCGGCAAAGACTTTAAATCCCCTGTCCGAATCATCGGCGTCACAGGAAAACCCAAATGCACTACAGGCATCGGCAACAATACCGGCATCACTGTACTGGGCCAGGCCCATACCTGCCCCAATGTAGGGGCCACCACCACTATGGGTGGGGCCTGTTTGTTGTTGAGCCCGGCTTGGGCTGGAGGTGTAGAGCAGTGTACCGCCAACCAGGGTCGTGGCGACCATAAGCGGTATCCGTTGCAGATGGGCTAATAGTCTGGGTCGGGGAATCATGGGCAGTTCTCCTCATATAAAATAGTCATAAAATTAACCAGTTATATGGATATTTTCATGTAAAATATAAATAGTCAACGCATTTTGTCAGATACCCCTTTTTCGCACTTCTTTCTGCACAGGGGGCCTTGGCTATGGCAAACTGCGGTTCCACTTACATTGCTTACACGAGTAGAGGTTATCGATGCCTGAGATCGACCAAAAAGCCGTGCGCCAAGCAGTTCAGGAGCGCTATGGGGAAATTGCCAGCCGTGAGTCTGCTGGCTGCGGGGGTCCTTCGAGTTGTTGTGGCGGTGGTGCTGCTCAGAGCCTGGAGGAGAGCACAGCAAATCTGGGTTATGACCCAGAGGACCTTGCTGCCCTGCCTGAGGGGGCCAACCTTGGTTTGGGTTGTGGCAACCCCCAGGCCCTTGCCAGCCTCCTGGAGGGGGAAACCGTGGTGGACTTGGGCAGCGGTGCGGGGATCGATTGCTTGTTGGCGGCCCGCAGGGTAGGCCCCGGTGGGCGAGTTATCGGTATCGATATGACAGCAGCCATGCTGGAAAAGGCGCGGTCTCATGCGGACCAGGCCAAGGCGGACAATGTTGAATTCCGCCTGGGTGAGATTGAGCACCTCCCTGTGGGGGACAGCCGGGTGGACGTGATTATTTCCAACTGTGTCATCAACCTGTCCATGGACAAGCCGCAGGTCTTTCGTGAGACCTATCGGGTATTGCGTCAGGGTGGGCGGTTGGCCATCTGGGATACCGTGGCACTCACGCAGTTGCCAGATGAGATCAAACAGGATCTGAGTCTTTATACGGGTTGCCTGGCCGGGGCCACACCCAGGGACGAGTTGGAGGCGATGTTAGTCGATGTCGGGTTTAAGGATGTGCGTATTACCCCTGCGGATTTGAGCAAGACCTTTATTGAAGATTGGGCCCCCGGCCGCCGTATCGAAGACTATGTGGTGTCCGCCGCCATCGAGGCGGTCAAATGAGATGGCGTACCCCTACAGTTCAAATCCCCACACATATTTCAGTAGATAGGCCAGGCCCTGGTAGGGTTTTGGGTCTGCCTTGGTGAGGGCCTTGCCGTTGGCAAAGTGTTTGCGCAGTTTGGCAGTGGCCTGATTACCCTTTTGGTCGAGCAGGGCAGCGGTGATCTTCGCCCTCAATGCGGGGCTTAACCGGGACCCGGCACTGAAGGCCTGGTGGGGAAGGGGTTTGCTTTTGTATAGGATACGGGTCCTTTTCCGGGCGTCCTCTTTTTTGAATTTCTTGTAAACCTCCGATGGTATTGGGGCTGCAGAACAGGTTTTGTTGAGCACCCCCAAGTAGGCATTTTCAAACCCACGGGTCTCAATGATGCGGGGCTGGCGAGTGGGGTTATCGAATTGGGCCTGCAAGGTCAGGGTGGCCAGGCTGGGTGAGGCGTGAGCGCATACCGGACGTCCCGCCAGGTCTCTGAGTTCGGTAATTTGGCCATCGTCTTTGCGGCTGATGACGACAAAATCCAATTGACCGGGTAATTTTACCAGGGGTACGTGCTTGTACCTGGCCATCCGGTAGCTGACAAAGTGTGGGCCATCAAATACCAGGTCATAGACATCGTGTTGCATGTTGTCGATATAAACCAGCCAGTTGGTGGGGTGCTTGTAGATGACGCGATGGCCGATAGCCGCCGACAGATATGAGGCGATGGCACCGTACATGAGGTTGCCATCCTTGACGGATTCCCGGGGTGGGGAACTGAAGATGATATCTCTGGCGCTACTGTTACCGGGAACCAAAACCAATAAAACCACCAATATCTTTAACCGATGCATAGCTGCCTTTGTTGTCTGTTGTTGGGGTGCTGGGAGCCATGTTGGGTCATCAAGCAAACCCTACAGCAATCCTAGCAGCAGATCTAAACAGGACCCACTGCATTGCAGCAAACAAATTTGGCGATGACCGGAGGCCCATACCAGGCCTGAAGATGAGAATGAGTTGCATTAACATTTCAGTTTGAGTACAGTTGTAGCCCTGTTAAAGGGGTTTTAACCAGATTGAATGGCCTAGTGCACGGCCCTTTTGAGGGACCCAGAATCAACCCGTATTTCCCTGGTCAATCGTTCCATGTGGGCTAAGGCCGGGCGTGAAGAGGAAGAAATAAACATGAAAATCAAGTATGTGGGCAGACTTGTATTGGGGTTTGTCTTTGTTATCGCACAGGGCGTCATGGCCGCCGATAGTCTGGTGGTATATTCCGCCCGCAATGAGCAGCTGATCAAACCCATGTTTGATGCCTACCAAAAGGAAACCGGCGTTAATATCAAATATGTGACCGATAAGGCTGCGCCGCTCATGGTCAGGCTTAAGGCCGAGGCGGCCGCTACCCCGGCAGATGTCCTTATTACTGTGGATGCGGGAAACCTTTGGCAGGCCGCCAAGCAGGGATTATTGGCAAGTGTGAAGTCTGAGGTGTTGGAAAAAAATATCCCGGCCCATCTGCGTGATCCCCAGGGTCGTTGGTTCGGGTTGTCGGTGCGTGCACGCACCCTGGTCTATAACAACAAGACCATTAAGCCTGCCCAGTTGTCCAGTTATGAGCAGTTGGCCGAGCCACAATGGAAAGGACGACTGTGTCTGCGCACCTCCAAGAAAGTCTATAATCAGTCTCTGGTGGCCACCTTGATTGCACGGGTGGGTGAGGCCGAGGCCGAGAAGATTGTTCGTGGATGGGTGGCCAATTTGGCCACCAGCGTGTTTTCCAATGACACCAAGGTCATGCAGGCCATCGCCGCTGGACAGTGTGACGTGGGTATTGTGAATACTTATTACTATGGGCGCCTGCTCAAAAAATCTCCTGATTTACCCTTGTCTCTTTATTGGCCCAACCAGACTACCAGTGGTGTACACGTCAATGTGTCCGGTGCCGGTATAGTGGCGGCGAGCAAACACAAGAAGGCTGCCCAGGCCTTTTTGGAGTGGATGTCGGGCGCCACCGCACAACGCCTGCTGGCCGATGGCAATATGGAGTACCCTGCCAACCCGGCCATCAAGCCCCATGCCATAGTCAGTGCCTGGGGAGAGTTTAAGCAAGACACCATCAATCTCTCCAATGCGGGTCGTCTGCAGGTCGACGCCATCAAGTTAATGGATCGTGCGGGATATAAATAGATCTTGATCTCTGTCTTATGAGTGCAGTAACGGCCACCCCTGCTGCGGTAGGTATTGGTGCCTGGTTAAACGTCAATATAGGCCTGTGGCGCTTGGCCAGTCTGGTGGTGGCGGCAGTGGTGGCGGCTCCCCTGCTGGTTTTGGCCATGTCATGGTTGACCCCCGACGCCGAAGTATGGCGGCACTTGAGCGATACCCTGCTGTTGGAGTTGGTGCGCAATACCTTGGTGTTGTTGGTGAGTGTGGGCAGCGGTGTCTTGATATTGGGTGTGGGACTCGCCTGGCTGACCGCCATGTGTGATTTCCCGGGGCGTAATTTCTTTGACTGGGCGCTGATGTTGCCGTTGGCGGTGCCTGCCTATGTGCTGGCATTTGTCGCCGTGGGGGTGCTGGACTTTAGCGGTCCGGTACAAAGTGTTCTGCGTCAATGGTTTGGTACGTCTTCCTGGTTTCCCCCGATTCGTTCCGAGGGTGGCGTTATTGCGGTGATGGTGTTGGCGTTCTACCCCTATGTGTACATGTTGGCCCGTTCTGCCTTTCTGAACCAGGGTCACCATATGTTGGAGACGGCAAGGGTGCTGGGGCTCAATGCCTGGTCCGCCTTTTTTCGGGTGACGGTGCCGGTGGCCAGACCGGCCATTGCTGCGGGTGTGGCCCTGGCATTGATGGAGACTCTGGCAGACTTTGGTGCGGTGTCGGTATTTAACTACGACACCTTTACCACCGCCATTTACAAGGCCTGGTTCGGGTTTTTCAGTCTCAGTGCTGCCGCCCAATTGGCTATGCTGTTACTCCTGTTTATTGCCACTGCGGTCTATGCCGAACAACGCCTGCGTGGCAATTCGCGTTATCACGTCAATCTCAATACCGGTAAGGTGCTGCGCTATCGACTCAAGGGTGTGAGGGCCTTGGCAGCAGTTTGTGCCGCCAGTGTGGTGCTGTTGCTGGCCTTTGTGTTGCCGGTGTCGCAGTTGGTCCTGTGGGCCTGGGGCATCATGGGCGAAGAATTGGACGCTCGCTACCTTGGTTTTTTGGGCAACACCCTTTTCCTGGGAGCCTTTGCGGCGGTCCTGACGACGGTGGCAGCCTTGCTGTTGTCCTATACCCAGCGACTCAAACCCGATCCCCTTACTCAGGCGGCGGTGCGGATTTCTACCCTGGGTTATGCCCTGCCGGGGTCGGTGCTTGCCGTGGGTGTGATGCTGTCTTTTGTGTGGGTGGATCAGCAGATCAATAGTGTCGTTCAATGGCTCACGGGTGAGGCCTGGGGTGCGGTGCTCACCAGCAGTGTCTTTGCCCTGTTATTGGCCTACGTGGTCCGTTTTATGGCGGTGGCCTACGGTCCGGTGGACAGCGCCTTTGATCGCATCAAACCGTCTATCCTGCAGGTGGCCCGTTGCCTGGGGGCGGGCAATATGGAGATCCTGCGGCGTCTTTCCATCCCCATGTTGCGCACCGGTCTACTCAGCGCCCTATTGCTGGTTTTTGTAGAAGTTATGAAGGAGATGCCGGCCACCTTGCTACTCAGACCCTTTGGCTGGACCACCCTGGCAACCCGTATTTTTGAGATGACTTCAGAGGGAGAATGGGAGCGGGCGGCATTGCCTGCGGTGACCCTGGTCTTGGCTGGATTATTGCCGGTGGCGCTCATTGTCCGGCGTAGTGCATCGCGCTAAATTAGAGTGCCAACTGAATGAGCTCTCGCCAAGGCGCCAAGCCCGCAAAGAATTCACCTAAGCGGTTTTGCCAGTCTGGTGTCTCTTATTTTCCGGGATGACCGTTCCCGGATGTACCCCTTAAGGAGGTATCGAGATCCTCGGCTCTGGCTTCCTGTTTCGCTATAGCCCTACATCCCTGTAGTTGTGTCCTGCCATTCACTGCGTTTCCCTTGGCGTCTTGGCGAGAGTATCAGCTTTTAAATTCATAGGCTTGGCCGACGGTGGCGAGGGGTGTCGACTCTGGAGAGCGATTGAACCGCGCCAGCGGGCATCAATCCACCGAAGGGGCTAAGTTCTCAGGCGAACGGACAGAGGTGTTCAGCCTCAGTTCAGGTAGTATCATATATACTGCCCAGCCCGAGTCGACTGAAGTTTGGCGATCAAACCTAAACCCATTGGAGCTGAGATGAAACATATAACTTTATTTTTTTTATCAATAATGATTATGGGGATGTTGCAGTCTCCAAGTTTAGTTTTTGCTGGTGGACACATCGTTTCTGAACATGGGATTCCAGGGGTAGGCTCAGGAAAAGTTGTTCGAGTTCAAGGTGGTGGTTTTAGAGGGACTGTTACAGAAACCGATGGTAAGAAGCACCGTTCTAGAAACTATGGCAGCGAAGAAGATGCTCAGAAATGGGTCAACAAAAAAGGTGAGCAATTAGAGGCAAGAAAATAGAAATCCAATAATCATGTGATCTTGTGTGAGTGGGGCCTTTGCTGCTCTTTAGGCAATGGACCGCTCACATAAATCTATGGAATTCTTGCTCATTTTCTGTCAATTCCCTATAAACTCCCTATAAAAATAAATATCAGCGTCTTTCGGCATCCATGCCTTCTGCGGCATTAGTGCACGTCAGTATCAGCTCTCAAAGCATACCCTTGGCTGACGGTGGCGATAGGGTTATAGTCCCGGTTCGACCAAGCCCCTGTGGGAGAGTTCTGTTTACAGACGCCGAAGGCGCAACCCGCCCGGAAACGCTCAGGCCCAAAGGACCGCAGGGAGGTGTCGACTCTGGAGAGTGATTGGGTCGTTAAGGCGGCAGCCAATCCACCGAAGGGGCCAAGCTCTCAGGTGACCGGACAGAGGGGCGATGGGGATGTTTCCCGTCGCCCTTTTTTATTTCATGTACCGTCACATTCCAGATAAAGGTCATATGAACAAAAGAACCCCCTTATACGCACAACACCAGGCCATGGGTGCCAAGCTCGTCGACTTTGCCGGTTGGGCCATGCCCCTGCATTACGGGTCCCAAATTCGGGAGCATGACCGGGTGCGTTCCGACGCCGGTATGTTCGATGTATCCCACATGGCGGTGGTGGATATCCAGGGTGAAGGCAGCAAAGAATACTTGTCTCTATTGCTGGCCAATAATGTGGGTCGACTCAAGACCGAGGGCAGGGCCATGTACAGTTGTATGCTCAACGCCCAGGGCGGGGTGATTGATGACCTGATCGTTTATCGCATGGACGACCGGTACCGTATGGTGATCAATGCGGGTACGCGTGACAAAGATCTCAAGTGGATGCGTGCCACCGCCGGGCAGGCCAGTGAGGTGGAGATCGTGGAGCGGGATGATCTGGCGATCATTGCGGTACAGGGACCCCATGCCAGGACCAAGGTCTATGCGGCCCTGGGTGAGGGCTTGAAACAAAAGACAGAGGGTTTGCAGCCCTTTGAGGCCACCACCATAGGTGAATTGTTTGTGGGTCGAACCGGCTATACTGGCGAAGATGGTTTCGAGATTATCTTGCCTGCCAAGGCCGCTGAATTTAGCTGGAAGATGTTGGCCGAGGCTGGGGTCGGTCCTGTTGGCCTCGGGGCCCGGGATACCTTGCGCCTGGAGGCGGGCATGAATCTTTATGGGGCCGATATGGATGAGTCGACTTCACCCCTGATATCGGGTTTGGCCTGGACCATCGGTTGGGCACCGGATACACGACGCTTTGTGGGTCGTGATGCCCTGGAGCAGGAAAAGATAGCGGGACCGGGCCAGCAGTTAGTGGGCTTGGTGCTGCAGGGTAAGGGGGTATTGCGTAACCACCAGCGAGTGATCTGTCATGACAATGATGCCGGCGAGATTACCAGCGGAAGTTTTTCCCCAAGTTTGGGGTGCGCCATTGCCCTGGCACGAGTGACGATGGATGTGAAAATCGATAGCCTGTGTCAGGTGGATGTGCGGGGAAAACACCTGGACGTACGTGTTGTCAAACCACCGTTTGTACGCAACGGTAAAAGTCTTTTGTAAGCCTTCAATAAGGGAGGAAAGTCTGTGAGCCATGCCAATAATGATTTGCGCTATACCCGGTCTCATGAGTGGGTGATTCAAATTTCAGACGGCACCGTGGAGGTGGGTATTACCGAACATGCCCAGGATCTTTTGGGTGATATGGTCTATGTCGACTTGCCGGAGGTCGGTGATAGCCTGACGGTGGGGAAAGAATGCGCCGTGGTGGAGTCGGTTAAGGCCGCCTCCGATATCTTTGCCCCCATTAGCGGTGAGGTGAGTGAGATCAATGAAGTTTTGAGTGAAACCCCTGAAATTTTGAACCAGGATGCCCAGGGTGAGGGGTGGTTATTTCGTATGGTCCCCAATGATGCTGCAGAGCTGGAATCTTTGTTGGACGCGGATGCCTATCAGGCACTGATCGCTTCCGATGCCGGTTAGCATCCCTGACCGTAGCCACTGCTGATTCTCGACGAGCTGAATACTCCGTATGCCTTTCATCCCCCACACTGAAGCCGACATTCAGTCCATGCTCGCCAAAGTCGGTGTGTCTTGCGTTGAAGATTTGTTTGATGAAATCCCTGGCGCACTACGTTGTGGTGGTCTCGATAAGGTCGCCGACGGTTTGAGTGAGATGGAGATCAATCGCCTGATGTTGGAGCGGGCAGAGCAAGATGGCCGGTTTGTGAATTTTATCGGTGCCGGTGCCTATGAACATCATATCCCGGCGGCGGTGTGGGAGTTGACCACCCGGGGTGAGTTCTATAGCGCCTATACCCCGTATCAGGCCGAGGCCAGTCAGGGCACCTTGCAACTGATCTATGAGTTTCAGACCATGATCACCGGTCTCACCGGGTTGGATGTGGCCAATGCCTCGCTCTATGACGGTGCCTCTGGACTTGCCGAGGCGGTGTTGATGGCGGTGCGGGCCCACAAAAAAAGGCGACGTATTTTGATGCCAACCACGGTGCATCCGGTCTACCGACAAGTGGTTGAATCGGTCGTCACCCATCAAGACATTGCTATCGAGGAAATAGGGTTTGACCAGGGGGCGGGTGTGATCGATATGGAGGCCCTGGAAAGGCTGGACCCCAGCGGGGCCGCTGCCCTGGTGATACCGCAACCCAATTTTTTTGGTGGCCTGGAAGATGTGGATGGGCTGACCGACTGGGCCCATGCCAACGGCATGCTGGTTATCGCCTTGGTCAATCCCACTTCTCTTGCCTTGTTAAAACCACCGGGCAAGTGGGGGGAAAAAGGTGCTGACATCGCTGTGGGTGAAGGCCAGCCCTTGGGTGCGCCGCTGTCATCGGGGGGGCCCTATTTTGGATTCATGTGCTGCAAGCAAAAACTGCTGCGCCAAATGCCCGGACGCATCGTCGGGCGTACTGTGGATATGGACGGCCGACCCGGATTCACCCTGACCCTTCAAGCCAGAGAACAACATATCCGGCGTTCCAAGGCCACCTCCAACATTTGTACCAACCAAGGCCTGTTGGTGACCGCAGCCACCATTTATATGGCTCTGCTGGGTCCCCAGGGTTTGGCCGAGGTGGCACGGCGCAGCCACGCCAACACCCGCGAATTGGTCAGTCAACTCAGTGCCATCAAGGGTGTGGAGCAGGTGTTTGATGCCCCCTATTTTCATGAAGCGGTGTTACGCCTGGACAGCCTGGCAGTAGATGTCCTGCGCGCCCTGGAGGCCCAGGGAATCATCGGTGGTTTGGGTCTCAAGCGCTATTATCCTGAGCTGGGTGATACCATCCTGGTGTGCGCGACCGAAACCCGTACTGGGGAAGATATCGCACGCTACGCCAAGGAGATGGAGCGCATCATCAGCAAACGACGGCTCGATCCACCCTGTGCCCAAAAAGTGGTAGATTTATAAACAATAAAATTCAAACATATTGTCCGGCTGTTTTTATGTCGGTAAGTGAACTGGAGGAGGCAACACATGGCCAATATTACTTTGCAGGGCAATACAATCAAGACCAATGCCGAGTTACCGGAAGTAGGTAGTGAGGCCCCCGATTTTAATTTGGTCGATAGTGACCTCAATGATGTGTCTTTGGCCAATTACAAGGGCAAGAAAAAATTGATCAGTATCGTCCCCAGTCTGGATACCGGTGTCTGCGCCACCTCTACCAAGGTTTTTAATGAACACTTTGCCGGGCGTGACGATATCGTGGCCTTAATTGTGTCGGCAGATCTTCCCTTTGCCCAGAAGCGTTTTTGCGATACGGAAAAGACCGACAATGTCCAAACCTTATCCATGATGCGGGATCGTCATTTCGCCAAAGACTATGGGGTACTTATAGAAGACGGGCCCTTGGCCGGTATTACTGCACGAGCGGTCCTGGTGCTGGATGAAGACAATAAGGTGTTACATGCTGAATTGGTGCCCGAGATCGCCCAGGAGCCCGATTATGATTTGGCCTTTGCCGCGACGAAACCAAACTCGGCCAAGGCAGATTGACCCGTCGGTTTTTTGATCAAGCGATGAAAAGGATTGTAGTTCCATACTGTTAGCGGTGGGTTGTGGGTGTTTTTACCCAGGAGGCATAAATGAAACAAATAGTGTTGATTGCGCTCGTCACGATAAGTCTGGTGGCCTGCGACGGTGCCGATAAAGAATCCAAAACTACTGCCACAGCACAGGCCAAGGCGGTATCCGCTCCGGCCAAGTTGAGTGACTACGTGATGGCCGCAGAACGGGTGGCCGATGGGGTGTATGCCATCGTTACTCCGGCACGGGATTTTCCCAACCCGCAAAATAAGGGTTGGAATTCCAATAGTGTGTTCGTGTTGACCGAGGATGGGGTGTTGGTTGTGGATACCGGTTCTTCCGCCACCATCGGTACAGCTTTGCTCAATACCATTCGCACCGTCACCGACAAGCCCATCAAGTGGATCGTCAATACCCACGGCCACGGCGATCACTGGCTAGGGGGCACATCCATTGCCTCGGACCAGACCGAAGTTATCACCAGCAGCAAGGTACAGGAAAGAATCAGGAACGAACGGGATTATTGGGTCGATCTTTTTAATCAGATGTCCGAAGGCGCCATTGGCAATGATTCCAGGGCCTTGATGCCCACCACAACTGTCGATGAACGTACTACGCGGAAGATGGGGGGCATCGAGGTGACCTTGATACCCTCTGGCGATAGTCATTCACCAGGAGACTTGCTGCTCTGGCTTCCCAAACTCAAAGTCTTGATTGGGGGTGATGTGCTCTATACCGATCGTGCCCCGGGGACCTTTGAAGGCAAGATCGGCCAGTGGATCAAACTGCTAAAGGAGTTGGAGACGTTGGATGTTGTTAAGATGATTCCGGGCCACGGTGCTGTGGGTGGCGGTCAGGACATCATCAATGAGCGCAAGTATTTTGAAATTATCTGGAACGCGGTGGCCAAGGCCGTTGAAGATGGGCAATCGGATTTTGAGGTATTACCCGTCATCAAGGAACAGTTGGCCGCTTATAAAGAGATTTATCCGGGCTTTGAGAAACAGATTGGCCGCACCGTGTCTCATGCCTATACACAAGCTGAAGAAGCAGCGTTTTAATTTTTAAAGTAGGTTGCCATGCTTATTTTTGAACGATCCCAGCCCGGACGCCACAACGGTGCCCAGTTTCAGCCCGGCGACGGTGATGTCAGCGATATTCCCGCGGTATTGTTGCGAGAAGGCTCACTCGGCTTGCCCGAAGTGTCGGAGATGCAGGCGGTACGTCACTATACCCAGTTGTCGCAAAAGAATTTTTCCATCGACACCCACTTTTACCCCCTGGGCTCCTGCACCATGAAGTACAACCCACGGGCCTGTAACACCCTGGCCATGTTGCCGGCGTTCCTGGGCCGCCACCCCCTGGCCCCGGCCAGCACCGGCCAGGCCTTTTTGAGTTGCATGTATGAGTTGCAGGAGATATTGAAAGAGATCACTGGCATGCACACGGTGTCTTTGGCGCCCCTAGCGGGTGCTCAGGGCGAATTTGCGGGGATCGCTATGATCCGCGCCTATCACCAGGCCCAGGGGGATGATCAACGTACCGAAATCCTGGTGCCGGATGCGGCCCATGGTACCAATCCCGCCACTGCGGTGATGTGTGGTTATAGCGTAAAAGAAATTCCCACCGATGCCGAAGGTGATGTGGATGTAGAGGCGTTAAGGCAGGCAGTAGGCCCACAGACCGCCGGTTTGATGTTGACCAATCCCTCGACCCTGGGTGTGTTTGAGCGCCAGATGCAAGAGATCGCCACAGTGCTGCACCAGGCCGGTGGCCTGCTGTATTACGACGGCGCCAATCTCAATGCCATCCTGGGTAAGGTCAAACCCGGTGACATGGGTTTCGATGTCATCCACATGAATCTGCACAAGACCTTTTCCACCCCCCACGGTGGCGGTGGCCCCGGTGCCGGTCCGGTAGGTGTCAGCGAACGGCTGGCACCCTTTATCCCGGTGCCGATGGTGACCGAGCATTATGGTGAGTATCGCCTGTTAAGTGAGGTGGATTTACCCGGCACCATTGGCCACTTGTCTGCCAACATGGGCAATGTCGGGGTATTGTTGCGCGCCTATGTCTATGCACGCATGTTGGGTCGTGAGGGTATGCACCGGGTGGCGGACTTCGCCACCTTGAATGCCAATTACCTGATGGTGCGTTTGCGTGAGGAGAGTTTTGAGCTGGCCTATCCAACCCGTCGTGCCACCCATGAATTTATTGTCACCCTGAAAAAACTCAAAGACGAAACCGGCATCACTGCCATGGATGTGGCCAAGCGATTGTTGGACAAGGGTTACCATGCGCCGACGACATACTTCCCCTTGTTAGTGCCAGAGTGTCTGCTTATCGAGCCTACCGAGACCGAGAGCAAGGAAGAACTGGATGGATTCGTTACGGCCATGAAAGAGATTTACGATGAGGCCTATTCCGATGCCGACATGATCAAAGGCGCGCCCTATAGCACCCCGGTGCGGCGCCTGGATGAAGTCAAGGCGGCGCGGGAACTTGATCTTGTTTGGCAAGCGCCCGACGATTGATCCTGTCTCCACCCGCCAGTGATGATGTTTCTCGCAAAGACGCAGAGAGGGAGAGGGATGGCTGAAGGGCTGAATAGGGAAATAGCGGGCTAAAGATTGGTCTACAAATGAACAAAATCCATGATTCCTTTGCGTGCTTGGCGGCTTGGCGAGAGTCATCATTATTCCGGGATGTTCGCACATGGCGAAGGAGGCTCCATTCTTTTCTCTTGTGCTCGGTGCGCCGTCCTTGGGCTTTTTGTTTTTGCTCCTCTCGTTCTGGGTGGATGCCAGCCTACTGAGCCAAAATCAAATTTGACCCCTACCTCAACGGATACATGGGGGGCGTTTGTTAAGCGGGTAGACTCTCTTAGCGGCCCCGACCTCTACTATGAAACCCAGGGCCAGGGTTCGCCCATGTTGTTTGTGCATGGTTTTGCCAATAACCTTAGTAGTTGGGCGAGTATACGAGAGCCTTTGTCACGGCATCACCAACTCTGGTTATTGGATCTCAAGGGTTTTGGGCGCTCCCCCAAACCGGATGATGATTACTACAGTGTCTATGATCACGCCGCCCAGGTGATTCGTTTCATCCGTCGCCATGATTTAAGGCGGTTTACCCTGGTGGGACACTCCATGGGGGGTGGAGTGGCATTGGCCGTTACCCTGTATTTACTAAGGCGGGAACCGGAACGTATTGCACAACTGGTGCTCATCGACAGTGCCGCCTATCCACAGACCCTGCCGATATTTTTAAGTCTGTTGCAATGGCCATTGTTGCCGGATCTCATCGGGCCAACGCTATCCAAGAGGTGGTTGGTGCGCATGTTGTTGCAGCGTCTGTATTTTAATAACGCATTGATCAGTGATGCCAGTGTCGATGCCTTGGCCACGGCATTTGCTCAGCCCGGTGCCGACCGGGCCTTGATCCGTACCGGGCGTCAGATTCGGCCCCAGGATCACCATAAGATAAGCAGTCGTTATTCCGAAATTACGTTACCAACGGTGATTATTTGGGGCCAGGAGGATACTATTGTGCCCGTCGCCATGGGTGAGAGATTGCATCGGGCTATCAAGGGCTCTGGTTTCTTTGTTCTGGAACGTTGTGGTCATATGCCTCATATGGAATGTCCACGACGCACAGTCACAACCATCGAAAATTTTTTACAACAACACGAGACGGTCGGTCACGATCGCTCTAGCTAAAAGGGAGGCCTTGTGTCTATATTGGTTTGCGGTTCTTTTGCCTACGACACCATCATGGTGTTTCCGGATAAATTTAAAAATCATATCTTGCCAGATAAGGTGCACATGCTGAATGTATCGTTCATGGTGCCGGACATGCGCCGTGAGTACGGCGGTTGTGCCGGTAATATTGCCTACAATCTTTCTTTACTCGATCAGGATGTCACACCCATGGGCACCGTGGGTAAGGACTTCGGTTTATATGCCGATTGGATGGACATGGTTGAACTCGATCGTACCCATGTGACTCAGGTGGACGGCACCTATACCGCCCAGGCCTTCATCACCACCGACATGGACGACAACCAGATCACCGCCTTTCACCCCGGTGCCATGGGCCATGCCCATGTGAATAAAGTGGGTGATGCCAAGGGTATTGATTTGGGGATCGTGTCACCGGACGGTTACGAAGGCATGATCGAACATGCCAGTCAGTTTGCCGAAGCCGGGATACCTTTTGTATTCGATCCCGGTCAGGGCCTGCCCATGTTCAATGGTACGGAACTGGAATTATTGTTAGACCAGGCCAACTATCTCAGCGTCAACGACTACGAGGCCCAGATGATGCAGGAAAAGACCGGCTTGAGTCTCGAAAAAATTGTGGAACGGGTGGAAGCGGTGATTATTACCAAGGGTGGAGAAGGCTCGGAAATCCACGTCGGCAAGGACGTCCATAAAATCCCCGCCGCCAAGACCCACAAGCTGAGCGATCCCACCGGATGCGGTGACGCCTACCGTGGTGGTCTGCTCCATGGCCTGCGCAATGGCATGGATTGGGAAACCACCGGGCGCATCGCCTCACTCATGGGCGCCATCAAGATCGAAAAACACGGTACTCAGAATCATAAGTTTGATAAGGATGAATTTGGAGATCGGTTTAAGGAGAGTTTTGGTTTTGATTTGAAATAGGATTGTATGAATCTTTGCCGCTAAGGCGCGAAGACGCAAAGGATAAGGAATGTATATCTCTAGGCTATTTCTAGTATTAAAATACATGCTCAATTGTGAGCAATAAGTAGAGGACCAATAGTGCCAGCAATATCGATGTTTTATGGTCTTATCGTCTATATGTATTTCATGGACAATAAGCAGCATAATCTGCCCCACATCCATGTGAAATACCAAGATGATGAGGTCATTGTTTCGATTCCAGATGGCACCGTCCTTGATGGTGCTATTCCTGCTGCAAAGATGAAGCTTCTACAGGCTTGGATAGAGTTGCATAAGGATGAATTGGTGGCGGATTGGGAGCTCGCTGTGGAAGGACAGCACCCCTATAAAATCGAGCCTTTGAGGTAACAATCATGAACCCTAGAGTAAAGAAAGTAACCCCATGCGCTGATTATAAACTGCACATCGAATTTACCAATGGTGAGCATGGAATATACGATTGCACTCAGCTTCTCAGTTTTGGTGTTTTTGAAGAGCTGAAAGACAAGAATTACTTTAATGAAGCAAAGGAGCTGGATGGCACTGTTGTATGGCCTCATGAGCAAGATATTTGCCCTGATACGTTGTATCTGGATTCAAACAAAAACACCGATCAAATCGTCTCAACCAACATTTAACTTGTGAGTTGGCTCACACATTTAACTACGCTGATTCCCCGCTCACGTGAGGAACTTGTCTCTGTTTAGGATAGTGAGTAAATTATAGATGTCATCAAAACCTTTCCAAGAGAATTTGAACGGACAAAGAGTCGATATGATACTTGATCCCTTTTTATATGTTCAGAGACGCGTAACTACCGTCGAAATCATTGTCGACGAAAAACCTTGGCTGGAAGCGCCACGTCCCTCGGGAAATCTCCATACCAACAGATTATTGACAGTTAAAATAGGCTATCAGGAGACCCGGTTGCGCCAGCGTGTAAAATCTTCCGGTGGTCAGTAGTTGCGGACAAAATATTTTGGCAACTTCCGGCACGGAAAATTATAGAATTGGGGGCTGGAAAAGAGAATTGTCAACGGGATTTGAACTTTCCAGATATGGTAATAACTGTCCATATCTGGAAAGAACTGGCTATATTTGGAACGATATGTCTAGGTGTGGAAAGTGCGCTCAATAACAATGTTATGTGAAAAAAGAATATGTCAGAGATTAATACGCTGTCAAAATCATTTGAGCGAACCCTCAAGGATAGCAACCTGCATAATGTCTCAATTTCGCTAGCTGAGGTTCTTACGGATAGCTTGATGGATGAGGGCGTTGCAAAACAAATTCCAATTATTGGAACGGTCATAGGTTTAGGGAAAACCGCAGTTGGAATAAAAGAAAGTCTTTTTCTGAAAAAGATCATCTATTTTATTTCTGAACTTAATGATATTTCAACAGAAAAACGCCAAGAAATGATCAATAAAATTGACACTTCTGGCAAGTTTAAAACAAGAGTAGGAGAAAAACTGTTATACATAATCGATAAGTGTGACGACCATGAAGAATCACAAATAGTAGCTTGCCTTTTTTCAGCATTTTTATCAGGGCGTATTAGCTATGATGAATTCTTACGAGCCTCACATATCATTAGCCAAGTAATATTTGATGATCTGAGATGGTTTGTAGAGGAAGGATGGAAAGAAAGTGATAAATGGAAATATAGGTATGGGTTGAGAGATGATTGTTTAACAGTCGAGGAGGCAGGAAATATTGCTTCAACTGGTTTGGTAAAAATAATTTCTCCTGAAGTATCTGTTAGAGATCAAGATGATCATAAAATGTCAGACCCATATATCGTTGAGGGCTCTAAGCTATGTGTAGAAGTTTCAGATATTGGTAAAAAGATAAGTGAAATACTTAAAGACTATTTTGGTTGAGCAAGAAGGGGTCAAGACGCTTGCTTCATAATACTTGGTGATCTACACGCACCTCATGCCTAGACCATTACGCATTGAAAACGAAAACGCCTTTTATCATGAACAGAATTGGGGTTAAGATCATTGTGTGACAACCAACCTTACACAACCACTATGCAATTCGGAGTCGTTTAATATTCTTGTAGACATCTTTGTTTTTCTGCTCAAGCTACCAAAGATTGCGCTTGGTCGCATATTTAACCAAAACTGAGGCATGCTGCCGACGATCCGACTAAGCCGGATTGCAATGTCTTCGGTGATATCACCACGTTCATTAACGATCTTCGAGAACGTGTTCCTGGTGAGCCCGCATCGCTTTGCCAGTTCCGTAACTGTTAATCTTGTTTCAGGCAGCACGACTTCACGCAGCAGTGCGCCCGGATGAGAAGGTTTACGCGCCATCAGTGATAATCCTCTGACAAAACATGGAGTCAGAGCGCAAATTCATAGCGCCTCGCTGAAATATTAGGATTTGAAAAATCTGGCTCTGAACCCAAATGAAAGGACCCCAAAAGAAAGGTGTTATCATTCGCTTTAATCAATTTCAGCAACTTTCATGAGGTGTTTAAGGAGCCCAAGTTTTAATGGTTTGTTTCCGTGAATGGGAACAGAAATACGTATAGCGTTTCCTTCTTTTACATAAATATGATGGCTGCCCTTCGTTCTCCGAAATTTCCAGCCTTTCTTTATCAAAAACTTGGCAAAATCCTTCTCGGAGATAGCTTTCACACTGCGATCTCGAGAATCTTGTCTTTTTCGGTTATCTCGATATCTTTTATGTCTATAGACAAACAGCCCTCGACGGCCTCGTAGATATTGCCGAGAAGTTCATCGAATGTCTCACCCTGGGTGGCACAGCCCGGAATTGATGGGACTTCGGCCCAGTAGCCCCCTTCTTCTGCTTCATGAACGATCACCTTTAGTTTCATAACAACGGAATGGGGTCAGAGCCAAATCTGAGCCTCTTACGTTGCAGTGGTGTTGGTGAGGAAGTGGTTGGTAGTTTGACTCTTGAATTCCTTGACGCAAATGACGCGCATGGAAGTGCTAGTGCCGCAGGAGACGGGGATATCGAGAGCGTTGGCATTGCCCCTATCCTATAAGTGGGTCCATAATGTGGGCAGATCATGAAGATGGCCGGAGTCACTCGTCATGGAGAGGTGAGCAGTGGAACTCGAATGGGATCCAAATAAGGCAGCCACAAATGATAAGAAACACGGCATCATCTTTTCTGAAGCCACAACCGTGTTTGCTGATCCCCTGGAATTAACAGTCTCAGACCCAGACCAATCGTCAGGAGAATTCCGATTTCTTAGTATCGGCAAATCAAATATAGAAATTTTCTGGTGGTGTCCTACGCTGAGAGGAAACAGGGCAAAATCCGCATCATCAGTGCCAGAAAAGCCACGCGGCAGGAACAGAAATATTATGAGCAAAACCACTGAAGACAAAGAAATGAGGTCTGAATACGACTTTTCGGGCGGTGTCCGTGGTAAACATTATCGTGCTTATCAACAGGGTACTAACGTTATTCTTCTGGAGCCCGATATTGCAGAGGTTTTCAAAGACTCAGGGGCCGTAAATCATGCCTTGAGAATGCTGATGGAATTGGCCGATGATGGGCTAAAAAACCTAACAAAGAACTCAAACGGACGCTCGTAAGACATGGGGTCCGAGCGCAAATCCATAGCGCCTCGCTAAAACATTAGGATTTGAAAGAATCTGGTTCTGACCTCCAGTGTGGCCTCCTTGGATTTTCAGTTTTTGCTTTAAACTTAGTAGCTTACTGGTTCACCTCCACAGTCATAGCTTTGAGCACCGCAGTAACATACTCCACCCGGTTGGATCATGCAGACTTCGTCACAAAAACTCCAGCAGTCAAACATCCCCTTTTCACTCAGGTTTAACTTTCCCTTTGATCTCGATATGGCCTTTTTCTTGTCTGCTGCGGACGGCTTCTTGTCTTTCAATAAGGATTTGGTGCTGGATGCCTTCTTCTCAGCCCAAGTCTCGGTGACAAAAGATCCAGCAAACAAAACAGTGGTTGCCAGCGCAACAACTAATCCTATCTTCATGAGTGACTCCTCCACATCAATGATATTCAAAACGTGAAGTGCGATAGTAGGAGCATTGCTGTTTATTGGCAACTCCTCTACTCCACTAAAGGCGCTTGTTTTGATGCCTCTCGAAGGGTGTGCCACATGGGGCTCCCGAATAATACTCACCTTGTCAAAGTGACAGGATCATCAAGCTGATAGATTGTTGGGTTTCAGGAGAAAATATTTTGTGTTTCTGGTATGCCGATGGTTTTAAGTTTAATTGATCTAATTTTATTAGATTAGCAGGGCCATAATGGACACGATGGGTCTTTAGTCTGAGGCTGATTCATCCTTGCCCTTGCAATGTGCACGGATTGTACATACACTTCAGGCCATAGCTTATTGCGTGGGTCCGCATAAGGTAGAGCGAGGCCCAAGAAGCACGGTGTTGATTTTCCGATACCGCTTTGGCGCTTGAATGATGAGAGCGCATTAACCATATAGATCTTGATGCGGATATTTGCTTCAAGACTCTGGCTGTGGGTCCCCTGTGAACGTGCTTTATGCCATTCACGTCTCGCGTGGCGAGAACCGTATTCGAATCATTTCTGCGTGCTCAGCATCGAAACAAAAATCAAAGCGATTTTGAAGGGTTAGGATTTGGTGTGGTTGAGAACTTTTCCAAAGGTAATCGAGGACCGGTTGTAAAAGCGGATCCGAGCAAGCTTCGGATCACTATTCGTCTGGATGCCGACATCATCGAGCATTTCAAGAAACGTGTGCATCACTTAGGCGGAGGAAATTATCAGACGCTTATCAATGATGCTTTACGCGAGTATGTTGGCACGCATGATAAAGAACTTGAAAATGCGTTGCGAAGAATTATTCGGGAAGAGCTTAAACGGGCTGTGTAAACCCAACAGGTCTGATGCATTGCTGTCTCACTTAGAGTGGGTCGATTAGCGCTAGATATGCTGAATCTAGCCATTTTCAACTGGCATCAAGAATTCGAGACATAAGTTCAAAAGCTTACTGGATGCCGGATCAAGTCCGGCATGACAGAGTGAATTAAGTGGGACAGTGGGCCTGGCGCGATTGATCCCACCCGATTTTTCAAATGAAAGGGAGAGTTCGATATTGGTCTTGCAAACAAGGCAAAGGGTATTAAATACGTTATGAATACGATATTGATTATCTACATGGCTGCACAACCTAAGCGTCAACAATCAGAGTAATCCCTATGTCTCAGCAGCAATCGATTTTCGACAAGGCCATGGCGATGATAGACGCCGCAAACAGCGAAGACCCGAACCATGAGGTCGACAAGGGTAAGGAATGGCCAAAAGAGCTTCTTTATTCCCAGCGTATGTCCGACATGCTGCAGCGCTATGCGTCCGATGCCGATGATACGATGAAGTTAGCTATTCGTGCGCAGCATATCCGGCGCTGGGAATCCCGGCGTGATGCCTATCCCATGGACCGCATCGGTTATCTGCAATGGCGCAAAGGGCTGTATCAATTCCATGCTCAGACGGCGGCTGATCTGTTGGTGCAGGCAGGTTATGGTGAAGACGTCATCGACAGGGTGAAGCAGGCGGTGGCCAAGAAAAAGATTAAGGAGAATCCCGATACGCAGTTGTTGGAAGATGTGGCTGATCTGGTTTTTATCGAGCACTATATGCCGGAGTTCGTTAACAAGCATCCTGAGTATGATGAGGAAAAGTGGCTCGATATTATCCGTAAAACCTGGAAAAAGATGTCTGGCCAAGCGCAGCAGTTCGCGCTTTCGGGTGGGATCAGGCTCCCTGAGCCGTTGATTCCCCTTATCCAGAAAGCCGTTTCCAAGGGCTGATGTGACAAGACACTCCCACCAAAGAAGGCTCTTTGGTCTGCAAGGATATTGTTGGTGTCGCAGGAGTAACGAATAAACAAGGAGTAGGATTTCGGAAGCAGAAATCCAGAACGTGCAAAATTGGCGTAAACCGAATTTCGGGTCTCCACTTTGTTCTATCCGGAATGTGGTGTTTTTGGTTTTAGGGCCTTTCTGAACCGAATCCTGGTTCTTTGTCAGCGGAACAACGGCGGTTGTCATTCGCAAAAATACACTACGAGAGTTTAAATGAAATTAACATCGATATTTCCTTTCCTGATCTGGTTCAAGTTAACCACAAAGGAGACCGTAAAAGCCGATTTTATGTCTGGTCTGACAGGGGCTGTTATCGTATTACCGCAGGGGGTGGCATTTGCCACCATTGCAGGTTTACCACCTGAATACGGTCTTTATACCGCAATGGTGACACCCATCGTTGCTGCCCTGTTTGGCTCTTCCTTTCATTTGGTCTCAGGCCCCACAACTGCCATTTCAATTGTCGTTTTTGCCGCGATTAGCCGCCACGCCGATCCAGGGACTCCAGAGTTTTTAACACTGGCCTTGACGCTTACATTTCTAGCGGGTGTCTATCAATTTGCATTTGGTTTGGCAAGGTTGGGCGCATTGGTCAACTTCGTTTCCCATACTGTGGTCATTGGTTTTACTGCGGGTGCGGCCATATTGATCGCAACCAGTCAGATGCCACACATTACCGGAGTCTATATTCCCAAGGGAGAATCATTTCTTCACACCTGGGTTGATCTTTTTCATGGGATGGGAAAGGTAAATATTTATCTTGTTGTCATTGCCTTAGCTACATTATTGATTGCCATTTTGTCTAAGAAGATGGCGCCCAAGCTGCCTAATTTGCTCATTGGGATGGTTGTGGGCAGCATTATCGCAGTTTTTTTTGCAGACTTTACAACGGGGATCAAGCTGGTGGGTGAGATACCAGCACGTTTGCCACCGTTATCAGCGCCAGAGTTTTCCTTCACAACTATCAAAATGTTGGCACCCGAAGCCTTTGCGGTTGCTTTGCTGGGGTTAATCGAAGCGGTATCGATCAGTCGTGCAGTGGCAACAAAATCCAACCAGAGAATTGATCCTAATCAGGAATTCATTGGTCAGGGTATGTCCAATATATTGGGTAGTTTTTTCTCCAGTTACGCGGGTTCCGGTTCGTTTACGCGTTCCGGTATTAATTATGAATCAGGCGCCAAAACCCCACTTTCTGCTATTTTTGCGGCCATCTTTTTGATGGTGATCGTGTTGCTTATTGCACCATTGACCGCCTATCTTCCCATTGCCTCAATGGGCGGTATTATTTTGTTGGTGGCTTATAATCTGATTGATTTTCGTCATATCAGGCAAACTTTGACGTTCAGTAAGTCTGAATCGGCAATATTGCTAACGACATTCTTTGCCACCCTGTTCCTTGAGTTGGAATTTGCCATTTATCTCGGGGTTTTGCTGTCGCTTGTCCTGTTTTTGGCTAAAACTTCAACGCCACATATTCCCACATTGTCTTTTGATGGTTCGCCTGGTGTAAAAAACAGAAAGCTGATCAATGTTAACAAAAAACCTCTTAAACAGTGCCCCCAATTGAAAATAATGAGAATCGATATGTCTGTCTATTTCGGTTCCATCAACCATGTTCAGAAGCGAATCGCGCAAATTTCAGAAAATGAGAACATCAATCATATTTTAATTGAGGCAAGTGGCATCAATTTTATTGACCTTGCCGGTGCCGAAGCATTAGTGGCAGAAAATAACCGCTTGATGATGAGGGGTGGGGGGCTCTATTTCGTGGGATTGAAGGGATCAGTCTATGAATTTGCAGCAAAATCATGTTTTATCAGAAAAATAGGGAGTGATCACTTCTTTGATTCCAAAACGCTGGTGATTCACAGCATTTATAGTCGCCTGGATAAATCCATTTGTTCGACATGTCAGGCATTAGTGTTCAAAGAATGCCAGCAAGGCCGCTAACTATTGAAGGCTGGATAAACAATGTTCTATATTTGTCATCCCGTGAAAACTAGAATCCAGTAATACATTGATTTTATTGCTCGAGATTCCTGTTTCTCCGCTTCGCTGCGGTCGGAATGACGAATGAATCAGAGGTTCCTAATCTTTTGCTGCCTGGTGAGCGGATAAATAAGCTGCCAGAATAATCAATGATCCACCGACCCATTCTATGGGTTGCACGATTTCATTCGTGAGCAGTTGTGAGGAGAGGGCCCCTGCTACGATTTCAAATAGTAAAATAACGGCTGAACGATGTACGGGCATGTGAGTCACACCGTACTGAACCGCCAGTGTCATGATAACGATCCCCCCTATGCCCAGGGCGACAGCACCCATGATCACATCACTGCTTACGGTGGGTATGGGTGCAGATTGATATAAAAGCAAAAAGCCTGCAAGGGCACTGACCCCGAGCCAAGTCGCTGTGGTTTTGGTTGTGACAGAGACATGCTGTGCCTTCCTGACCAGAACATTGGAGACAGCAAAGGCGAAGCCTGCTGAAATTGCCAGCAGGTCAATCTTGTCGCGAGGCCATGGGAAACCCAGTGAAGGCTCCCATAGCATCAATAGTGCACCTAACATGGCAACGCCAATTGATAGGGCGACTAAAACTGATATCCTTTCGCCAAGTAAGAGCCATCCCAAAATTACTGTCCACAGGGGTGAAAGGTAAAACAGGAGTAAAACCCTGACGACGTTGCCATCAAGAACGGCAATGATAAATGCGACATTGGTCCATCCATTCGCGATGGCTATCAGCAGCAATAACCCAGGGCAGCGGGAAAATTCATGCAAGCGCCGGATGACCAGCACGATCCCGACTAAGGATGCGGCGCAATACATGATTAAGGTTGTCCATAACCCCTGCAAACCGGCATGTTCCAGCAACCTTAGTGGATACCAGAGCACCCCCCATAGCGTGGCCGCGAGCAGCAAGGCTAATATCGGTAGTAGTGTCGTGCGTAGATTAGAGGATGGCATGTGGTTGGTTTATACTAAAAAATGAGGTTCAGATCATAATTATTCGCAATATACACCCTGTCTTCTTACTTTGTTTCGCCTTAGTAGTTAAGTAAGATCAGATAACTGGATCTACCTTATCCAAATAATGACCAATCGAGAGGTCGCCACTATGCGCAGTCTTATCTTTCTATTTTGCCTGACATCCATGTCCGCGTTTGCCGCCGAGCCCTGGGGTGTCACCTATGACAAGAGTTGGGTGCGATACCTGTACCCACAGGATGAGAAAAAATGGTGGTGGGATGATGCCTGGTGGGAGGAAGGGCGGATCCCGGTGCCGCAAAACCATAAGGTAGTTATGGAACGTGTGAGCTACAAAAGTGGGGATACGGAGGTTCCGGCCTATTTGTTTCGTCCCAAGGACGGCAAGCAATATCCAGGGGTGTTGTTCCAGCACGGGCGTCGCGGTTTGGATGAATTGACCTTGCTTCATCCACGGCGTCTGGCGGCACGGGGTTTTGTGGTATTGGCGCCGGACTTATGGTTTGCCAATTTTATCGACAAATTTCCCATTGAACACGATTATAAAGTTGAAAAAGATGCCGCTCGCGGTATCGAGTTCTTGCTGACCTTGCCTCAGGTCAAAGGTAAAAAGATCTGCACCGTGTCCCATACCCGTGGCGGGTATATCACACTCAAAGCCCTGGTCACTTACAAGAAACAGGATAAAGAGGTGGCCTGCTGGGTGTCCTATTATCCGCACCTTCAGGACCCCAATGCCGCAGAACCCATGCAGGCCTATAAATATGCCCCTGAGGCGGAGGATCTCAAGGTTCCAGCCCTGATCTTTATGGGTGAGCATGATCAATACCAGAGGCAACGTCCCATTATCTTCGTCTATGAATCCCTCAAGGAGAAAAAACGGGATATCCGGCTCATTGTCTATCCCGGTGTCGGTCGCGGCTTCGACTTTCGCCCACCCAATGTGCGCACCTTTGCCGATGATTTGGCTTCCAAGGATGCCATGCAACGCACCGCGCAGTTTCTGCGCAAACACCTTAAGGATTAAATCAGTCTTTCTCAGATCACCGCTTATGCCACCGTCAGTGGGCGCTTGGGTAGCGGTGGTCTTGGCAAATAGCAGCCCACGTCTCGGTGACATCCTGGTTGCGGATCTCGGTTTGAGTAGGTTTTTGTGGTTGAATCTGATACTTGGCAGCCATTCGATGTCACAGTTATGGCCGGGGAGTTCGTGCGGCCAGTGGGCGGCAGTTCATTTTCCGATTGTGGCGACCCCATTTTGAGGCTAGGGTGATTGATATCCGTCAGCTACACCTCGGTGTGCGCCCCACACGGCATTGGATGCCGCCAAATGAGGCTGTGTAAAAAGTCGTCGTCACTCCGAAGGCGAAGGCCGGAGTCCAGATAAAACATACCAATAAAATCAAAGGATTATGGATACCGGCCTTCGCCGGTATGACGCTGAGTATGTTTATGTCTGGGTTTTTACACAGCCTCAAACGAGGGAAAATGCCATGCAAAAGCAGATTGAACAATTTGTTCCGGCCTATGCCCGCTGGGTTATACGCTGGCGTTGGCCGGTGTTGGCCACGTGCCTGCTTGCGGCCCTGGCTGCCGGTTTGGGTTTGCGCGATTTTGCATTCACCGCCGATTACAAAGTGTACTTCGGCAAAGACAATGCCGAACTCATCGCCTTCAAAAAATTTGAGAATACCTATACCAGTTCCGAGAATATTCTCTTCGTCCTCCAGCCGAAGGACAAAAATGTTTTCACCCGAGAGACTCTGGAGATCGTCAAACAACTGACCGAACAGGCTTGGCAGATTCCGTATGCCATTCGCGTGGATTCTGTCACCAATTACCAGCACACCGAGGCCACAGGCGACGAGCTGACGGTGGCCAATCTGGTGGAAAGGCCGCAAGCACTGGATGCCGCTGGCCTGGCCAGGGTCAGGGCTGTGGCATTAGAAGAACCGGCGTTGGCGGGGCGCTTGATCGCCTACGACGGTGGTACTACCGGCGTCTCGGTGACCTTGCAGTTTCCCGGCACGGACCACACCAGGCACCTGCCGGAATCAGTGGCCTATGCCGAAAACCTGGCGGCAAAGCTGCGCGCCGCCCATCCCGATTTGACGGTGGCGCTCACCGGTATCGCCATTTTTAGTGCAGCAGAGATCCAGGTCAGTGAATCGGATTCATACGTCCTGGTACCGGTGATGTACGGCCTGATGATCACGCTGCTGTTGGTGTTCTTGCGCTCGGTTTCCGGCACGGTGGTGACATTGCTGGTGGTCAGTCTGTCGGTAGTCATTGCCCTGGGGCTCATGTCCTGGTTCGGCATCAAGATGAACGCATCGACCGCGTTGGCGCCGATTATTATTCTGACCTTGGCGATGGCTGACAGTGTGCATATCCTGTTGACCACCTTCCAGGAAGTGCGCGCTGGCCGTTCGAAACATGACGCCTTGGTGGAAAGTCTATGGATCAATGCCGAGCCGGTATTTCTGACCACGTTGACTACGGGTATCGGTTTCCTGAGCCTCAATTTTTCTGATTCACCGCCGTTTAACGAACTTGGTAACATCACGGCCATCGGTGTTGTTGTGGCGTGGATATTCTCCATGAGCTTCCTGCCTGCGCTGATATCACTCTTGCCGCTGCGTATTAGACCGCAAACGAGCGATCGGCGCCTGGCTATGGAACGCTTCGGTGATTTCGTGGTTGGCCGGCGCGTGCCATTGTTCTGGGGCATGATGGCCCTGAGCCTTATAATCGTTTCCTTCATTCCCCGTCTCGAACTGGATGACCGGTTTATTCAATGGTTTGACGAAAGTATTCCGTTTCGTGTCGATACGGATTTCGCCACCGCTAACCTTACGGGCCCTTATGTTCTGGAATTTTCCATCGAATCCGGCGAGACCGGCGGTATTTCTGAGCCCGAATATCTAAAACAACTGGAGTCCTTTACGGTCTGGTTGCGTGCACAGCCGGAGATTACTCATGTCAACAGCTTAATTCATGTCATGAAACGGCTGAACAAATCCATGCACGGTGACGATCCCGGCTGGTATCGCCTGCCCGACAGGCGCGAACTGGCGGCTCAGTATCTGTTGTTATACGAAATGTCTCTGCCCTACGGTCTTGATCTCAACAGCCAGATCAATCTGGATAAATCCGCAACCCGGTTGACGGTGACCCTGGACACCCTCCCGCAAAAACAGATAATCGAGGTGATTGAGCGCACGGAATCGTGGCTGGCGGAAAATATGCCGCCGCCCATGCAGGCCAAGGCAACAGGCACCATTGTCATGTTCGTAAATCTTGCGATGCGGAATATTATCGGTATGCTGGGTGGCACCGCCCTGGCCTTTGTGTTGATTTCCTTAACGCTGGTGCTCGCCCTACGCAGCATCCGCCTGGGCCTGATCAGCCTGATCCCCAATTTCCTGCCGGTACTGGTTACATTTGGATTGTGGGCGATCTTCGTTGGTGAAATTGGCATCATCGCTTCCATGATCACGGCCACCAGCATGGGGCTTATCGTTGACGACACGGTCCATATACTCAGCAAGTACCACCGCGCCAAACGCGAACATAGTATTAGTACCCACGACGCCATTCGCTACAGTTTTTCCCATGTCGGCAAGGCCTTGTGGGTGACCACCTTGATCATGATCGCAGGCTTTTCCGTGCTGGCCTTTTCCAGTTACAAGCTCAATGTCGACATGGGTGTTCTCACTGTCATGGCAGTTGCTGTGGCCCTGGCGATGGATTTTCTACTGCTACCGGTATTATTAATGTTCATGGATAAAGACAAGCAATGCAATTGCACCACCTGTCGGCAGTGAGTTTGCCTATGAGGGCACCAGTTCCCAGGAGCTGAAGGAGTACGATTATAAATGGCTGCGTGATGAGTCTTGTGACGAGTCAGGGTGCTTTGTGTTGGAGCAACGCCCGCGGTATAAAAATTCGGGCTATACTCGTCAAGTCGCCTGGTACGACAAGGACGAGTATCGTCTGCAGCGTATTGACTACTGTGACTGCAAGGGCGATCTGCTGAAGACGCTTAGCTTCGGTGAGTACAGCGGCACCTTGGTAAATACTGGTGAGCCACACAATGTGTATAGGGTCAATCGACAGACTGGCAAGAAAACCAGATTGGGGTATGAAAAATTTGAATTCAGGGATGGGCTGAAGAACGAAGACTTTACACAAAACCGGCTGAAACGCATGCGTTGATGCTTTATCAGTGGTTCTGCTTATGAAATTCGCTATATATTTGCTGGCAATTCTGATCGCCTTTAGTCGTCCAGCTATGGCTGCGGGGCTCGGGGGCTGGATTGAACTGGAAGGAAGATATTTTCCCGACAGTCCGCCCTATGAAGGGCAGCGACAGAACAGCGTTTCGGTCGCCATCCAGCCTGAGCTTTATCAGGAGTGGGCAGGTGGGCGCTCGTTCACCTTTGTGCCCTTTTACCGTTATGACAGCGCGGACAACCAACGAACGCGTTTTGACATCAGGGAGGCCATGTTACTTTGGCCCAAGAAAAATTATGAACTCCGGGTCGGGATTGGAAAGGTCTTTTGGGGGGTGACGGAAGCGAGCCACCTCGTTGATGTTATCAATCAAACTGACCTTGTAGAGTCGATTGGCGGGGAAGAGAAGTTGGGCCAGCCTATGGCTAATTTTACGCTGCTGACCGATCAAGGAACCCTGGATTTCTTTGCCCTTCCTTATTTTCGCGAGCGGACGTTTCCGGGGCGCGGGGGACGCCTGCGGTTTGATCCGTTTATCGACACTGGGCGTGGGGCCGCGTACGAAAGTGAAGACAAGGAGCGTCATGTCGACTATGCGTTGCGTTACAGCAACACCATAGGGAGCCTGGACATCGGCGTCTCCCATTTCTACGGCACAACCCGGGATCCTGCATATCTTCCGGAATTTGACAACAATGGGAACCTCGGCATCATCCCCTTTTACGAAATCATCAACCAGACGGGGCTTGATCTGCAGTATGTCAGTGAAGCCTGGTTGTGGAAGCTGGAGACCATCTACCGTAGTGGGCAGGCAGACGGTAACTTTTACGCCGTGGATGCGGGCTTCGAATATACCTTTTCAGGCCCCGGCTTGCGTGGCAAGGACCTTGGCCTGATCGTAGAATATTTGTACGACAGCCGCGATTATGATTTGGATATAAATGCGCTTGTTGCCAGCGGTTATGTCAGTAGCCGGTTTAATACCTTCCTTAATAATGACTATTTGATTGGGTTGCGTCTGGCATTTAACGATATGGCCTCCTCCGAGATATTGGCAGGATTCATTCAGGATATCGACAACCATTCCTCGGTGTTTCAGTTAGAAGCAAGCCGCAGAATCGGCGACAGGTGGAAAGTAAAACTGGATGCCTACGTATTTATGGACGCGGGAAAAGACCCGCTCTTGGATTTTTTGCGCAAGGACAGCTTTGTTCAACTTGCACTGAAGTATTATTTCTGATGGGCGCTACCCGTCACTTTCAATGTACACAACGAAGCGCATAAGCAGACCACTGTAGGCATCAATGCCTAGGCCCCTCAGGAAGGGCCAAGTTCGACGGACCTCCGGTCCATTTTCAGATCACCCGCTCATTGCCGCCATCAATGGGCACTTGGGCGGCGGTGGTCTTGGCAAATAGTGGCCCACACATCTCGGCGGCCAGTTCCGCGACATCCTGGCTGCGGATCTCGGTCTTGAGCAGGTTTTTGCGCTTGTAGTCATCCACGCTCATACCATAGTGAGCGGCCCTTGCGGCGAGCACTTCATCGGTCCAGATGGCGGTGTCGAATACCGCATCAGGGTGCAAGGCATTGATGCGGATGCCGTCATCGGCCCACTCCAGGGCGGCGATACGCATGAGTTGGATCAGGGCGGCCTTGGAGGCCGAATAGGCTGCGGCCCCAGGTCCGGGGGCGAGGACATTCTTGGAACCCATGATGAGCACACGGCCGTTTCGAGGTGCGAGCTTGAGCAGCGGATGGCACTGGCGCATCAAGGCCAGATTGGCATCGAGATTCACTTTGAGGACCTGATGCCATTCATCGTCTTCAAGGCAGGCGATGCGTTTACCCCCAGGGAACACACCGGCATTGAGGACCAACATATCGAGGCCACCAAAGGCCTTGATTCCGGTTTCCAATGCACTGTTGAGTTGTTCCTTGTCTGAAATGTCACACGGTATGCCGCAATAATCTTTTCTTGGGTGCAGCGTGGTGATATCCGCGTTGATGTCCAGGGCGATGACGGCGGCACCGCGCTTGAGCATGGCCTCCACACAGGCCTTGCCGATACCGGAGGCAGCGCCGGTAATCAGCGCGACCTCACCGGCAAAGACCGGTGGTGCACCGGACTTGTTTAGCTTGGCCTGTTCCAGGTCCCAGTACTCCATGTCGAAGAGGTCCTTTGCGGGCAGGGCTTTAAATCCTCCCAGGGCAGTGGCCCGTAAAATCACGTCAATGGTGTGGTCATAGATGTCGGCGCTAATGCCTGCATCCTTGGCGCTACGGCCGACGGTGCACAGTCCCAGTTCAGGGTCGAGGACAACCCGCGGCGCTGGGTCGAGCATGGTCTTGGGTTGTTTGGCATGGGGGGCGTGGGTGTCAAAGTACTCTTTATAGTGACGCGCAAATCCATCGGTATCGCGATCCAGCATGGGCGTGGATTTGGTGCGGATCACATGGTCCGGTGTCGCCGGCCCTTGTTGAGACAGGCTGCTCACCTCCGGGTGCTGCGCAAAGGCGAGGCCCTTGTTGTTATTTTGGTGGGCGAGAATCATTGGGAAACCTGCTACCCGAGAGATGTCCTGGCGTAGTGCTGCCATCGAACCCCGTATAGACGCCTTGCTTGGTTGGGCTGTAGCTGGCGGTACTTCCCAGGCGCCCTTGCTGGCAAGATAGTCCTCGGCCAGGGTCACCAGGTCGATCATGCGCTGGTAGGCCAATTGGGCGCTATCGGCAAAGGAAAAAATGCCGTGGTTCATCAGCACCATGCCCAGTGTGTTGTCATGGGCCTCGGCGGCAAAACGCTGGGCGCAGAGTCGCGCCAGATCAAAGCCTGGCATCACATAGGGGATGATGACCACGGTGTCGCCATAGAGGCTACGAATCCGTTGTTCACCTTCGGCAGTATTGGTGATAGAGACAATGGCATCCGCATGGGTATGATCCACATACTTGTAGGGCAGGGTGGCATGGAGGATGGTTTCTACCGAGGGCGACGGTGCAGCGGCGTTGGTCATCTGGGTCTTGAGTTCATTCACCATCTGCGGGTCGGACAGGCTCTGAAGCTTGGCCAGCTTGAGCAAATGGGCCATGCGCACCGGCGCGAAACCGGCGGCCTCGATGGTCTCCAGGTCCCAGCCGCTACCCTTGACGTAGAGTATTTCCTCCTCGTCACCAACAAGGTTGGTTTCGGTGATCTTGACAGAGGTATTGCCGCCACCGTGCAATACCAGGCTGGGGTCTTGTCCTAGCAGGCGCGAGGTGTAGACCCGCAGGTCCAGGTCGCCTTGATACTGAGCGGCATCACTATCGTTCCAAAGACTTTTCATAAAGTTGGGTATGCTCTGGTGCTGGAAAGAACGAGTATATTCGATCTTGTATCATTTTGGTGCTACTTCCGTTAGGGAGGCAGCTGGCTACCGCCAATAGGTGCTTCCTTCTCCCCCAGGGAGAAGGCTAGGATGAGGGGACAGAAAAATATTTTGTTATGGGCATCTCAATACAAAAACCTAAACGTATCAGTGTCATCTTTAACCCTACTGCTGGCGGTCGGCGGCATCAGCGCCTGCAGGCCGTGATTGCGTTGTTGCAAGGGTCGGGTAGTGAGGTGATGTTACAGCCGACGGGTCGGCCCGGTGACGCCGAATCTTTTGCCCGTGATGCGAAAGATGTGGATGTGATCGTGGCCGCCGGTGGTGATGGCACCATCAATGAGGTGGCCAATGGCTTGCTGGGGCGCGACATCCCCTTGGCCTTGTTGCCCATGGGTACCGCCAATGTGATTGCCGCCGAGATTGGATTGGGTGTGGCGCCACAACAGATTGCTGAGACAATTTTGTGGGGGGCCATTCAGAAAATCAGCCTGGGCCGTATCGACGGACGGGTGTTCATTGCCATGGTAGGGGTCGGGTACGATGCACGGGTTGTTGCTGGGGTCCATCTCGGTCTAAAACGGTGGCTGGGAAAAGGTGCCTACGGGGTGGAGGCTATCAGGCAATTGATCCAGGGTGATGATCACCTCTTGAATGTCACCGTGGACGGGGTCGATTACCACGCCGCCTCGGTGGTTGTGGCCAATGGCCGTTATTATGCCGGTCGATATATCCTGGATGCCGCCGCCAGGATCACGGACCCACTGTTGCATGTTTGTCTGTTTGAACGATCGGGACGTTGGAACCTCGTGCGTTATAGTGCAGCGCTATTTAGCGATCGCATCGCATCACTTGCAGATTTTCGTATCGTGACCGGATCAAGGGTCACTATTACGGGGGCGGTGGGTGAGCCGGTACAAGGGGACGGTGATGTATTGACCCAACTGCCTGTTGAGATTGAGAGTATTCCGGGTGCAATTGAGCTGGTGATGCCGATTTACTAATGAGTTCATTGATTAGCCGACATCCTTCATCAGCGGGACGCGGTGAATACGTCCCTGTACGCTTGATGGCAGCGTCTATGCTGCCAATACCCGCTGATAAAGGATGTCGGCTAACTTTCGTTTTCCTTAGTAACTGGAGGAAGCTCATTTCTCAATTTAAAACTGAGTTGTTACCCCAGTGGAAGCAGAAGGGTTCGGTAAGGTTTATGCAACTGTCGGATAAGCATGTGATTTACTATATGTCAGGTTATGGCAAAGGACTTTGGTCGGTGTCTCTTGTCGTCTGCAATTGCTTTGATAGCTCCAAGAAATGATCAAGATGTTGTGCTACACAACTTGCAATTCTTGGGTCGATATTGACGGCGTTGGCGCAAAAGCGAGAAACCAGGTCCTGATCATAGGGGTTTGCATTCGCTAGCAGGATGGGTGACATATTTCGTTTTGGTGAGGCCTCACCATCATCAATGTGGCAATGTTGGTAGCCGGTGTCTGTAAACCAACTGAACATGCGTTCCTGGTGGTTTTTGTCATAACAAAACTGAAAACCAAGGACCTCATCGGCCTTCCCTTGCCACAAAAACAAGTCCATGTTGGCGTTACTGAACCAGCGTCGTCGGCTGCTCTCGCTATGGTTGATAGTGGATGGAATTTCTGTGAGCATTAAAATTCAAGATACTCTAGTGATACTTGAGGTAAGCTGTGGCTACCCAATTAGTATCAGTTTATTGGTTAGGCCCGTTGGGTGCTGTGACATATGTCACTAAACACGAGAGTTGCCGCCGGTGGGAGGAGGTTGTCGTAGCCGATTTGGCGGCTATTCCTGGGCTTATTTGGTGTTAGTATTGGGTCTTGGGGACGTGCCTGTTCATTTAGTTCTGGAACCCAAGACTGGGCACTAAATCGGGGAGTGACCTTGGCAAAATCCACTGAAGATATACCCACCTTAACCGCTACTGTGGGGGCCACCGGCGATAACATAAGCCACCTGCGGCACTATAAAATTCTGCTCAGTATATTAGTGGCGGCACTGTTGGTGTTGACATTTTCACGGAGCATCGATGATCTTGGCGAAAGGTATAACGATGTCGCGTTCAAACGTGCTTTTGTTACCTTTGCTATTGCCCGTGGGCTCAATGGATTGATTTCGGTGGCACAGGGCACCGAGGTGGCCTTACAGCCGGCAGGGCTCGGGCTGGTATTTGCGCCGGGGCAGATTTTTGATCCTATCAATGACCTGGTGGAACAGTTTGCCCATGTGATGTTAATTGCCACCACTTCCCTGGGGGTGCAAAAAATATTGATGCAGATAAGTGCCTGGTGGGCGATGAATGTCATGGTGCTTATTGCTGCTTTACTGGTGATGTGGGCGCTATGGTGGCCTCAGAAATTCAGCCGTCGGATACGGTCTTTGATTTTTCGATCTGCCCTGGTGATTTTGTTCCTGCGTTTTGTGTTACCGGTGGTAAGCATTATGAACGAGCGTACCTTTGATATATTTCTTGCCGAACAATATCAGTCCTCATCCCAGGTACTAGACGATACGCGGGATGAGATTCAGGCGATTAACGAGGTTGAGCCACGGTCCGATGGGGCGTCGGCGACAAGTTTTATTGATCGTTTGTCCCAATATTACGAAAACACCACCCAATCCATCAGCCTGGGCGACCGAATCAGCCGCTACAAGGAAAAACTCTCCAACGCCAGTGAGCATGCCATCAATCTGATCGTGGTGTTTTTGTTACAGACGGTGCTGTTTCCAGTCGCCTTTATCTGGCTGAGCTTTAGCACACTTAAACTATTGGCACGCCAGCTACGCCCACCGCGCAGGCTGGAGTAGAGCGAATTTATGAAGGGTGTCTGTGTAGTCGCCACCTTTAGCTGGAAGAGTGAGGGGAGCAAGCCAATATGCTGGTTTTATTATCCCCTCATCCCAGCCTTCTCCCGGAGGGAGAAGGCGCTATCAATTAGTTAAGGAGTATCCACGATGCTGTTCACCGCGTTTGCATTTTAGTTTGGTATCCACTCAAATACCACAGCCGGTCTTTTTGGGTTAATTGGTATTTTACTGTCTCAACCTGGGCACTGAGCCTTGCGGCAATGTCGTTGGTAGGGCTAAAAGAATAGTTGACGGTGACGGTAGCGGTATCGCCTTGTTGTTGTATATCTTTTGTGGTCCAGGCAACGGGGCGGAAAAGCATAAACAGGCTGTTGGCGCGAGATGCCATGGCTCGATCTGCGGGTTTGGAGAAGCGCCATAAACTTTTGGTTTGTTTCATAGCAGAAACGGGGGTGACCTCATCTTTGGCATTTGGCCCATAAAGTTTCCGCATACGATTCAGATAAGTCTCCAGGGTTTGTGCAGGCGTGTTTCCGGCAACGAGTGTGGTGGTGGGGGTCGTCACCTGCTCTCGTTTGGCCTTTTCGGAATCTTTTTTGTCCAGATCATCAAAATCTGTGATGTGCCAATTCCCGTCGGAGCGGATCAAGGTGTATCTCACGCGCCGTTTTAGGCCTTGTTTTTTGGCGCGAGTCTGTGATGGATTGCCCACGTCCATGCTGAGGTCGGCGCGGGCAAAATCACCGGCCTGATCAATTTTGTCGAACTGCCATGACTTGGGCCGGTTGATGTAAAAGAAAAGAATGCTGCGCATAGAGGGCGTCTTGATGTCTTTTTCGCGTAATTTCCAGTAGGCGGCGGTACGGGATCGGATTGCAAACAACGATTGTTTTTTGGACTGTTTGGGCTCCACGGCGGGTGGGTAGAGTTGTTGCATAGCCTTAAAATAGGCCTCCAGCAGCACCTTCACACTGGCCCCATTGGCAACAGGATAGATGACCTTTTTATATACCGGTTCAAATCGGGCCAACTTCCATTGACCCTTTTTATTGATGAGTCGATAGCGACCCTTGCGGGTAGGAAAGAATGGCGCCTTTGAGCCTGTTGGCGGCGTGAACATCACCACGATCTGTGCGTAGTCCCCGGTTTGTCCATAATCGGTAAGGGAAAACGGGATATCTTTATGCGCCTTTAAGAACATAAAATCTTTATTTGCCTTTTTTCTTTGGTCCGCCCAAAAAGATTTGGCGTGAGCACGCTTTTTGTCGATCATTTTCCATTCGTCCCGCGTGGGGCTGGGGCCAGGAGTATAGGCATCCTGAGCGATACCAATATAGTCACGAACGATCTTGCGAACCTGCGTCTCGTTTGCCAAAGCGGGGGCAAGCTGAAAGAACAGGGCTAACAAAAATAGGTGGCGCGAGGCCCGAGCAATTATATTTTTCATTTTGCTGTAATAGTAAGAGCGTAACTTGAAAATAGATGATAAAGGCCTGGATTGGCATCCACTACACGGATCACCGCCTTGGCCGGCAGATCTTTTAGTGACAATGATGCGTTGCCCTTAAGTTTGGTGAATTTCTGGCGGCGTCTGTTTTTGTCCCCATCATAGAGTTCCACAGTAAAACGGTAGTCGGGATTAGGGAATTTAATTTCAACCTCGATGCCGCCGCCGCTTGGCAGGCGGGTGATGTGATAACTGTCGGCACGATCTTCCAGGCCCAAATGGCCATAAAGGGATTCCCCCACGGCGATGGACAAGGTGGTGTCTTGGGGCCGGTCTGCAGCTATTTGACCATTATAGACATCACCGGCCTCCTGGATGGTAAGTTCAAACAGGGCGTCGCGATGTACGGCATTGTAGTTATCGCCTACGGTAAAGTAGAAACCTTGCCCGCTAATATCCATAAAGTGGGTGAAGGCCGTCTTGCCCAGTTTGCCGCCGACACGGGCGCTGCGCCCCTTGATCCTTTTCTTGTCGGGCCTGTAAATGTCGATGGTCATGCCATCGATGGCGTATTTGGCTTCCTTGATTTTGCCGCTACGGTCTTTCACTAAGGCGCGGGCCTGCAATTGGACGCGCAAGACACCCCGCTGGCCCTTTTTCGTAGGGACAAAGAAATAGGTCTTTTTGCCCTTGGCCAGGTTGTCTTTCAAGGTATAACGGCCCGGCTCCAGGGTGACTGCGCTGCTGAGTTGGTCGCCACCGTTTATGGGTCGGGTAAAGCGCTGTGGTTCGGCGATGGCGATTTGCTCCCAGATGTCGTCCACCACTTTCTTCAGGCTATCGATGAGGCCGCGGTAATTGCTGGCGTCGAAGTATTGGCCGCGCCCGGCCTTGGCCACTGCCTGGAGTTGAGTCCGTGCCTTATCGTCCAGGTCAAAGCCAATGACATGAACGCGCACATCAATGCCCAGTTTGCGCAACTCTTCGATGACTGCTACCGGATCACCATCGCAGGTTTCTTCACCGTCGCTGATGAGCACGATAGTGGGGCGCTGGTCTTTATAGGGTTTCAGGTCAAGGCCTGCCAGGCGCAGGCTTTGGGCGATGGGGGTGTAACCATAGGCGCTGAGTTTCATCGCCTGGGCTTTGATGGCATCTGGTTTCCCATTTTTAAAGCCCACCAACAGCTCGGTATTCTTGCAGGATTTTTGTTTGGTTTTTTCGATCGTGGTATCAAAACCATAGGCACGAAAGGCCAGTCGTATGAACTCGCTGTCGAGGGCCGTCACGGTCTCGGCCAAAGCCTTTTTGGCAGTCTGCATCTTGCTTAGTTTGCCTAGCTTGGCCGCCATGGACCCGGAGGCATCAAGAATCAGTTCCAGGTTCAGCACCGGCTCGGTAGGTTTGGGGGGTGCTGCAGGGGCTTGTGCTTCATAGATAGTCTGGTCTTTGTTGTCTGGTGGCAGGGGGATAATTTTGATCAGGTTGCCGTTGGCCCCAGGTGTTGTTTTGATCGTCGGTGTTTTGGAACCGGCAGCCCCGGAACCTGCGTTATCAGGAGTTGTTGTTGTGCCACCCCCCGCTGATGCACGTCCAGACCCCCCCATCGCTGCGGCCAAGGCCTCCTTGAGGCTCTGGAAATTGCTGCCCAAATAAAATTTTCCACCACCGGCCAGGGCGATGCCGCCTAGACTGGCAGCACCGGCATCACCGATGCCGATGGTATCGACAACGATGTTCATGTCACGCAGACTTTGGGCAATATCTTCTGGATTGCCGTCACAATTTTCCTCGCCGTCAGACAATAAAATGATCTTGCGATTTCCCGGTATGCCCTTCAGGTCGGCCTTGGCCTGTTCCAGGGCATAAGCCAGGGGCGTCTTGGTCCCCACGGGGTCTTGTTTGTTGACCAGATCTGAAATTTGACCCTTGTTGTTTTTGCCGAATGCCACTGCAAGCTTTGTTTCTTTGCAGGCTATGGAGGATTCTTTGCTGCCCCCATGGGCGAATATCCTCAATCCGGTAACAACGTTATCTGGAACCTTTTTGATTACTTCATCAAAGACCTGACGCGCCGCTTTGATGCGGGTTATCTTGTCCAGTGGCAGTGCCATGGATCGAGACAGATCCAGCAGGATGAGCAGGTGATCTGGGTGTTCTACGGCGGCAACAGGCGACAGCAGGCTAAGGCCCAATAAAAGGGCGATGGTTTTTTGTTTGATGGGCATAGATGCAACAGTTTTTGGGGTGGTCATTCAGTGATCTTCCGCTAGAGTATAGATCAGAATAGGGTATACCGAGTCTGTGATCTAAAACATGGATGGTTGGGATACTCGTGGTGCCACTGCGTTCAGCAATTCTTGATCAAACTGTATTATTGCTATAATTTGGAGGCGATTGCTGTATCGCACAATAATCGCGCCTATTGGTGGGTCAATGCAACCTCTATGAAAAAATTTCTTATCACTGTTCTATGGATTTCTGCTGTTATCGCGATCACGTTATGGTTAAAACCTGATTTGCGTGAGCAATTTATTGAATTTCTGGATCAGGCAGGTGTGGTCGAAAAAAAGAAAATTTTCTATGTCTATAAGTGGCGAGAGACTAACGGTGCCTGGCAGTATACTCAGACCTTACCTCCCGAAGGTATCGAATATGAGGTGGTTGAGGCACGTACTGATGTCAATATACTTCCACGCAATCCTCGTTAATGAGGTGGTGGGTGTGATGGTCTTGTGTCTGGGCCAGTCCCACCTGGCCAATTCTCAGTCATTTATAACCCAAAGCAAACACCACCCTATGTGGTTGCAGTAATACACCTTTGTCACCCAAGGGCTGTCTTCAGCTGATGGATATCAGTTAGGGGTGCCTGGCAACTGTGACCACTGCATAGGTAGGCAATGACCTGATCTGCGGGTTTGCGTTCCTCCAGTATCCCGGGCAGATCGGTATTGTCATCAGGGATGGCCACGACTACGCGGTTGGGGGCGTAGGACTGTGTGCAATGTAGAACCCAGTCTGACATGGCCGGGGTGTTGCCACGCAGGACAAGGGTTTGGGGAGGTTGCAAGTATATTTCCATTGCATTGAGCAGCGATCCAAAGGCATGGGGGTATTGGTCCATCTCAGGGTAGAGCGATTTGATGGTGTGCTCCGCAGCATCCAGATAGCGGGCTTCACCGAGCAGATGGCCGAACTTGAGTAGCACCTGGGCGGCGACACCGTTGCCAGAGGGTGTGGCGTCATCCGCTGCCGGTTTGTATCGGTGAATCAATACCTCGTGATCATCCGAGGTAAAAAAGAACCCGCCGTGTTCACGGTCCTCAAAGTGATCAAACAGACAGTCAATGAGTTCAATGGCGAAATCAAGATCTTGGCGTCGCCACTGGGCTTGTAGGAGTTCCAGACAGGCGTCAATTACAAACACATAATCATCCAGATAGGCATTGAGATGGGTCCTGCCATCCTTGTGGGTGGCCAGTAGCCGGCCGCCCTGCCACAAAGTGGTTTGAATAAAATCCATAGCCTGTTGTGCAGAGGCAATAAAATCAGGGCGGTCGAGAAAGCGACCGGTACGGGCCATGCCTTTGATCATCAGGCCATTCCATGACGTCAGAATCTTTTCGTCCCGGCCCGGGTGGATGCGGTTTTGCCGGGCGGCGAAGAGTTTCTTGTGGGCACTATCGATCAACAAGTGTGCATTATCTGAAGATAGATTCTGCGCCTTGGCAATTTGATCCACGCCCTGTTGAACATGCAGATGCCACTTGCCTTCAAAGTTGGGTTTACCCTTTAGCCGATAGCGGGCTTCTATGACTGGCCATTCGTTTTTATCCAGCAACGACCTGATCTCATCGGATTCCCAGGCATAGAACTTTCCTTCTTCACCCTCGGAATCGGCATCAAGGGTGGAGTAGTAGCCCCCTTGGGGTGACTGCATCTCACGTAGCACCCATTCACCAATACCGATAGCGGTGTTTTTGAACGTTGTTTCTCCAGCCGCCATGTAGGCGTCGGTATACAGGGTCTGCAAGGGGCCATTGTCGTAGAGCATTTTTTCAAAGTGGGGGATCATCCAACGCTCATCGACCGAGTAGCGACAAAACCCACCCCCCAGTTGATCATAGAGCCCGCCCTTGGCCATGGCGTGCAAGGTGGTGCGGGCCATGTGCAGAGCCCGTTGGGTGTCGCCGGTAGGCGGGTCGTTATGCCAGTGGTGCAGGCAACGTTCGAGATTGGTGGGGTGGGGAAACTTGGGGGCCTGGCCAAATCCGCCGTAGCGCCCATCGAATTGTTGCCACAGACCATCCATTGCCCGCTGCAAGATGTCAGCGTCCAGGTTTGCCGTAGCGTTGTCGTAGGATGCCCGGATGTGTTTAAAGGCCTCTCTCACGGAGGTGTTTTGCTTGTCGATATCCTGGCGTTGTTTGCGGTAGTAATTGTCGACCTTGCGCATGAGCTCTACAAAGGGCGGCATGCCGTGGCGTGCCTGCCGGGGAAAATAGGTGCCTCCAAAAAAAGGGGTGTGGTCCTCCGGGGTCAGGAACATATTGAGGGGCCAGCCGCCACCCCGTTGGGTGAGCATCTGGTGGGCCAGTTGATAGATCTTGTCCAGGTCCGGCCGCTCCTCCCGATCCACCTTAATATTGATGAACAGCGCATTCATGACCTCGGCCACCTCTGGGTGCTCAAAGGATTCGTGCTCCATGACGTGACACCAATGGCAGGCCGAATAGCCGATGGATAACAATATGGGTTTGTCTTCCTGGCGCGCCTTTTCTATGGCCTCCTTGCCCCAGGGATACCAATCCACTGGATTGTGGGCATGTTGCTGCAGGTAGGGACTGGTCTCGTCAATCAGCCGATTGGTGTAGGGGTGCGTATAGTGTTGTTCAGGGGCCATGGGTGCTGTAGAGTAGTTGACTAAAAGAGTCAACTATAAACGGCCAGGCCGCCAAAGTCGACCCGATCCTAATGGAGCCAATCGGCCTAGTAGGCGTGCAGGGGTACCGGGGGGGTGTGCACGGTCCAGCCACTCACTTGGCCATTGGCAAACACCACGTCCTTGGCCACATAGTAATATTGGAAGTAGTAGGGGTCATTTATGTGGTAGCCGCTGTCGTATCCGTGGCGATAATGATGCACCGGGTAGTATTGGGTGATGGTGCGGGTGACTATGTAGACCCAGGTTTGGTTTTGGCCCTGTCCATCTTCGGTAATGGATTTGCGGGTTGGGCGACCCCAGGCAAGATATACCTCGTCGGCGGTAAACCCGACCTGGATTTTCCCGGATTGGATGAGCCCCTGGTGCGGGGCGGGTAGAGCATTAAACAGGTCTTGGTGGCGTTCTATTCGTTTGGCCGTGGTTTCGCAGGCGCCGAGGAAGAGGAGGGTGACACCGATAATCAACAGACTGGAGACCTTTTTCATGCTTGCCCTCACTTGGTTGCGGCTCAATACCCGTCCGGGAATACGCCGGTAAAGCTAAGGTCCCGATAATCAGAGACATCCTTAGCGTAAGTATAGACAGCGAGATCGAGAATGATTGGATGACACGCTCAGACAATCGCTCAGGCAATCTGATAATTGTTGTGGTGGTGACACAACTTACATAAAGTAGGCTTCAGCTCGAATGAGTAGGATGTGCTAACAGTCATCAGCAGATCATTATGGTTAGGGCCATGTCACGTATAAAAAAAATACTCAAGGCTGTTGGCATCACTGCCCTCATTTTAACAGGCGTTTTGTATCTGTGTTTGCCCCTCATTATGGCGCAGGTCATCAAGGCCACGCTCAAGGATCAGGGCTTCGCCCAGATCAGCGTCAAAGTGGGCTATCCGGGCCCCCGGCAAGGCCGCATCTCCCACCTTGGTTTTGAGTTCTACGATAGCGGTAAACGCTATGCTCTGTTGTTTAAAGATATCCGTTTAAGCTACCGTCTGGAGGCCTTGTGGCGGGGTCGTATTGAATCTCTAAAGGTTGGGGCAGGCAGACTGGAGGTGGAACCCACTACCTTGACCATGCCCCCTAGTGCAACTCGTTTGCCTTTGGCGGGGCCGTGGGTGATGGATGTGCCGGTAGCCAACCTGAGCCTCGAACGATTTCAAGTCTACTATTCTTCCCCCAGGACCGAGCAAGCCGATATTGTTCTGTCCGTGGACACGCAACGCCAGGCCGACAGTTTACAGATTCTGGTTAGACAAGAGCCTGCTGGTCATCAACTCAAGGCAGTGTTTCGAGTGACGGGTCAGGCACGGCTTGAACTGTATGAGGATCGCAAGGCAACACAAGCAGTATGGGTTGCAGATTTGTTGTCCACTCCCGAGGGGGAAGATCAGGTAACAGTTGCTGGCGAATTGTTGTTTCGACTCGATGGGCTGGGTCGAGTGATATCGACATGGGTTAAAGATGTGCGGGGCATGGGTTGGTCCGGAACTGTGGCGGTAAAATTCAGTGGTAGTTTGCCCCAAGCCCTGGGGGGGCAGGCCGATAAGCTTATTCGTGATATTCGTTTAGATGCAGAATTGGATCTGGATATTGGGGCTGCGCGACTCTCTGGAGTGGGTAAACAGCTTGCCATTAAGGGGCATGGGGGTCTCTCTTTAGGGCGAGGTGTACTACAGCTTGTTGTCGACAAAGGTCTGGTGGTGTCGGGGCAGTTTGATCTGCCCTCAGCCAACCTGTCCGGTTCGTCATCGGCGCCCGTCGCGGGGACCCAAAAGAAAACGGCCTCACTGAAAGTTACCCGCAGAATAGTGGGGAATGTGCGTGAACTAGGTGGCCAATATCGTTTGACCCTGCCGGCAACCGCCACAGTGAGAATCCAGGATGTGTTGTTGGATGAATTGTTTGTGCCGACGATAGACTTGCAGCTTATCGATACGGCAGTGATTCGTTTTAGTCCCGACGGTAAAGTATGGCAAGGGGGTCGGGTGGCGGTGGCCGTGACTGCACCCCGGCTGGTGCCCAATCTGGCGGAGATGGGCACGATAGATGACTTGAGCCTCAAGGCCCGTGTCATTCTGCCCCGGAACGAAACCGGTCTGGTGGCGATACTCGACGATGTTGCCTGGACCCAACTTGGGGGTCGCATGACTATCAAGCAATATCGGTTTCAGGATGGACATCCCAGTCCACCCTATAGGGTGGATATCCAACATTTGGATCTGGGGAAGCTTGTCAGGTTACAGCAGTTGTCTGGTGTGGAAGCGAGCGGCATTTTGGACGGTCAATTTCCCATTGTGAGCACTCAACAGGGATTTATTATCAATGATGGGGGTCTAACCGCCCGGCCTCCTGGTGGTGTGATCCGTATTCAGCCGGCTGAAGAGGGGGGGCAAGATTTGGGTGCAGCTAATCCTTTACTGGAAGTGGCGTATGAGATACTGGAGAACTATCATTTTGATTCCTTGTCTGCTGTGATCAATATGGATGTAAGCGGGAATGCCCGTACCGCCGCTCGTTTGAGTGGTCGAAACCCTGATATGAAGGGTTCCCCACCCACCAGTTTAAATTTTAATCTTGAAAATAATCTATTTGATTTGTTTCGCAGTCTAAATTTTGTTGCCAATGCGGCAAACCTTCTTGAAGACTGGGTGCAGCAACGCAGTCGTTCAAAAAAGGCCCATCCCTAAGATAGTGGATACGGCCCGGAGGGGGTGCTACTATCCTCGCTTGTCGGCATCGCTCAACTCTCGAAGCAGAGCCCATGAAAAATATTGTCAACCTGTCTGTTTTAACCGCGTTCTTGTTTACTGTGGCGGCTTGTCAGCCGAAGGTTGAGTTCGCTGTATCAGATAAGCCTATCACCATCAATCTGAACGTAAAGATCGAACATGAGATTCGGATCAAGGTCGATAAGGAATTAGATGCCGTGTTCTCTAAAGAGTCCGGATTATTCTAGGCAAGGGGGTAACACCATGTTTGAAAAAAATGTATTAGGCTTACCAAATCGCCTCATCCGCATACTGATTTTGACCACCGTATTTTGTGCAACACCCCTGTTTGCTGCGGAGCTGCAACAGGCCAAGGCCCAAGGCTATTTGGGTGAGACCCCAAGTGGTTATTTGGGGCTTGTTAATTCGGGTGCCCCGGATGATGTGAAGGCCTTGATGGCCCAAATCAATTCAAAACGTAAGGCCCACTACCAGGCCATCGCCCAACGTAACGGTGCGAGTCTGCAATTGGTAGAGACCCAGGCGGGTCGTAAGGCCATGGATATGACCCCCCCCGGCCAGTATATCCAGGATCCCGCTGGGGCCTGGATCAAAAAATAACCGAATTTATTAACGGCCATTTAACTGTCATCCAGGATGGGAAGTGCTCATCTTGGGTGGCGCGATGTCGGCTGATCACCCGTTGCTGTAGGTAAACAAGAATATGTTTGTTCATCCCGGTATAGACCCCGTCGCCATTCATCTTGGTCCGCTTTCTGTCCATTGGTATGGGCTGATGTATCTGGTTGGTTTTGTGGGGGCGTGGTGGTTGCTATTGTACCGTACTGGCAACATGACTGCCCCGTGGGGGCGACAGGAGGTGGGCGATCTTGTTTTCTACGCGGTCATTGGTGTCATCGCCGGGGGTCGGTTGGGTTATATTCTGTTCTATAACCCGGCTTACTATTTTAGTCACCCAATCGAAATTTTTTATGTCTGGACGGGGGGCATGTCTTTCCATGGTGGCCTCCTGGGTGTCATTATTGCTATGGCCTGGTTTGGTCGTATGACCGGGCGTGGGTTTTTTGCTGTTGCTGATTTTGTGGCCCCGGTGGTACCTGTGGGACTGGGGGCGGGCCGTATCGGGAATTTTATCAATCAAGAATTGTGGGGACGGGTCACCGATGGTCCCTGGGGTGTGGTGTTCCCCGCCGGTGGTCCATTGCCGCGACATCCTTCCCAGTTGTATGAAGCGGGTTTGGAGGGTGTGGTGCTGTTTGTACTGTTGTGGTGGTACTCATCCAAGCCACGAGCCCGGGGCGCGGTGTCGGGCCTTTTCCTGGTCCTGTATTCGATGTTTCGTTTCCTGGTGGAGTTTGTGCGTGAACCGGATGCCCATTTGGGGTTTTTGGCTTTTGAGTGGTTGACCATGGGCCAACTGCTGTCCGTGCCCATGTTTTTATTTGGCGCATGGTTGATGTTTCGAAAACCGGCTTTGGCTAACTAATTTTTGCCGCGAAGGCGCGAAGGCGCAAAGAGAATAGACAAGAAGAAAGGATCATTTGCAGCCGTCTCTGCTTGTTTGTCTGTTTTATCTTTTATTAAGAAAGTCCAGTTAAACCTTTGCGTCTTAGCGCCTTTGCGTCTTAGCGCCTTCGCGGCAAAAGAATCTTAAAAGACAAAACTAAAAAGGCAGTTTGCTCAGGTCGATTGCGTATTCCCCATCGCGGATGCCGGCTCTTATTGACAGGGGGTTGCCCACTTCATCTTCGGTTTCTTTCATAAGATCAATGATCGGGTAGGTGTCAAACGGTTTCTTGTTTCTATCAAGGATCAACATAAGACGAGGGCGTAGTCTCCACTGGGAGTTCTGCGTGACGACTATTGCCACCTGACCGGTGTTGAGTTCCACCAGTGATCCCGGCGGATAGAGCCCCACGGAACCAATGAACTCATCTACCAAATCTGCTTTGAAGTATTTATTGCGTTGTTTGAACAAGACATTGGTGGCGAAGTCCGAGGGTACTGCGTTGTGACCAGCGCGGGGGAAGGTGACCGAGACGTAGGCATCGACGATACCTGCAATCTGACCTAACAGGGGAATTTCATCTCCCTCCAACCCCTTGGGATAACCACTGCCGTCATAGCGCTCGTGGTGGGTGGCTACCATATCGATGACACTCTGGCTCACTTCCCTGGAGCGTTGAATGAGAGCGATGCTATGTATGACATGGGTCTTGACGGTGTCCCATTCATCATTCGATAGACGTTCGCGTTTTTCCAACAGTTTTTTGGGCAGACGGATATTCCCTACGTCTAGCAATAGACCCCCGAGGGCCAGAGCCTCCAATTTTTCCTGGGGCAGCAGAAGCCTCTTCCCCAAAACTGTTGCCCAAACCGAGACATTGACTGCATGGGCATAGGTATAGGAATCATATTTTTTGACTCTTGATAACCACACAAAGGCGTCTGGGTTTCTTAACACGCTCTCGGTCATGACCGACACGGATTCCTGCATGGTCTCCAGATTTACCGCCTCACCTTTTTGCAAGCTCTCCCAGGCTTCATGGGCCAAACGGCTAATGTCCCCATGGTATTTTTTTGCCGAACTCAGTTCCTCCACAAACGGTTTTTCATGTTCACCCTTGTGACTGGGTTGTTGGCCGAGGATCGCCCTGAGTTCTGAAGTATCGGCGGCTTGGTCATCAATGGGTTTTTGGGTGCCGCGTGGGATGTCGCTGCCAGTGACAATAAATACGTCTTTACAGAGTTTATTGAGGGTGTCGAGCTCCTCCTGGTCCTGAACATAAAAACCCTGGAATAAAAAGGGGGTTTCACGCCAGGGTCTGTCCAGGCGTGAGACATACATGCCAATTTCAAGCTGGCTTGTGGGAATTCTTTTAGCGGTCATGGTGGGTCCTGATTTCGGGACGGGTCATTGCCTTTATCTGCTTATCGGACCAAGGGCATAGATCTGAACCCCAAGGGGCCGATAAAGGTTGAATTGCTGAGTCTGCTATTGTTTGTATCAGAGATTTATTTGAGGATCAGACTGATGCCCACCAGTATGGTAATCACTTCAAACCCACGCTTGATCCAGCGGTTACCGTGTTGAATGGCGAGGTGAGAACCTATGTAGCCCCCTAAAAATGAACCTGCCAGCAGGGGGGCGAGCCAGGACCATTGGATGTTGCCGAGTGCTCCCAGGGTGATGGCACCGACACCATTCCAGGCCAGGCCGACCAATACCAGGGTGTAGGCTACTGCACGCCGGTAGTCGAGGCCGAACCACTGTACCAACCAAAGGGTGCAAAATAATCCGGTGCCGGAGGTCAGTGAGCCGTTTAAGGCACCAATAATAAACAATACCAATCCTCCCAAGATCATGCTGTTTAGGTTTCGATGCCTTGGTTGATGGTGTTGTCCAAGCTGCTTGTTGACGATGGAGTACAGGCCCAGGCTTAAAGTCAGTAGCCCGAGGGCAAGCACTGCCCATCGTTCCGGCACATAAAAGATGGCGCTGGCCCCCAGTATTACCCCGGGAATACCCCAGGCCATGATCCACAGGGAAAGGCGCCACTCCAGGGAGTCCGTGCGCATGTGACGCAGGGTGGCACCGATACCTAAGGCTACGGTGGCAGTTTTATGGGTGGCCAGTGCAACGGTGAAGGGCAGGCCAAGAAAGATCAATACCGGTAGTTGTATGAGGCCAGCACCGCCACCGGAGAAGGCAGAGAAAATATTTGCGACCAAGGAAACAAAAAAAAGGGCACCGAGCGCTATCCAGTCCAAATTCTAGACACCTATGGGGCAAAAAATCTCAATGGGCCGGGTATTTTACCCTAATTGTTGCAGCCGAACCCCGGTGATTGACTTGATCTCTAACAGTTTGCGGTTAAGGTGATTAGGGGGTAATCAATTTATCATCCTGGTTCCTTACTCTGGCCCTTTGCCCTGGAGGGACAGATTGCGTGAACTAAAACACGGCAATACCAGAGTAGGGCAATTGATGTATTATTTGGATTCTGCCCTGGATTTGGTGCCTGGTGGCCCCGTTTTTCGGGAATAAACGGGGCCAGATTAAAGCGTGTCTCCTGTGAGACAGACAAACCCTACTGCGGGATTTAGATCGATGATAAAGATATGTATTGGTGTTGTATTGGTGTTGTTGGGGACCCCGGTGTGGGCTACAGAAACAGGATCGAAATTTGTTATTTCAAAATGCCAGGATATTGACGGTAAGTGGCACTACGGCGATAGAGCGGCAGACGAATGTGCCCAGTCCAAGGTCACTGAGCTTGATGAGCAGGGCTACAAACGTAAAGAGATTGCGGTACCCAAGACAGGCAAGGAACTGGAAGTCGAGAAGGCGGCCATAAAAAAAGAAGAGAGTAAACGTCGCGCCAAAAAGGAACAGCGCGAAGTAGATCAGCGTACTTTGGCGATCTACGAATTAGAGGTAAACCTCATTCGCGCCCGGGATGAGAAACTGGCCCATATTGATACAACAATTCAGGCAAATAATAATTTTATAGGAAAACTGCGGATTCAGGTGGAGAGTTTAGGCAAGCAGCTAAAGGAGTCCCAACAGAAAAATCAGCAGGCAGATATTCAGAAACGACTTGGTGCCGTACAAGCCCAGATCCTGGCCTATGAGCGGGATAATATTGATCGAAAGGTGGACCGTAAAAGAGTTGAAGAGAAATATGCACTGGAATTGGATCGCTTCCGACATGCTGCGGCACGGCGTGATGGCCTGGAATTCAAACCTGGGGAACCCAAAGAAACCACACCCGAGCCGATAAAAACTGAGACCGCAAAGGTCAAGGCCGCCCTACCCGATGCCAAGGACCCAGACAAAACATCCCTTCAAGGGGGCGGTACTCAGCCCTGAGTAAGCCCGATTTTAACCCCCAGTGACCGGTGGGAAAAAGGCGACCTCATCTCCGTCCACCACTGATGCGGTGAGGTCACTATACTCCAGGTTCACTGCGGCAAGGGTATTGGCGGGCATGGTCTTACCGTGGGCTACCTGAGACCAGACATTCGCTACTGTTTTAACTTCGAGAGCACTTATTTGGTCCATTTCACGCCCCATCTTTTCCCGTAAACTGGCGAAATATTTGACTGTAATGCTCATAGCATCCTCTTATGGGTATGCACACTATGAGGCCCCAGCTTTGATCGTGAGTCAATACGTATCAGAAATACCGAATCAATTTTTTTATACCGGTATAGGCTCAATCTGGCTCTGAAATCTTTCAAAAAGACCGCACTCATTGGGTGGCATCCAGAGTGTAATACATTATAGAATCCGCACCCCTTGTGTATTAAATGTATTAGCTTGAGCCTACCGTATCTATTGAGAGACCGGGCACTTACTTGTCAGGGATCTGGCTGCGTGGCGGCTGTTTGTAAAAAATAACGGTTCATATAGGAGACCGATCATGATTAAACCCCATGGTTCAGATAGCCTGAACCCTCTGTTTGTCTACGACTCCAAGGCGCATGATGCCTTGGCCCATGAGGCAGAAAGTTTGCCTTCATTGATGCTTAATTCTGCCGCTGCAGCCAATGCGGTCATGCTGGGTACCGGGTATTTTAATCCACTGACCGGCTACATGAATCTGGCCGACGCCCTCAGCGTAGCGCAAAACATGAAGACTACCGACGGTTTGTTTTGGCCAGTACCGGTGCTTAATCTCACCCATGATGTCGAGTCGATTAAGGACGCCAAGCGTATCGCCCTGCGTGATCCCAACGTGGAGGGGAATCCTGTCATGGCGGTCATGGACGTGGAAAATATTGAAGAGGTCAGTGATGACCAGCTAACCATGATGGCTGAAAAGATTTTTGGCACGACAGATAGCGAGCATCCCGGTGTTAGCACCTTTATGGGGCTGGGCAAGCACGCTGTTTCGGGTCCCATCCAGGTTTTGAGTTTTTCTTATTTTCAGGCCGATTTTCCTGACACCTTCCGAACCGCAGTGGAGATTCGCAACGAGATTGCCGAGCATGGCTGGAACAAGATCGTGGCCTTTCAGACCCGTAATCCTATGCACTTAGCCCATGAGGAACTGTGCCATATGGCCATGGATCGTCTGGGTTGTGATGGCCTGGTGATCCATATGCTATTGGGCCAGTTGAAACCGGGAGATATTCCGGCACCGGTGCGTGATGCGGCGATCCGTAAGATGGTAGAGCTGTATTTTCCACCCAACAGTGCCATGGTTACGGGTTATGGTTTCGATATGCTCTACGCAGGTCCGCGTGAGGCGGTGCTGCATGCCGTGTTTCGCCAGAATATGGGTGCCACCCACTTCATTATTGGTCGCGATCATGCCGGTGTGGGTGACTACTATGGTGCCTTCGACGCCCAGACCATTTTTCACGATGAGGTGCCCGAAGGTGCCCTGGAGATCGAAATCTTCGAGGCCGATCATACTGCCTGGTCCAAAAAGCTCAACAAGGTAGTGATGATGCGCGAGGCCCCGGATCACAGCAAAGAAGATTTTGTGCTGTTATCTGGCACCAAGGTGCGGGAAATGCTGGCCGAGGGCAAGGCCCCACCGAAGGAATTTTCTCGTCCAGAGGTGGCTCAGATTTTGATCGATTATTATCGGTCCCAGGCGAGCTAGGCTAAATTCTTTGGCCCAGACCCTGCCCAGCCTCACGCTAGGCAGGGCTGCTGTTTGGCCATTGACGCGGAACATGTAGCAGCTATAACCAACCGTAAGAGTCGGGAATAGCCCCTGGAATAGTGAGAGAATAAAGGCTGCTTATGTCAGGAATTGAAATACTAATTAGTGTTGTGGTAGTGAAATCTATAGATTGACCAGTCCGCCTGGTCCGGTTATTTGGAGACGGTGGTTTTGTCGGGGAGGTCACCGATGGTGTCTTTCCCTGGGCAAGGGGTGATTGCCTGTCACCCGTTACGTTTTGGCCGGATCAGTCCACCGAATGGATCGCGTCGCAGCTTAAAGATTCACGCGGCGAATTAACAGATACTCGATATTAACCAGAAATTGATGGAGTTCAGCAATGCCTACTTTCGTACGTACTGATAAGTGTGATGGCTGCAAGGGCCAGGACAAGACCGCTTGCATGTATATTTGTCCCCACGATCTCATGATGCTCGACCAGGATGGTTCAGAGACGGGTCATGCCATGAAGGCCTACAACCAGGAGCCAGAGCAATGTTGGGAATGTTATTCCTGCATCAAGATCTGTCCCCAGAATGCCATCGAAGCACGTCCCTATGCGGACATCGTGCCCCTGGGTGCATCGGTGCAGCCCCTACGTGGTACCGATTCCATCATGTGGACTATTAAATTTCGCAATGGCACCAAGAAGCGTTTCAAGTTCCCTATTCGCACCACCCCGGAAGGCTCCATTGACCCCTATGGTGGCAAGCCGGAAGCGGACAAGAGCAAGATTGCTGAGCCAGGCTTTTTCAATGGTGGCCTGCATGAGTGTGATCGCAGTGAACTGATTTGTGTATAAGTGTGAACTTATCGTCGAATAATTAATTTTGAGGGTTTAAAAAGATGGCTGGTGAATTTGGAAATCCCGAGGTTGTCGAAGAAGAAGTCGACATCTTGATGATCGGTGGTGGCATGGCCTGTTGCGGTGCTGCTTATGAAATTATGCGTTGGTCCGATGGTACCGACCTGAAGATCAAATTGGTGGATAAGGCCGCCATGGATCGTTCCGGTGCGGTAGCCCAGGGCTTGTCCGCAATTAACACCTATATTGGCGATCAGGATCCTGCCGACTATGCCCGCATGGTGTCTAACGACCTCATGGGCATTACCCGTGATGACCTGACCTACGATTTAGGTCGCCACGTGGATGATTCGGTACACCTGTTCGAAGAGTGGGGCCTGCCGATCTGGAAGCTTGACGAAAAAGGTGAGCGCCATGACGGTTCCAAGGGTCTGACCCCGTTGAAAGACGGTGGTACGCCAGTGCGCTCCGGCAAATGGCAGATCATGATCAATGGTGAGTCCTACAAGTGGATTGTTGCCGAGGCCGCCAAAAAGGCCCTGGGCGTGGAAAACATCCAGGAGCGTGTCTTTATCGTCAAATTGGTGAACGACAAAAACGATCCTCACCGTATCGCCGGTGCCGTAGGTTTCTCCACTCGTGAAGATAAAGTCTACGTGTACAAGTTCAAGGCCTGTTTGCTGGCCGCCGGTGGTTGTGTGAACCTGTTCCGTCCCCGTTCCGTGGGTGAAGGACAGGGCCGCGCCTGGTATCCGGTGTGGAACGCGGGTTCCACCTACGCCATGGCTGCCGAGGCTGGTGCCGAGTTGACCTTGATGGAAAATCGCTTCGTACCCGCCCGCTTTAAGGATGGTTACGGTCCAGTAGGTGCGTGGTTCCTGCTGTTTAAGGCCAAGGCTATCAATGCCATCGGTGAAGTCTACATGGACCGCAATAAGGCCATGCTGGACGACTATCCTCCCTATGGCCAGGCCGCCGTTCCGGCTTCTTGCCTGCGTAATCACCTGATGTTGCACGAGATGAAGGAAGGTCGTGGGCCTATCTACATGGACACTGTGACCGCCCTGGCTGCCCTGCGTGAGACCCTGTCTCCTCGTGAGGTCAAGCATCTGGAAGCGGAAGCCTGGGAAGATTTCCTGGATATGTGTATTGGTCAGTGCGGTGTCTGGGCCGGTGAAAACATCGAGCCGGAGAAAAAGAACTCCGAACTGATGCCTACCGAGCCCTACCTGTTAGGCTCTCACTCCGGTTGTTGCGGTATTTGGGTGTCGGGCCCTGAAGATTTGGGTGCCCCCACCGAAGAGACCGAAGCCGGTGTACCAGACCACCTGCCTTCTGGCTGGAACTGGGGTTACCGCTCCATGAGCACGGTTCAAGGCTTGTTCACCGCCGGTGACGGTGTGGGTGCCTCGGGCCACAAGTTCTCTTCCGGTTCCCATGCCGAAGGTCGCTTGTGCGCCAAGTCCATGGTCAAGTATTGCCTGGATAACAAAGACCTCAAGCCGGAACTCGACACTTCTGTTGACGATTTGGTTGCCGAGATCTACCAGCCGGTCAAGACCTTCCTTGAGCACAAGGACTACACCACCGCCATCGACATCAATCCCCATTACATCACGCCGAAGATGCTTCAGTTCCGCCTGCAGAAGATCATGGACGAGTATGTTGCCGGTATTGCTACGTACTACAACACCAATGGTCATATGCTCGACGTAGCGGAAGAGAAGTTGACCATGTTGAAGGAAGATGCCGCCAAGATGCGCGCCAAGGACCTGCACGAATTGCTGCGGGCCTGGGAGAACTATCATCGCATCCTGACGGCTGAGGCCCACATGAAACACATCCAGTTCCGCGAGGAATCCCGTTATCCGGGCTTCTACTACCGGACGGACTACAACTTTGTAGACGAGGAAAACTGGAAGTGCTTCGTGAACTCGATTTACGACAAGGAAACAAAGACCTATACTTGTTTCAAGCGTGCCCATAAGGACCTTGTCGACAAGACCAAGCTGTTTAAGTAAGTTACTAGACAGTTCCCGTAGGGAAGAGTCCGGGCACCAGTATTGGTGTCCGGACTTTTTTTTCTCTAGTGAAAATAGAAAATTTGTTTATACTAATTGATATGCATATGCGATACCGGAGAACCCCATGAGTCAGGAAATCTCGAAGCCCCCCCACGAGAGCCCTTTGATCCCCGAGTTGCTGGACAATGATGCCAGCATACAGTTTCGTTGCCATAAAGGGATCTCCTGCTATAACGCCTGCTGTAAGCTGGCGGATATCACCCTGACCCCTTATGATGTTCTGAGGCTAAAGAAACACTTCGGGATATCGACTACGGATGTGCTGGCCAAGTACACGGTGCCCTTTGAGATGGATGCCAGCGGTATGCCGGGAATCAAGCTCAAGACCCAGGACGAAGAACCCGTTTGCCTGTTGATGAATGAAGAGGGCTGTAGTGTATATGAGGACCGGCCTTCTGCCTGTCGTTACTACCCTGTTGGTTTGATGGCGATGCGAAAGAAGGATTCCCCGGTCGATGAGCACCATTACTGTTTGGTCAAGGAAGATCATTGCAAGGGACATGATGAAGACAACAAGCTGAGCATCGGGCAATATCGCAAAGAGCAGGGTGTGGAAGAATACGATGAAATGAACCGGGAATGGTACCAGGTCATTCTCAAAAAGCGTTCCAGTGGTCCTGCTATTGGCAAGCCCTCGACAAAGAGCTTTCAGTTATTCTTTATGTGTAGTTACGACATGGATCGATTTCGAGAATTTGTCCGTGCCGAAGGGTTCCAGGACATCTTTGAAATAGACAGTGCTGATATGGATCGTTATTTGTCTGACGACTATGCCTTGTTAAAATTTTCCTTTCATTTTCTAAAGCAGATATTGTTTGGAGAGGCCTCCATTCCGGTTAAAGAGGGTGCCGAGGAACGGCGACTTGAGCAGCGGGTTGAGCTTCGTGCCAAGCAAAAGGCACGCACCGGGCAGTAGACTGTATCTGTGCTAAGCTTGTCTTTAGCATGGTGTTACCCCCTAGAAAAATAGGCCGCTATGATCTGATCAGGGAGATGGGTCAGGGAAGTATGGGTGTAGTCTGTCTAGGACATGATCCATTTTCTGGTCATGATGTGGCGATAAAAATATGCCGGACTGGCATGCCGTTAGCTGCGGATGCTGAAGCGCATAGAAAGCTCTTCTTTAATGAGGTCCATGCTGCGGGTCTGTTGGCGCACCCCCATATTGTTGAGATATATGACGCAGCCTTTGATGACGCGGGTTGTTACCTGGTCATGGAATACGTCGAAGGGGCTAAAACACTCAAAAACTTCTGCTGTCCCGACAAGTTACTGTCTATTGAAAAAGTTGTTGAGATCATTATTAAATCCGCAACTGCTTTAGATTATGCTCATCGTGAAGGGATTATTCATCGGGATATAAAGCCCTCTAATATTCTGTACGATGCAGGTCATGATAAGGTTAAAATCAGCGACTTTGGAATCGCCAAAATAATTGGTGTGGAAACTTCCCAGATGTCGGGGGCCATGGGTACGCCACGCTATATGTCACCAGAACAGATTTTGGATGAATCAGTTACTGGGCAAACCGATATCTATTCCTTGGGTATCGTAATGTATGAATTGCTTACTGGGAGGGCGGCCTTTGAGGGTGACAATATTCCAGTAGTAGCCAGTAAGATTATCAAACAAGACCCCCCCAATGTTAAGAAATTTCGACCGAAGGTATCCGAAGAGCTGATTGCCATATTGGCCAAAGCTATACATAAAAAGACTGAGTTCCGATACAAAAGAGGGCTTGATCTGGCGTCTGATTTGAGCAGCCTTTCGATTGGTTCAGATACACTTGATGGAATTGTTAGTGAAGACGAGAGATTCTGTGTAGCCAGGCAGCTTGATTTCTTTAGAGATTTTCCAGACGCTCAGGTTTGGGAGTTCATACGAGCCAGTATGTGGCAGCGGGTCAAGCCCGGTGAAGTGATCCTCACTGAGGATGAGGACGATGAGTATTTTTATATTATCGCTGCCGGAGTCACCGAGGTCAGCAAATGGGGGAAGATAATCAATGAAATGAGTAAGGGGGATTGTTTTGGGGAAGTGGGCTATATCACTCATTCGGTACGCTCGGCGTCAGTCATCGCCAAGACCAGTGTTTTATTGATTAGTGTCAATACGGCAATGCTGGATATGGCGTCACCCCTATGCCAGTTATATTTTAACAGAATCGTCATGATGACCCTGGCCGATAGAGTGATAAAGCTTAGTAAAAAGTTGGCAGAGAAACTATAGGTCCTATAGCTCGGTATTCACTATTCGTTATGAAATCATCTGAAAATGAGGGAGAACGTCGGCATGTCACAGTGTTGTTTTGTGACATGGTGGATTCTGCCTTATTGTCCGAGTCTCTTGATCCGGAAGATTTGCGTGATGTGATGCGAAGCTATCAGCAGAACTGTGTTGATGCCATTAAGCAACACGGAGGATTTGTAGCTGATTACTTGGGGGATGGTGTTGTGGCCTATTATGGGTACCCACATGCACTGGAAGATGCCACTCAATGTGCCATTTATGCTGCTCTAGATATTGTAGCTAAAATTTCTCAATTAGGCTTGCGCTCCAAGCAGTTGGGGTCCGGTGGCATGGCCGTGCGCATAGGTATTGATACCGGATTGGTTGTAGCTGGCACTATGGGTGCAGCGGAAAATCCAAAACAGATTGCGGTTGTGGGTGAACCCCCCAATATTGCCGCAAGGCTACAGGCTGTCGCGGGGCCTGACACTATTGTTGTGAGCGAAAAGGTTTTTAGGTTGGCAAAAGGATTGTTTGAGTTTGAGGGAATGGGGTATCGAGTGTTAAAGGGGCTGTCTCGCCAGATGCTTATCTATAAGGTGCTCAGAGTAAGTGGCGCACAAGATCGCTTTGATGTTGCGTTGACAGTAGGCCTGACCCCACTGGTAGGTCGCCTGAAGGAAATGAAATATCTATTGGGTTTGTGGTCTAAGGTTAAGCCTACCCAGGGACAAATTGTGGTGTTGACGGGCGAGCCTGGAGTCGGAAAAACCAGGTTGGTAAATGCCCTACAGGATCATCTCGTGTTGGGTACTTACAAGGCAATCAATATTAATTGCGCGAGAAGATTTCAAAACAGTGCTTTTTACCCTGTTATCAAATTATTGCAACAGAAACTCAATATTTTGGCGACGGATAACGATGAGGAGAAATGGCAAAAACTTGAAGTGGCCCTTGTGGTAGAGGGTGATAACTCTGATCCTGATGCTATTCTAGTCCTGGCCTCCTTATTTTCGCTGGATACAGGCAATCAAACTGTCCGCCACAAGCTTAGTCCTGAAGAACAAAGAAGAAAGATTCAAGAAACATTGTTACAACTGTTGTATGTGCAGACACAGAGGCAACCTATCTTGCTCATTGTGGAAGATCTGCATTGGATTGATCCCTCCACCTTGGCATTGTTGCAGCTTTTGGTCGAAGGCGGCATAAAGAGTTCCATTATGCTGCTTATGACTGCGCGACCGGGAACCGGTATTCCAAGTAATGGGAGTACCGGTATGGTTCATGTAGACCTTGGGCGGTTGGGCGCAGCAGATGTCGAGAGCATGATAAAGGCCGTGTCAGGCACGGCAAAGTTACCTGGTAGCATTATTCGGGGGCTCATAGAGAAGACTGACGGTATTCCTTTGTTTGTTGAAGAATCGACCAAGATGGTGCTCGAAGATAACAGGCTAATGGAGGGAAGTGGAGATAACACCACAAGCCTTGGTTTGCCTTCATTGGATATTCCAGAGACGTTGCAAGATTTGTTGATGACTCGATTAGATCGCTTGAATGGAGGGAAGGATGTAGCGCAGGCTGGAGCTGTAGTGGGCAGGAATTTTAGCCAAGACATGGTTTGTCAGATAATGCAAGAGGACCCCAAGGTGGTGAAAGAGGCCCTGAATCAACTCGAGTCCGCTGGATTGGTGCATCGATCTATAGATGAGCCGGGAGAGTATAGCTTCATGCATGCTCTCATTCGGGATGCAGCCTATCAGTCGCTTCTTAAGCGTTACCGGAGGCAGTATCACCTTCGAATCGCGCAGACAATGGAGGGGTACCGTCCTGATTTTTGCGCTAATCAACCAGAGCTTATCGCGGAGCATTACTCACAAGCTGGATTGGTACCTGAAGCCATAGAATTTTGGCTTCAGGCAGGACGCCATGCTACGGAACGGTCTGCAAATGTGGAGGCTATTCTTTATTCTAAGCGGGGCTTAGAGCTCCTGGAAGACGGTTCTGATAGTGATGAAATAAAAAGTTTGGAGCTCGAATTGCAACTGATTTTGGGCAATGCCCATGCAGTAACCAAGGGCTATGCTACCCTGGAGGCGGAGAAAGCTTTTTCGCGGGCCAAGGATTTATGCGAGAACACCAAACAGTCCGATGATAAGCTATTTGTGGCCCTATTTGGGCTGTGGCGCTTCTTTGGGACTCGAGGTGATATCCCTGTGGCCATGAAATTGGCACAGCAGTTCATGTCTCGTGCCAAAGTAAATGGCGATCCTGTTCGATTACATGAAGCGAATTATATGCTTGGTAATACGTTGTTCATGGTTGGAGACTTAGTGCGCACCCGGTCCTACCTTGAGCAGGCTATTGCATTTCAAGATTCGAGCCAGCCTTCACGTGCAGCAATATATGGATATGATCTGGTGGTTGCCAGTATGGGCTATCTGGCCTTGGCCTTATGGATGTTGGGTTTGCCAGATCAATCGCTACGCCAGGTACAGGCTGCGGTAGTGTTGGCTAGATCCTTGGGCCATCCCCACAGCTTAGTGATAGCCTTAAATTTTCTATCACGTATTAGACAGCATCGTCAGGAAAGAGCAGACACGGTTAAAGAGGCATCTGAATGTCTGGAGATTTCAATTCAGAGACGTTTTGCCTATTGGAAGGCAATTAGTATCATGTTGGATGGCTGGGCAAAAAGTGATCAGGAGCCGGAAAATATCAATACCATTCGAAAAGCCATTGATGCCCATCAGGCGGCAGGTGCGGAACTCGCCCATACATACTTCTTGTCTATGCTGGCAGACGCTTGTTTGCAGAATCAAGCATGGGAGGAGGGCCTGGGTTGTTTAATGCGGGCTATGAATATGGTGCATAATAGAGGCGAGACTATTTATGAGAGTGAACTTTATCGTTTGCGTGGAGAATTACTCTTGGGGCAGGATCCTTCGGCCTTTGATGATGCACAGGAATGCTTTCAAAAAGCCCTTGATATTGCCCAGGCGCAAAAGGCAAAAGGGTGGGAGTTGCGTGCTGCAATCAGTATGAGTCGTTTATTGTTGGGTCGTGGTGATGCCAAATCGGCAATAAAGGTGTTATCCGATCTATATAATGGTTTTTCGGAAGGCTTGGGCGCAGTAGATTTGGTGCAGGCCAAAGGGCTACTGGAGCGATCAGAATCAATGTTGGCAGGAGCTTGAGTTACAGGGTGGGCGGTGCGCTAAGGCTAAAGCATTGCTGTCCGGTTGAACCCGGAATCAGTGTAAATGGGCCTGTAAGCCGTTGAGTCTATTGAAGGCTAATGACCGCAGGTTATGCCAAGCCGGGGACATATCAGATACTTATAAACCTATATTATTGTTGCTTTTCAGATAGTTAGAGTCATTCTAGCCGGAATCTATCAGCTATAGTGATAGCTTGTTTAGCCAATAAACAGCCTGGAGTTATTCATAAAGTAATCTACAGTTAATATTGTGGGTATAAGTGATAAAGGAGGGGGCGTTATGGTGCCCATAGACACCACGAGACAATTGCACGCGACAATTGAAACTACCTGCCACGTAGATAACAGGCTGATCGATTTAATACATTCAAAAGTTCCGCATCCTCCTATTACATTTGAAATTGAATTACCCAGCGGCCATTGTTACCTCTTTGGAGAAGGCCGCCCGGAATTTCGCTTTGTCGTCAATCATTTAATAGGTCTAAAGGCACTTGCCTCTCTTGATGAAGGAATTATTGCCAACGCCTACATCAATGGTTTGTTTGAAGTTGAGGGCGATTTAATTAAGATTTACGATCTTCGCGAATTTCTTTCTGACAACCATCCCTTTTCCTGGTTATGGCGATTTCTAAGGCCTGTTATTCTGGGTCAGGTTTCATTTAACAAATCGGCTATTAGTCATCATTATGAACGGGATCCGTCTTTTTACCTGTCCTTCCTGGACAAAGAAACCCGTTGTTATACACAGGCTGTTTTTGAGGATGAGGATGAACCCATTGAGGTGGCAGTGCGGCGTAAGTTTGATTTTTGTATCGAGCGGTGTGAGCTCGGTGTGGGCAGCGATGTACTCGAAGTGGGTCCAGGTTGGGGGGCATTCTCGGAGCATGCCGGGAAAAAGGGTATTCATATTGACGCCATAACCATTTCCGAGCAGTCACTAAAGTACATGGCAGGATTGAGCAGGGAACTGGAGTTACCCGTCTCAACTCAGTTTGCCGACATCCTTAGCTATAATCCGGGTAAAAAATATGACGCGATAGTGCTTATGGGCATTATGGAGCACCTGCCTGATTATCAGCGAGTGCTGAAGCAGTTCACCAGGCTGTTGAAACCCGGTGGTTATGTTTATTTGGATGCAAGTGCCTACACAGTAAAATATGAACACTCGTCATTTATTTACAAGCATATTTATCCTGGGAACCATTCTTTTTTTGTGCTTCACGATTTTCTTAAGGCAGTGGCGGACACCTCTTTTCAGATGTGTGGTGTTTGGGATGACCGCTATAGTTATTATTTGTCATTTAGGCATTGGGCGGAGAAATTTGATCGAAACAAGGCCTTCATTGTGAATAAATTTGGGGAGGAGGATTACCGCCGTTTTCGTCTCTATTTGTGGGGCTCTGCCCACTGCTTTTTACGAAATACCCTGCAGTGTTATCGAGTGGTACTTAAAATCGCCTAGTATTTAGCGGGTTTATCGGCAAGCTTCTGTGCCAAGGTGGTGCTCATGTTGCGCTGGCTCTGACCGATATACTGGTTTGTAAGCCATGCCTATATGACCTGGGGCGAGAGTACGCATTCTGTAACTATATGAATATAAAAAAACTAATCCTGAAGGGGTTATATGGCGGTGGGTTGGGTATGGCCTGCAGCTTGGTTGCCGTCGGTCTATTGGTCCTGGGTGTTATTACTGCTGCTTTGCCCAACAATGGCTGGGTCTGGGGTGCTGTGGTGGGGATAATTTTGTCCGGGGTCCTGGATCAATTGCGCAGACGTGTCATCGAGTCCTTTACCCGGCGGGTCCATGGTGCAATCGAGATGGGGCTGGAGGGGGGTGAGGCCCAGGCTGAATTGCAACCTATCCCCGGAATGCCTCATACCCTGGAACTCACCAGGGATATTGGCGCTACAACCAAGGTCTTGCGTACCTCACGTTACATGGTAACCAACGTTTCCGGTAATCTTGCCGAGCACGCCAACGGTATTGCCAACAGTGCTGCTAATATAAAAAAATGTATCACTGAACAAGTGCAGCTTACAAAACAGGTCTCTGAACTCGTATCAGGCTTACAAAAGGTTTTTGCCCAGGCCATTGTCTCCGCCAATGACACCGTTGATGTGGCGAGCAAGTCGGAGGCGGAAGGCAATAGTGGAAAACTCACCATGACCCAGGCGATGAGTAACATTAGCTCACTGAGTAGGTCGGTGGATCAGGCGGGTAAGATGATCGTTAAGTTGGGTGAGGATAATGAGGCCATGAGTGGCATTATCAATGTTATAAAGAGCATCGCCGAACAAACCAATCTGTTGGCCTTGAATGCAGCTATTGAGGCTGCCCGAGCGGGTGAGCAGGGACGGGGCTTTGCTGTGGTGGCGGATGAAGTGCGCACCTTGGCCGGTAAGACCCAGCAGCATGCGGCCCAAATAGAGACCATTATCGACAAATTGATGGAGGATGTGGGGGGTGCTTCTGTGGCAGTACAAGGCGCCGTATCTCTTGCCTCTGAATCAGACAAGACTATGGAAGCAGTGGTGGTCTCCTATTCGGAGATAGTAGGTTTTATGCTGGAGGTGAATGACCTTGGTAAGGAGCTGGCCGCAGTGACTACCCACGAAAAGACCAGTATCGAAGATATTTTTGGCATGCTGGGTAAAATAAATAGCTTGGGTGAATCGAATGCATCAAATTTGTTGATGATGGAGGCCGCAAGCGCGGAACTGAGCAAGTTAGGCCAACAACTTGATATCTTGATAAACCCCTCTACTCAAAAGGAAGTCAACACGCAATCTAGTGTTGAGCTTTTTTGAGCCTAAAGGTCACTCCTTCCCGCTCGGGCCAGATTGGGGTGCAGCCGAGAGTCACCCACGATTAACATGATCTGTGACGGCTGATACATGGCCAATAATTTCCACGTTGAAGATCACCATCAGTGAGCCTATGTGGGTATAAACTCCCCGTATAGCCTTCCGAAATATTTTGTCCGATATTATTTTCACGCTAGTATAGCGGCCCCGGTTAGTTTGTTTGCCAAGGAATACCCCGTGACAAAGAATAATTCTGAGCGTATAGCTATTGTTTCTGATACCCATGGATTCCTCGATTCGCGCGTTGCCAATGTAGTCAGTGGTTGCACTATGGCGGTCCATGCCGGAGATATTGGCAGTGCTGAGGTTATCCATGCGCTGGCGAAGCGGGTAAATACCGTCATTGCGGTGAGGGGCAATAATGATGAGCCTGCCAAGTGGGATGCCACTGGCCTATCAGTGTTGCGGGATATTCCTGAATACGCCAGCGTGACGTTGCCCGGTGGGGTATTATCCGTGGTCCATGGGCATCGTGTTTGGGGCTATCGAGATCGCCACGATCGACTGCGCCAGCAGTTTCCCGGTGCCCGGGTGATTGTCTATGGCCATAGTCACCACCAGCTATGTGACCAGGATAGTCGGCCCTGGGTGGTCAATCCTGGTGCGGCAGGCCGTAATCGTACATTTGGTGGGCCCTCTTGTCTGGTATTGTATGCTAACCACGATGCTTGGCATTTTAAGACCTATCGATTCGGAGCCTTGGACCGTAAGGCTTCGTGAAGATAGATTAAAGCAGATAGGCGGTCGTGTGGCGTTTGGCAAACCAGGGAGGAGGCAAAAAAGGATAATATAAGCAGTGATGCTGGGTTGGGAGGCACATGGCAGCTAAAACATTTAGACTAAAAAGACGGCTTACCAAAGCAGCAATACAATACATGGGTAAAGCGGGGCTTTCGCTCACACCTGCTTGTGAGCAGTTGATGGTAAAGTTCATTGATACGGGCATTAAACGTATGGAGATCGCCCAACTATTCGACGATGAATCCAAAATACGCCTGGCAGAGGACAACTTAAAAAAATTCATCAGAGAGGTTAGGGGAGAGACTTCTACTCAGGGGACCTTTCCCGTTGTAGAGGAGGGTAGTATTCAAGGCGCCCTCAAAAAAATTCAGTCATTATGGCCTTATAGTTAACAAGATGTGCAGTGTGGAGTGCCTGTCGTTGCGGCTTTTGGTGAGGACCTCGATTTGGGTCGGGTGTCATTATTATAGTGAGAATTCGCCAAGCCCGTGAGCCAGACCAGAGAGGGCACCAAAACTTTATACCTGGTCGATGCCAGTCCCTATATTTTTCGTGCCTACTTTTCGCTACCGGAAACGATTGTCAGTCCACTGAATAGGCCGATGAATGCGGTATACGGCTATACTCACTTCCTGTGCGATCTGGTGGAAAAAACCCAGCCTCAATTTATGGCGATTGCCTTTGACGAGAGCCTTGGCCATTGTTTTCGAAATGATTTGTATCCGCCCTATAAGGCCAATCGTGATCTCCCACCTGTCGATCTAGCGGCCCAGCTCAAGGCCTGTCAAACTATCACCCATGCCCTGGGCATCAAGACCTATGTGAGTGATCATTTTGAGGCAGACGACATCATCGGTACTATAGGCCACCGTTTACGCCGCCGGGACTTTAGTATGGTATATGTCTCCAGCGATAAAGACCTTGCGCAACTGGTTTGCTCTGGAGATGTCTTGTGGGATTACGCACGAAACCGTCGTTTCACCCCAGTGACCATTCGACGCCATTTTGGTGTCACACCCGAACAGTTTGTAGATTATCTGGCGTTGATGGGTGATGCCGTAGATAACATACCCGGGGTGCCCAAGGTAGGGGCCAAATCTGCGGTACAGTTGCTTAAGCGATTCAAAACATTGACATCCTTGTATAATCGGATTGATGAAGTAGAAAAAATGATGTTGCGTGGTGCTGGCACGATCCGACGCAATTTGGAGGCCTATCGTGGCCAGGCCTTTTTATCCCAGCAGCTGGCACGTATTCATACCCGTGTACCGTTGCGTTGTTCAGTGGAACAGCTCAGAAGAAAACGTCTGCGGCAACGCGAATTAGGGGTGCTGATGGAAGAGTTTGGTTTTGGTGACCGGCTGAATAAGCAAATTGGCCGAATATTTGCTTGATATCTCATAGCCTCGTGTCAGCTTAAAGCCGACAAAAAGGTGTTTCATGTATCAGGTTTTATGTTAAAGGTGTCGATATAGTGGTATTACCCTTACAAAGGGGGCTGTATTCAGCATGAGTAGACTCGTCACACAAAAGTCCGAAACCGCTCAGTGGTATGCCCTGGTCAATGATGCTCAATTTTCGGCCGGGTTACAATTTACCGAAGACGTTGAGAGCTATTTAGTATTCATGCTGATGCGATACTGTAATAAGCCCGATATGGTGAAACGCATTTTGGCCGTGGATTACATACGAGGACAGCTATCCCGGGGTCAATGCCAGAGCCAAAGACTGCAAGAGGTGGGCGACCATTGCCTGATTCTGTCAGGTCTGTTTCCGATGCGCGCAGAACGGTTGAACGTGAGCGTTCAATATTTTGTTGGCCTGGGTCAGGGGGCCTATCAGACCCTCGCTGTTGCTGGAGGCCAGGGCCTGGAAAGTTTGTATGCTGATCTTGGCCAGCAGTTTGTTGCATTGGTGCGTTTGTTGGAGACCATGCGTGAACTAGGCCCTGAGTCGGGGCGGTGGTGGTCATCCGGGGGCTTTACAGGAATCCTCGCGCATTGAGCCTGCGGCGGCGTGTCCGTATCTGCTAAATCGCATATAATACCCCGGACTACAGATCAGGACTGTGGTGACCGGAGCGACCATTATGATGGCTCACGATGCCATGCAGCAGAAATAGGCACAGCCGATGTATACCGCATTTTTTGGGTTGACCGAACTCCCTTTCTCTATTGCCCCCGACCCACGCTTTCTCTTTATGAGCAAGCGCCATCGGGAGGCCCTGGCCCATTTGCTCTACGGGATACAAGAAGGTGGAGGATTTGTCCAGCTTACCGGCGAGGTGGGGACGGGCAAGACCACCCTGTGCCGTGGGTTTCTGGAGCAGGTCCCGGAAAATGTCGATGTGGCCCTTATTCTCAATCCCAGGGTATCCGAAAAGGGGTTGGTATCCAGCATTTGTGACGAACTGCGTATTGACTATTCGCCACAACAGACACTCAAAGAATTGGTAGATGTGCTCAATGCCCACCTGCTAAAGTGCCACGCCGAAGGCAGCCGATCGGTACTCATAATTGACGAAGCACAGAATCTTAGCTCGGGTGTGCTCGAGCAAATACGGCTGTTGACCAACCTGGAAACTAACCGGGATAAGTTGCTGCGCATCGTTCTTATTGGTCAGCCTGAGTTGGGGGCGATGTTGGCGCGCAAGGAATTACGCCAATTGCAGCAGCGTATTACCGCCCGTTATCACTTGCAGCCTCTGAGCAAAGAGGAGACCTGCCAATACATTAAATATAGATTGGCCGTAGCGGGAATAAAGCGGACCTTGTTTGCTCCGTTGGCCCTGAATCGGGTATATCGTTACTCCGATGGCATACCCAGGTTGATCAATATTATTTGTGACCGCGCCCTGTTGGGGGCCTATACCAAAGAGTCATGGACTGTAGGCCCTCGGGTGGTGACCCAAGCAGCAAAGGAGGTGTTGGCAAAAGAGTCGAGCAAGCATTTTAATCTTCGCCGCTGGGGGTACAGCGCTGCGCTCATAGTAACTTTTATTTCCGGTATTGGTGTGGCCGGGTTGTTTGCTGAGGTAAGAGGGTCAGTGGGTCAAAGTTTGCAAGGTGGTATTGTCTGGGCCCAGGAAAAATGGCAGGGCTGGGCCCCCCGCATTTTACCGGGCCAGGAAACCAAAAAGGACTTGGCATGGATGCTGTCTCAAAATACAGAGGATGAGGGTAAATTAGATGCATTCAATTACTTATTGTCTTTGTGGGGGATCGTGCATCATATTGATGATCCCAACAGGGCCTGTGAGTCCATCCAGACCAGCCGACTGTATTGTCTGACAGAGAAGGGGGGCTGGCAAAATCTGCGGCGCTACAATCGGCCCGTCATATTAAAGTTGGCAACCACTTCCGGGCTCCATCGTTACGCGGTGTTACAATCCCTGATAGGCGATGAGGCCAAGCTGCTCATAGGCAAGAACACCCAGACCATTAGTCTCAAGGCCCTTGAGCCCTATTGGTTTGGGGAATTTATTCTGGTGTGGTCATCACCCGCAGGGGTGGAACAGATCGTTCCAGGCACCTATTCCGATGAGGTGCTGTGGCTGCGTAGGCGCTTGAATGGTTTGGATGAGAGAATCGATGCCCCCACTGCCGATACAGACGATGGCCGCTATTTTGATAACGCACTCAAGCTCAGGGTGATCTCATTCCAGAGGGGCCGCTCCCTGCGTGATGATGGGATTGTGGATATTGAGACCTTGATCCATTTGAATACCGCTTTGCATAGCCCGGTCATCCCGGTGCTCACGAAGTCGGCAATGCGCAGCGGTTAGACAGATGTCTTATATCCTTGATGCATTACGAAAGTCTGAACGCGAGCGCGTGCTAGGCCAGGTTCCCACCCTCTCCACCGCCGAGGTCCAGTTTACAGATCGTCGTAAGAGGTTGTGGTGGTGGATCATCCCGGTGTTGGCAGTAGTGCTGATTGTTGGTGTTTATTATGTAATCAACAGTCCCATCCCTAACTCCGAAAGCAATCTGACCACAATCCAGTCACCATCTTCCCCTCGACCGGTTGGACCCGAGTCGGGGGTTCCCCAGAAGTTGACGCTTTCTGATGGGCTAAAGGGGCAGCAACAGATCGAAGCCAAGGCCGTTCCAGATGTGGGTATGAAAGTCCATGAAGAATCGGAGCCTTCAGAGGGGGTAGGTATCCCTGTAGACTTGGCGGAGCTCCCCCTGGAATATCGAAAGCAGCTTCCCGATCTGGTTCTAAATGTTGTTTCCTATTCACAAGATCCCAAGCGTCGTTTTGTGATGATAGATTTACAGATGTATAGAGAGGGTCAACGGGTCAAGGATGGGCCACGCCTGGAACAAATCCAGGCCGATGGTGTCGTGCTCAGTTATGCCGGAAGGCGGTTTATGTTACGCCCATAACAATGGACTGTTGTGTTGGCTAGTACACTGTCCGATACCATGCTGCTGGTAGCCAGCAGTTGTCTGCCCGGCCAGGTGCTGCACTTAAAATTCCTCGGGGATGTAGATTATGGCAAAGCAGCTTAGTTCGTTTAATGTGATCAGGACAATGTCGCAATGAATCTTTGCATGGACATTGAAGATAAGCTGGTCTTGCTTAAGGAAATAGACCTCTTTAAGTCATTTCAAGAGGCGACACTACGCGTGTTATGTGAGCAGTGTAACGAGACCTATCTCAATAATGGAGATATTCTGTTTCAAGAGGGCTCTACCGAAGACAGTATGTATCTCATATTGATGGGTAAGATGATGGTGTACAAGCGTAATCGGCAAATTGCCGAGCTTGGACCTGGCGCCTATTTGGGAGAAATGGCCCTTATAGATTCCAAGCCACGCTCAGCCTCTGCCAAGGCGCTGAGCGAGACACTGCTTATCGAAGTATCTCGATTTGAGTACGACCAATATTTGACTGCAGAACCTATGGCCTTACGGTCAATGATTCAGACGTTATCAAGCCGGATTCGGAATGATTTGCAAATTATCTCCGCTGATATCAAGAGCATGTCCATCCTTGCCCATGATATGCGTCATTGTCTGACCCCTTTGGGATTGGTAGAGGGATTTTTTGAGGACCAGGTCGAGAGAATAGAGAATGGTGCCACTAGAGAAATAGCCGATGAGCCCTCATTAGAACAATTACGCAATCAGTTGGCACTGGTGGTGCGAGTGACCGATGAGTTGTCCTGCCTGATCAGCCAGAGTCTTGGTCGTATTAAAAAAATTAACGTAAAGTATGAATTGGAACGGGCCTCTATCGTGGAGTTGGTAGAAGAGTCGGTTAGCGATTATGCCAGACATCCCCGGTTGCATGATATTAGTATCCAGCTTCGGGTTGACGCACCCGTAGCCATGAGCCAATTTAATCGCATGGATATACGCCGTGTCCTGCACAATTTAATTATCAATGCTGCAGAAGCCAGTGCGCCAGGAGACACCATTACTATTTCTGTGTTGCAGCTTGATGGAAAGATTGAGGTTGCTGTGCAAGATCAAGGGCCGGGGATAGACGAAGAGCTGAAATCCTTGTTATTTACCGAGACGGTGACGACTAAAGAGGATGGAGTGGGCCTGGGGCTGTTATCTTGCAAAGAGATTATTGAGGATCGTCATCAAGGCACCCTATCTTTTGTCTCTGATGGAGATCAAGGTGCTCGATTTTACTTTACGCTACCAACTGACTGATCCAAAGAAAGAACAAAGCAAAGAAAGGGACACCCATAATTTAATTATTCCATCCCACCGCACCATTACGATCCTGTGAAGCTGCGCACTGAATGTTGGGCTACGGTAGTAGAGGTGAGGTGCTTGAAAACGGGGTAAGAATGGGCTTTACAGAGTGTACCTTGAAGCCTGAGTCAGGCCCTAACCTGCCGACTGATGGTATCAGCTCTATCGACGATAATGGATGGGTTGCACTCTGGCTATGTGAATAACTGCTGGCTGGCTTTCATGCCGCACAACCAGCGTTGGCCCAAGCGTTCGGCATAATCTTTGATGCCTTTTACTCGGCCCACCACGCGGTTAAATGGATCGCCATGGGACTGCATGTGAGAGAGCCAGTGTTGGTGATCGATATTTAGACGACTGAGGATAGGTGGGGTGTGTGCCGGAATGTGACCCCGTTTGTCCTCACGTACTGCCCGGCCGGTCCAATCGACCAGTTCCAGGTAGTCTTTAAGTGCAAATGGAAGGGTGTGGGCCGGTGCGTTGTTGCGGTTACAGAAGGTCGCCAATAGCGGGGAGAGAGGCCGGCGTTTATTTGGCTTGTTGTTGCGCTTGGCCCTGCTGGGTGATCGGTCTGGGCGAGTGGATAAGGCCTGGATGCGCTGGTAGATCGAGGTGAAGACAGAGGTTTCCGGTCGTTGCGCCATCCCGGCCCGAATGGGGTTGAGGTCTACGTAGGCCATACAGGTCAGTAGACCGGCTTCATCTAACAGGGCCTGGCTTTTAAATCTGCCCTCCCAGAATCGGCCCTTGCATTGGTCTTCGGCATTGGCCAACCGGGCCAGATGCTCGTTAAGACTGCGCATGTACCAGCTTAAGTTGGTCAAGCGTTCGCGCCAGAGGCCAATAATGGCCCGAGCCTGGTCTTGTTCGGCCATCGTGGTGGTCTCACCACGTTGATAACGGGCAACCAGCACCGGGATGCTATACAGACAACTCCAACGCTCTATCACCTCTTGGTCCATCCAGTCCTGGGCACGTTCATTATCAATGTGTACCACCAGATGGTAGTGATTGCTCATGACTGCGTAGGCACAAAGATCAATGGCGAAGACCTCGGACAACACTGCCAACCGTTCTACTACCCATTGCTTGCGGTGCGGCGTTTTTCAAGAGAGTTGTCGCCTAAAGTTTAAAATTATGCCGCCTTGTTTTCCTCAATTTCTATCTTTTGCTTTCCCGGATTAAGG